>NZ_DASXJS010000165.1:0-19793 GCF_036497245.1 Actinomycetospora sp. | reverse complement strand
CCTGCGACGTGGACAACCCGTTGCTCGGCCCGCACGGCGCCGCGGCCGTCTACGGCCCGCAGAAGGGCGCGGACCCCGACGCCGTGGCCCGTCTGGACGCCGCGCTCGCGTCCTGGGCGTCGGTACTCGGCGCGGCCACCGGGACCGGCGGCCGCGAGGACGAACCGGGGGCCGGCGCCGCGGGCGGCGTCGGCTACGGGGTGCTGGCGCTGCTCGACGCGCGGCTGCGGCCCGGGTTCGACCTGGTCGCCGAACTGCTGGGGTTCGACGACCGCCTGGCCGGTGCCGATCTCGTCGTCACCGGCGAGGGACGGCTCGACGCCCAGACCCTGCGGGGCAAGGGCCCGGCCGGAGTGGCCGCGCGGGCCGCCGCGGCCGGGGTCCCGGTGCTCGCGCTGGCCGGGTCGGTGGCCCTGGGTCCGGACGAGCTCGCCGCGGCGGGCATCGGCGGCTCGGCGGCCCTCGCCGACCTGGAGCCGGACCTGCGCCGCAGCCAGGAGCACGCCGCCGCGCTCCTGGAGCAGATCGCGGCGACGGTCCCGCTGCCGGTTCACCTCCCGGGCGGCGCCACCCGGTAGATCGCGCCCGCCTCGTCGTCGCTGACGTAGAGCGCCCCGTCGGGCCCGGGGACCGCCGCGACCGGCCGACCCCAGCGCGACCCGTCGGGGGCCTGGAACCCGCCGACCAGGGTCTGCTGGTCGCCCATCCGGCCGTTCGCCCAGCTGAAGAACGACACCTCGGGGGCCCGCGGCGCTGTCCGGTTCCACGAGCCGTGCACGCCGGCCACGGCACCCTCGCCGAGGCCCGGGACGTTCGCGAAGGTCAGGCCCAGCGGCGCCGAGTGCCCCCCGAAGGTCTGCTCGATCGGCGCGAGCGTCGAGCAGTCGAGCTTCGAGCCGTCCGCGTTGGTCTCGGCGTCGCGGGTGAACGCGAGGTCGGCGTGCTTGAGCGGCGTCAGCGGGGCGCCGGGCTGCGTGTCCGGCTCCGGGTTGCAGAACGGCCACCCGAGGTCGCGGCCCGGGGTGAGCGCGGCCAGCTCCTCCGGCGGATGGTCGTTGACGTACTGCGGGAGGACCTGGCCGAACGCGTCGCCGTCGCCGCCATAGGGCTGGTGGTAGGGGAACTGGATGTTGTCGCGGTTGTTCACCGCGGTCCACACCTCGCCGTCGGGCCCGACGGCGAGGCCGGTGCCGTTGCGCACGCCGCGCGCGAACACCTCCGGTTTGCCCCCGCCCGGCGGCAACCGCAGGATCGACGCGCGCTGCGGGTCCGCGTCGCGATCCTGCGGCGAGATGTTCGCCGTCGAGCCGACCGAGACGTAGAGCGACTTGTCCGGGCCCACGGCCACGGACTTGAGCGCGTGCGCATAGGCGCCGCCCAGGCCCGCGCCCTTGGCGTCCGGGAGGTTCGGGACCACGACCCGCTTCCCCGCGGCCTGGCCGTTCCCGTACTGGTAGGCCGAGACCTGGTTGCTCTCGGCGACGTAGAGCGTCGAGCCGTCGAACGCGAGCCCGTGCGGCTGGGTGAGCCCGGTGAGCAGCGACGACGACGTGGGCGGCGCGCCGTTCGCGCCCGGCACCAGCCGCGTGACCTCGCCGGTCTCGGGCAGCGAGACCAGCAGCGACCCGTCCGGCGCCCAGACCTCCAGCCGCGCCTTCGGCACCCGTGCCCACACCGAGGCGGTCCACCCCGGCGGCACCATCACCGAGCGCGAGGTGTCGAACGGGGCGTCCCCGAGGCCGGGGCCCGCCTGCAGCGGCGTCGACACCAGGCCCGCGGTGGTCGCCGACGCCGGGGCCGCGGGGGCGGTGGTCCCGGCGTTCGCGGCCGGGGGGCCGTCGCCGGAGGAGGAGCAGCCGGCGAGGAACAGGAGCGCGGCCAGCCCGGCGAGGACGAGGCGGACGGGTGCGGGGGAGATGCGGGGCTCAGTGGTCATGGCACCCACCAGCGTGGCGGTCCGCCTTCCCGATCACCACTCGGGGTGCTCGGCGCGCGCGTCGACGGGCCGGTCGCTCGTACGATCATCGTGCCGGGAGGAGCCCGCCCATGAGCAGTACGACACCGAGCAGCACATCACCGAGCACCACGTCACGGAGCAGCACGTCACCCAGCGCGCCACCGACCCCGACCCCGGGGACCGACGGGGCCCTGCTGCGCGCGCCGGACGGGTCGCACCGCCCGCCCGGGACGGTCGCCCCAGCACGCTTCCGCGCCCGGTTCCACTACGAGCTCGTCACCTGCGGGCTGCGCGGGCACGCCCTGCTGGGCACCGATGCGGCCACCCTGTCCTCCGACGACGACGGGTTCGACCCGGCGATCGTCGTCCGCGAGGACGCTCCCCAGGAGGGGAGGACGGCCCTGCGCTGGCACCGCTGCCTGCGCTGCGACTCCTGGGTCCCGCTGCCCGCCCCGGCCGCCCCGACCCGGGCGCAGCTGCCGACCCGTGCCGAGGTCGACCTGCCGCTGCGGGGTCGGGCCCTGCGCGACCGGTTCGTCCTGCGGCTCATCGCGATCGACCGGGTGATCCACTTCGTGGGCCTCGCGCTGGTCGCGGCGGCCGTGTTCGTCTTCCTGGCCGACCGCGACGTGCTGCGGACCCCGTTCTTCGCGGTGCTCGGGACGCTGCGGGACACCGTGGGGATCGGGGACGGCGACGACGGCTTCGTCGGCGAGCTCACCCGGGCGTTCTCGGCGAGCGCGACGACGGTCGTGCTCATCGGCCTCGTCGTCGCCGCCTACGCCCTGCTGGAAGGCGTCGAGGCGATCGGGCTGTGGCGGGCCCGGCGCTGGGCGGAGTACCTCACGCTGGTGGCCACCGCGGTCCTGCTCATCCCCGAGATCTACGAGCTCACCGGGCGGGTCACCGCGTTCAAGGTCCTCGCGCTGGTCATCAACCTCGCCGTCATCGCCTACCTGCTGTTCGCGAAACGACTGTTCGGGCTGCGCGGTGGAGGGGCCGCCGAGGAGGCGGCCCGGGCCCGCGACCAGGGCTGGGACGCCCTCGTGCGCACCGCCCCCGGCGCCCGTGACTGAGCCCCCGGCGCCCGTGACTGAGCCGGGGCCCGCGGGGGGCGACGGCGCGGCCGAGGGAGAGAGCGCCGGCGAGGGAGACAGCACCGGCGAGGCGGACAGCGCCGGCCCGAGCGGCAGCACCCTCACCGTCCTGATCGCGCTGGCCTCGAACGTCGGGGTCGGCATCCTCAAGCTGGTCGCGGGCCTGCTCACGGGGTCGTCGGCCATGCTCGCCGAAGCCGCGCACTCGGTCGCGGACACCACGACCGAGGGGCTGCTGCTCACCGCGCTGCGGCGGTCGTCGCGGCCCGCCGACCGGGCCCACCCGTTCGGCTACGGCAAGGAGCGCTACTTCTGGGCGCTCATCGCCGCGGTCTCGGTGTTCGTCACCGGCGCGACGTTCGCGGTCTACGAGGGCATCGCGACGATGGCGTCGGGGGAGAGCGAACAGACGCTGGCGTGGGTGGCCTACGGCGTGCTCGCCCTGTCGGCGCTCATCGAGGGGACGTCGTGGGCGCAGGCGGTCCGCCAGGTGCGCGGCGAGAGCCGGGAGCTCGGGCTCTCGATGCTGAGGTACCTGCGCGTCTCCGACGACCCCACGGTCAAGAGCGTGTTCTACGAGGACTCCGCGGCGCTGATGGGCCTGGCGCTCGCCGCCCTGGGCGTCGGTCTGCACCAGCTCACCGGTTCCGGGGTCTGGGACGGGGTCGCGTCGCTGCTCATCGGGGTGCTGCTGGCCGGGGTGGCGTTCGTCCTCGGGCAGACCAACCGGTCGCTGCTCATCGGGCGCACGGCCGGGGTGCGGATCGTGCACGACGCGTTCGACCACATCGCCGACGCTCCCGAGGTCGACCAGGTCGTCGACATCCAGACCATGGTCACCGGTACCGACTCCGTGCTGCTCTGCGCACGCGTGGACTTCGTCGACACCCTCACCGCCGCCGACCTCGAGCGCGCCTGCGTCCGGCTCGACGACGAGCTGCGCGAGGCCCTCCCCGACCTCGACGAGATCTTCATCGAGCCGGTGCCGCGCAACGACCCGGACGTGCGGGCCGCGGTGATGGAGCGCTACGGCGACACGCTCGCCCGCTGGCAGGCCGAGCGCGATCAGGGCTCGCGGGCGAGCCGGTAGGCCTCGAGAGCCGGGGCGGGTCGGGTGCTCCAGTTCGACGCCGCCCAGCCGGCGTGCCACGTGGCCGACGCCATGATCGGCAGCAACCCCTCCCACGACTCGCTCATGCGCGCCCACAGGTCGTCGGGCCCGTCGGCGAGTCCGTAGTTCCCGTTGGCGACGGCGACGACGGCGCGGCCCGCGCGTCGCGGGTCGACCTCGGCGGCGAGCAGGCCCGCGGCCGCGGCCTGCTCGAGGCGCTCGATCGTCGCCCGCTCCCAGTCCGAGAGCCAGCGGGACCGCAGGTCACGCAGCTCGGGGTCGTCGAGGGCCCGGCCGACCCCGCGGACGAGGGGGTCGTACATCCATCGCGCCACGTACGCGTCGGTCTCGATGAGGAGGCGCCAGAGCGGGTCGAGGCCCCGGGCGGCGATCTCGGCGACCACGACGTCCCACGACCGTTCGACCTCGACGACCACCGCCTCGGCGAGGGCGTACTTGCTGCGGAAGTGGAAGTACAGCGCGCCCTTGGTCAGCCCGGCGGCGGCGAGGATGTCCGACAGCGACGCGCCGCGGTAACCGGCCTCGTCGATGAGCGCGGCCGCGGCGACCAGCAGGCGCCGACGGGTCCGCCGGGTGCGCTCCCGGACCCCGTCGTCGGCCCAGCGCGACACCGGGATCACGAGTGCGGACGCCGACAGCGGCGTGACGGAAGGCGTCACCCCGCCATCGTACGACCCCGGATGATCATGATCGGGACGCACGTCGTCTCCGGAGCGCTCACACGCGTGCGAGCAGGTGTCGCGGACCACCGGCCGACGCGGGCACCCGCACCGGCCGGCGGGGGTCACGCGTCGAGCCGGGGAAGGACAGCATCGTGCACGGCAGCGGGTCGTCACCGCCGTCGCGCCACCACTGGTCGACCGCGTCGAAGATCGGCGTGGCCGAGGACGGGCGGGGCGGCGCGGACGCGGAGGACATGGGTCCGACGGTGGCACCCCACCGTCGCCGGGTTCCAGCGCCGCTCCGGCGGGTCACCTGGTCGGGACGCCCAGGTTCGCCCGGTCCGGGGACAGCGGCCGTCCGGGCGAAGAAGACCCGGCCGGGGTCGCGGTGTTGCGCGCCACCGTCAGATCGTGGGCAGGACCGCCACGACGAGCATCGCCGCGATCGAGATCGTCATCCCGACGACGGCGACCGGGCGGCGGACCGGCGAGCGCAGGGCCACGCCGCCCAGGACCAGGGCCAGCACCGCGACGCCCAGCGCCACGTAGGTGTCCCAGGCCATGGCCATGGTCCCGAACGCCAGCGGCCGGAAGCTGATCAGCAGCGCCAGCAGGCCGAGGATGACCGAGAAGGCCGCCGGGGCGTTGCCCGCGGGCCGGGGGTCCTCGACGTCCACGGACGGGTCCCAGGCATAGGGCCCGACGCTCGCGACGCCGTGCGGGCCGGTCGGAGTCGGACGCGGGCCGGGGACGTAAGGGCTGGGGTAGGGCCGGGCGCCGGCGTAGGGGGCCTGTCCGGGGTACGGGTGCTGCGCGTAGGGCGGCCGGGGACCTGCGGGGAACCCGCCGGTCCCGGGGCGGTATCCGCCGGGCGGCGTGACCGGGGGCGCCGAGGTCGGCGCCGCGTGCCGACCCTGCCGCTCGCCCGCGGTCCCCATGTCCTGACCCATCATCCGTCGCCCCCGAGGCACCCGGTCCCCGCGCCGTCACGGGGTGTTCACCCGTCGCATCGGTCGGCGGCCGTCCGGCGTTATCCGGAGCCGGGACCGTACCCCGATCGGAGGAACCGATCGAGGGACCGTTCGCTCCCGGACCAGGTCAGGGTGGGCCGGGCGGGCTCAGGCGGGGCCGACGGCGTCGACACACAACGCCCACAGGCCCGCCCGCGCCTCGGGGGCCTCCTCGCCCCCGGGCAGGTAGTGGGTCGGCCGGGGCACCCGGTCGTGCCAGAACACGCCGCTGCACTGCCCGGGCTCGCGGGCGGCCTGCAGCCACACCGCGGTGTCGGCCCCCTGGTCGACGGTGCGCAGCAGCGGCCCGGTGATCCGGCGGAACGCCGGCAGCGACCCGGCGACGCCCGGGGTGTCGGCCCACCCCGGGTGCATGCTGTGCACCGCGACGCCCGCGCCCGCGAGGTCGTCGGCGAGCAGTTCCGCGAGGACCACCTGCATGCGCTTGGTGCGCGCGTAGGCGGCGCCGCCCGAGAACCGGCCCTCGCGGAACTCCGGGTCGTCGGTGCGCAGCGAGGCGGTGTACATCCCTCCCGAGGACACGAAGACCACGCGTGCCGGGCTCCCGGGGCGGTCGGGGGGCGAGCCGGCCCGGAGCAGGGGCAACAGTTCGCGGGTGAGCAGGAACGGGCCGAGGACGTGGGTGGCCAGGCACAGTTCGTGGCCCGCGGCGGTCTCGGTGCGGGCGTCGGGCAGCACGCCCGCGTTGTGGACCAGGCCGTGCAGCGCGATCAGCCGGTCCCGCGCGTCGGCCGCGTAGCGCCGGACGTCGTCGAGATCGGCGAGGTCGCAGCGCCCCACCGTCACCTGCGCGCCGGGGTGCGAGGCGAGCACCCGGTCGCGGGCGGCCTCACCCCGGCCGCGGTCGCGCACCACCATCTCGACCGCGGCGCCGAGGCTCACCAGGCCGGCCACCGTCGCCTCGCCGAGCCCGGTGCTCGAGCCGGTCACCGCGATCGTCCGGCCCCGCAGGGCCTCCGGGGGCAACGTCGACCACCCTGCCGAGCGGGCCAGGAAGCCCAGACGGGAGTAGCCCGGGATCACCAGGCGGTCGAGCGCGGCGTCGAGCAGGCGCGGCAGCGGCACGCGGGCAGCGTACGGGCGGTGCCTCTCCCCGGCACGCCGATGATCATCGTGTCGCCCGGCGGAGCGCGGACAGCACAGTCGCCCACCGTGCTCACGGTGGGCAGACGGTCTCCTCGCGCGGGATCCGGCCGTCGACCAGGAAGTCGTCGACGACCCCGGCGATGCACGGCGTGGCGGGGTAGGCGCCGTGCCCGGCACCCAGCCACGACACCAGCACCGAGCCCTGCATGCCCGCGGCGACCCGCTGGCTCTCGGCGAGGGGCACCGCCGGGTCCGCGGCGGTCCCGAGCAGCAGCGCGGGGGTCGCGGTCCCGGCGAGCGGGGCGGGGGCGCCGGTGGGCACGGGCCACGAGGAGCACTCCAGCGCCCGCTGCGCGAACCACCCGCCGAACACCGGATCGCCCGCCGCGGCCCGGCGCACCGCCGCGCCGACCTGGTCGACGGTCTGGCGGGCGCTGTCGTCGTTGCAGGCCTGCACGAGCCCGATGTCGTACCCGGCGTCGTCGGGACCGGTGCCCTCCCGGGAGTCGGCGAGCCCGAGGACCCCCGCGGGATCGCCGGCCCGGGCCGCCGCGAGCGCGGTGGCGAGACCGGGCCAGGAAGCGGGGTCGGCGAGCCGGTCGACCAGCACCGTGACGACGGTCCCGGCGGTCACCTCGCGGCCCGGGACGGGCCCGGTCGCGCTCGGTGAGGCGGGCAGGGGCGCCGTCCGCAGTCGCGCCACGAGGTCGGCGACGGCGGCGCGCGGGTCCGGACCGAGCGGGCAGTTCCCGCCCGACGTGCAGGCCGTGGCGAAGGCGTCGAGCGCCGCACGGGCCGCGGCCCCCCGTGCGTCCGAGCGGACGGGGTCGGCGGCAGTGGGGTCGGGGAGGGCGTCGAGCACGAGGCGGCCCTGTGCGCCGGGGTGCGACTGCGCCCACGCGGCGAGGGCGGCCGCGCCGCCACCCAGCCCGACCGCGTTGAGCCGGGACGCCCCGAGCGCCTGGCGGACCGCCTCGAGGTCGTCGGCGTCGGTCGCGGTCGTGAAGTCGGTGAGCGAGTCCTCGAGCAGCTGGGAGCAGGTCTTGGCGGCGCTGCCCGCCGCGGCCGCGAGCGGGGCGAGGGCGGCGGCATCCCCGGCGGTCGGGTCGGCGTCGTCGAGCGCGGCGCGGGTGGTCGGGGTGATGCAGTCCACCGCGGTGCCCGAGCTCCCGCGGACATCGATCCCGTAGAGGGTGCGGCCGGAGAGGAGGTCCGCCGGGCCCTGGGCCGCGAGCCGGACGGCCGACTCGGTGCCGGTGCGCCGTCCCGGGTCGCCGAGCACCGCGACCGGCACCGTCGGGGTCGCCGGGGCGGGGCCGAGCGTCACGCGGGTCACGTCGACCTCGGCGGCCGAGGCCGACGACCCGGCCGCGAACCCGCCGCCCACCGGCACCGTCGCGCAGCCCATCCGCACGTCGCGCCCGCCGAGCGCGGCCTGCCCGCCGAGGCCGGCGAGGACCGGGCCGGTGCAGTCGGTGAAGTCCAGCGACGGCGTCGACGGCGTCAGCGGCGGCAGCGCGGGCGGTGGGGCCTCCGGGGTGGTCTCCGCCGGGGCGGCGGCCGGGGGCTCGTCGCTGTTCACGGTGGCCACCGGAGGCCGCTGGCTGGGGCCGACGGCGCACCCCGCGAGGAGCCCGAGGACCGCCAGCGCGGCGACGGCGAGCACCCGGCTGCGGACGAGCACCCGGGTGCTGATGCGCGGAGCGGGGATGATGCGACCTCTCGTGATCGTCGGGGCCGACCCATGATGCCCCGCCGGTGGTCGCGCCCCGGTGAGACCCCGGAGGCCGGTCAGGCCGTCGGCAGGATCTCGCCGAGGTCGAAGCTGACCGGGCGCTCGAGCTGGTCGTACGTGCAGGACTCCGGGTCCCGGTCGGGGCGCCAGCGGACGAACTGCGTGGTGTGGCGGAAGCGCTCGCCCTCGAGGTAGTCGTAGCGCACCTCGACCACCCGCTCCGGGCGCAGCGGGGTGAACGAGAGGTCCTTGCCCGCGTTCCAGCGGCTGGTCTCGTTCTTGCGCGGTGTGCGGTCGCCCTGCTCGTGGGCGGCCCAGTTCCACGGGTGCTCGTCGAACGACGTCACCAGCGGCTGCAGTTCGGCGAACAGTTCCTTGCGCCGGGCCATCGTGAACGCCCCGACGACGCCGACCGAGGCCAGCGTCCCCTCGGCGGTGTGGAGGCCGAGCAGCAGCGAGCCGAGGGCGTCCGGTCCCGACTTGTGCACCCGGTAGCCCGCGACGACGCAGTCCGCCGTCCGCTCGTGCTTGATCTTGCTCATGACCCGCTTGTCGGGTTGGTAGAGCAGGTCGGGCTTCTTGGCGATGAGCCCGTCCAGCCCCGCGCCCTCGAAGCGGACGAACCACTCCCGGGCCTCGTCGAGGTCGGAGGTCATCGGGGTGACGTGCACCGGGGCTCGCCCCGCCGGGCCCAGCGCGTCCTCCAGCGCAGCGCGGCGCTCGGCGAAGGGCCGGGAGGTCAGGTCGTCGTCGCCGAGGGCGAGCAGGTCGAACGCGACCACGCTCGCCGGGGTCTCCCGGGCGAGCAGGTTCACCCGGGAGGCGGCGGGGTGGATGCGCTGCTGCAGGGCCTCGAAGTCGAGACCGCGACCGTCCGCCCCGGCGACGATGATCTCGCCGTCGAGGACGCAGCGCGGCGGCAGGTGCTCGCGCAGCGCCTCGACGACCTCGGGGAAGTAGCGGGTCATCGGCTTGGTGTTGCGGCTGCCGATCTCCACGTCGTCGCCGTCGCGGAAGACGATCGCGCGGAACCCGTCCCACTTGGGCTCGTAGCGCTGGGCCTCCGGGATGGTCTTCACGGGCTTCGCCAGCATCGGGAGTACCGGCGGCATGACGGGCAGGTCCACGGGCCCAGTGTGGCTCAGAGCACGCGCGGGGTCTTCGCCGCCGCGGCGTCCAGTTCGATGCGGACCGCCGTCGGCAGCGCGTCGACCGCGAACGCCTGGCGCGCCCGGGCGAGGACCCGGCCGTCGACCTCGGCCCACACGTCGCGCACGTCGGCGTCCTCGACGAGCCAGAGCGTCAACCGCAGGGCAGGCCTGCGCTCGGTGCCGACCAGGCGCACCCGGGCCCGGCTGACGCCTTCGATCGACTCCGCATCGCTGCGCACCGCCTCGGCTATCGCGGAGTGCTCGACGGTCAGACGCTGTCCGGGCACCTCCGAGAGCAGGACGTCGGGCCGCGGCTCGGGCCGCAGCGACCGGATCGCCCACGTCAGGCCCACGACCAGCAGCACGATCCCGCCGACGATCGCGATCCACCGGGCGGCGTTCGCGTTGTCGGTGATCCAGGCGCTGATGTCCGGGTCGATGAGCGGGCGCTGCGCGCGGTAGACCCCGAAGATCCCCATGCCGAGCAGCACCACCAGCACCCCGACGGCGAGCAGGACCAATCCGGAGAGGATGACCAGCGTGCGGTCGGAGGCGGTGGAACGGGCGACCGCGGCGCGGGAACGGCGGCTCACTTGACCCCCTTGGTAGCGGCGACGGAGACCGACACGCGCGGCCGGCGCGCGAGCGGCAGACGGGTGAGCAGGTCGTCGACCCGGCCCCGGACGGAATCGCGCACGCCCTCGGGCGCGTCGAGGGTCCCGGCCTTGACCACGACCTTCTTCGACGAGGCGACGACCGAGGCCGACACCACGTCGGCGTGGGACCGGACCTCGTGCCCGACGGCGCGGGCGAGCGAGCGCGGTGAGGTGGTCACCGTGACCTCGGGGACCGGGTCGGTGAGGCGGACGTCGTGGCGGCGGCCGACGAGGGCCACGAGCAGCACGAGCAGCCCGACGACGCCGATACCGATGGCCACGCCGCGTACCACGGGGGACGACCAGGTCGTCGCCAGGAGGGCGGCCTGCCAGGTCGGCCACGGGACGATCAGCGGCGAGGACGCGGGCGCGAGCCACGCGGTGATGACCTCGATCGTGGTGATGACGCCGGCGGCGGCCACGACCAGGCCGAGCACGGGGGAGAGCAGACGCAACAGGAAGCGCATGGCAGCGGTCACTCCGTCCGTCGGGTGGGGGCCGCGGGGCCGGCCGGGACGGCGAGCGCCGAGACGGTGACGTCGAGGGCGCGCACCGCGTAGCCGGTGAGCGTCTGGACGCGCTCGCGGACGTTGCCGCGGACCGCGTCCACGGTCAGCGCGATCGGCGCGGGGTAGGCGAGCGGAACCTCGAGGCGCAGGTCGACCTGGTCGCCGTAACCGGAGACCTTGGCGGTCGACCCGGCCTCACCGAGGCCGACACCGACCAGACGCCGCTCGGTGCGGATCGTGCCCTCGGTGGTGTCCGCGGCGTGCTCGGCGATGCGGCGCACCACCGAGAAGGAGATCTCGAGGGTGCCGCGCTCGCCCGCCTCGTCGCCGGCCGTCCCGGGATCGGGGACGGTCGGGACCGGCGTCGTCGCGTCGCTGGCGGGCTCGCTCATCGGTCGCGGCCGCGTCCGGTGAACTGGGTGAGGTCGAGCTCGCCGTCGAGCACACGCCCGACGACCAGGCCGAGGATGCCCAGGACGAGGGCGATGAAGAAGCCGACGAGACCGCCGGCCGCCGCGGCGACGCCGAGCAGGAGGCCGACGAACAGGCCGGCCGTGGTAGCGCTCATGGGAAGGACCTCCAGGCAGAGCGAGGGGCGGGTACGGGGCCGCAGGGTCAGATCACCCGGCGTGTACGGACGGGATGGAGCGGGCCTCGGCCCAGCCAGCGGCGGCCGGCCCGCAGGGTGCGGGGCACCACGTGGCCGGAGACCGCGACGATCGGTGCGTCGAGGCGCGGGTCGTCGTCGGGGATCGTCCGGCGCGGCGGAGGTCCCGTCGGACCGGTGCTCCAGGCCGGGTCGGTGGCCCCGGCGATGTCGGTGGCCCCGGTGATGTCGGTGTCACCCACGGCGGCGAAGGGCGACCGGCCCGCGCGGAAGGCCTCCACGCCGAGCCGGAAGGTCTCAGGGTCGCCGCCGACGTCCGGGTGATGGCGGCGGGCGAACGCCCGGAAGCGCGCGGCGACGGTCGCCGCCGCCCGGCCCGCGTCGGGGCCGTGCCCCCGGTCGTCCACCGCGGTCACGGGACGGGACCCGCGGGCTCGACGTCGGTGACGACGACGTCCACCCGCTCGGCCCCGGTCTCGGCGCCGACCAGGACGCGCAGGGCGTCCGCGGTCGCCAGCACCGGAGCTCCGAGGCGCAGGACCACGCTGATCCGCGCCGGTTCGCCGCCGTCCCCGAGCGCGACGCCCACGAGGCGGCGCCCCGGCAGGTAGGTCGCGATCGACCCGAACTGACCGCCGGAGAGCCGCACGACGTCGGGGTGCGCGAGCAGGGCGTCGGCGACGCGCTCGGACAGCCCCCCGCGGCCCGGGGCCGACGCGTCCCCCGGGGAGGTGGCGCGCACTCCCGGAGCGGAGGCGGGGATCGCCCCGGGGATCCCGGCCGCGCCCGGAGCGGGGACGCTCACTCGACCCGCGAGGTCGGAGCAGGCGCGGGCTCGGAGTCGTCCTCGTCGCCCGGCATGTGGATGTCGTTGACCGCGATGTTGACCTCGATGACCTCGAGGCCGGTCATCTGCTCGACGGCGCCGATGACGTTGCGACGCACGGCGCGGGCGAGCTCGACGATCCCGGCGCCGTACTCGACGATGATGTCGAGGTCGATCGCGGCCTGCTTCTCGCCGACCTCCACCTGCACGCCCGCGGCCTGCGAGGTGCCGGTGCCGCCGGGGATGCGCTCGCGGATGGCACCGAAGGCGCGCGAGACACCGCCGCCCATCGAGTGCACGCCGGAGACCTCGCGGGCCGCGATCCCGGCGATCTTCTGCACCACGCCGGAGGCGATGGTGGTCTTGCCCTGGCCGGAGTCGTCGGCGAGACGGGACGGCGAGGCGCCGCCGGTGCGCGGACCGGGGCTCGCGGTGGTCGTCGAGGGAGAGTCCGAGGCGGTCGTCATGTAGCGCTCCTCTGCGCTCGGGGGCGGGACGTCGTGTCACGGGTCGTGATCACGCTCGCGGCCCGCCGACTACCCGTAGGACTGCGGCGGGCGCGGGATCATCACGGCATGTCACCCGAACGGACTACTCGATGATCGCGACGCCGATGAGCGAGTGGGCTGCGCCCAGTCCGCGTTGCAGCCGGTACTCGACGTCGCGGAGCCCCGTGGCCAGGCACGTCCGGGCCTCGATGGTGGGCCCGTCGGCCGCCTCACGGGCCGCGGTGCGGGCGAGGCACGCGTTCCATGCCGGTTCGAGGGCGGCGAAGAAGTCGGTGATCTCGGCGGGGGCGTCCACCGCCGGGGCGGTGAAGGACAGGTCGTCCAGCGCGACGGTCACGTCGCCCTCGTGGAGGCGGTTGACGAGGGACCGGTAGTTCGGCACGTCCGGGGCGAAGGCGCCCGTGGTCGTGTGGCGGCCGACCATCACCGAGCGATCGTGGTAATCGACCGAGCGGAGCCGGACGCCGGTCGCGCCCGCGGCCCGCTCGAGGGCCGCGGCCACCGAGCGGCGGGTGTGGACGCTCATGGGCGCCGCGATCGCGTCGTCCCGTTCGTCCGCGCCGTGGAAGAACGACATCCGGTAGTCCCAGGAGTCCAGCCCCCACCGCGTCGTCCATTCGATCGAGTATCGGCCGAGCACGTCGACGACGAGCGCCGTCGGCCCGCGCCTGCGGCCCGCGGCGGCGAGGATGCCGGTCAATGCCTCCGGGAAGTCCGCGTGCGACAGGTGGGAGTAGGGCACGCCCGCGGAGAGGTACAGGTCGACGTCGTCGACGGGCGGGCCGGCCCTGACATCGCCGCGGAGGAACTCGACGTCGGCGCGGTCGGCGTGCTGGGCCCGCGCGGTCTCGACCATCGCGGGGTCCGGGTCCAGGCCGACGTAGTGGACGGGCCGCGCGGGGTCCGGGGTCAGCGCGAGACCCCCGTCCACCAGGGCGAGGCCGTCGCCGGTCCCGGCGCCGACGTCGAGGACCCGCAGCGGCCGGGACGAGCGCGGCAGGGCCGCGATCGCGGACGCGAGGAGCCGGTGGTTCAGCGGCTCCTCCCAGAGCCGCTTGACCGGGTCCCGGCGATCCGGGGACAGGTAGTGGGCGGAGGCGCCGTCATACGAGGCGCGGGTGCGGCGGGTCACGGTCGTGTCCCTCGGAGCGGCCGACGGGCGCGGAATCCCATCCGGAAAGGATCTCCGCGACCCGCCCGTCCGCGCTACCGGGGCGGCGGGTCGACCAGGTCCCCCCGTTCCGTCCGGTACCGGAGCATCAGCCCGTCGTCGTGGGCGAGCACCGACGCGAGGCGCATCGCCTCCGGTCCGGCGGGCGACCCGTCGGGTGCCTCGAGGATGCGGCCCGCCCCGCCGCCTGCCAGCTGCGGCGCCAGGCTCAGGCACAGCTCGTCGACCAGCCCCGCCGCCGCGAACGACCCGAACAGGCCCGGCCCGCCCTCGCACAGCACCCGGTACAGCCCGCGCCCGGCCAGCGCGCCGAGCACGGCGGCGGGCGTGACCTCCGTGTCGCCGACGGCGAGGACCTCGGCGGCCTCGGAGAACCGGTCCCGAGCCCCCGGGGCCGCCCCCGCCGTCGTCAGCAGCAGCGGCGGGACCGCGGTGTCGGTGAACAGCGGGGCATCGGGCTCCAGGGCCGCCGTCGCGGTGACGACGGCGACCGGGGGCACCTCGGCCCGGCCCCGCGCCCGGCGTCGGGCGCGGAGCTCCGGCGAGGTGCGCACGCCGCGATACCGCTCGGCCCCCACCGTGCCCGAGCCGGCGACCACCACGTCCGCGAGCTCGCGGAGCAGGCCGAACACCTGCCGGTCGCCCGGGGCGGTCAGGCCCGTGGAGACCCCGCCCGCGCTGACGGCGCCGTCCGCGCTCGCGACGAAGTTGACGCGGACGAACGGGCGCCGCGGCGGGTCGGGATAGGCGTAGACCCCGGCGAGCGCCGACCGGTCGAGCTCGCCCGGCGGGCCGCCGGGCGGCCACACGTGCCTCATGGGGTCGCCTTGGCCCTCAGCTCGTCGATCGCGCGGGAGGCCTGCGACTTCGACAGGCCGGTGGGCGGCTCGGTGCCCGCCTGTTGGGCGAGCGTCTCGAGATAGCTCGCCTGCGGGCCGGTCATCGGTTCCTCGCCGGTGACCCACTCGTCCGTGGGCCGCTCCACCGGCTGGTTCCCCTCGGGCGAGTCGCCCGCCGGGGCGGCGCTCGACTGCAGCCGCTCGATCTCGTCCGAGGCCCGGGCCTTGGTGAGTCCCTCGGGGACCGTCTCGCCCGCCTGGTGCGCGAGGGTCTCCAGGTAGGAGGCCTGCGGGCCGGTCATCGGCTCGTCCCCGGTGACCCACTGTGAGGAGTCCTTCTCCGCGTCGGATCCCTCCCCCTGGGCCTTCACGCCGTGGGGGTCCGGAGCGGCGTCCGGCGACTGTGTGTCAGCTGTGTCTCCACCGGGGTCTTGGCCGGACGGCGTGTCGGACGGCACACTGTCCCGCGTGTCGGTCTCACTCATGATGGCTCCCGAGGTCGTGGCCGTCGTGTGTCGTGCTGCTGCTCGCACGGGCGGTCCCACCGCCGCGGGGCGTCACAGACGCGTGGCGCGTCGCGGACGCCCCGGGCGATCGAACATCCGTTCGAGACCATAAGGGCATACCCCGACATCACGACCCCGATACCCGTCGGTCCCCGCAGATCGGGCTGCGGCGCGGACCGTCGGTGCACGGGAACTCCGACGACGGAGGCGGCGATCCCGCCCCCGGAGCCGGAGGCGACGCCCTCGGGTGGACCGACACCCGCAGTGACAACGACGTCACGACGGGATGACGCCACCGTGGCCGGAGCGGCCGCCAGGTTGCCGGAACGTGGCGATCAGCACGTTCCCGATCTCGTTCGGGCCCGTGCGCGGGGCCTTCGGCACCGTTAACGTCAGGTTGCTTCGGACCACACCACGGAGCCGTCCGCCCTCGGGCCGGCGGACGATGCTCCGGCCCGACCCCCGGGACGCCGTCCCCCGACTCCCGCTCGAGCCCAGCTCCCCACCCCGCCCGTACCGGGCGACGGCCTCCTGCCGCCGACCGCCGACCGCCTCCTCGCCCGCCGGAACCACCCAGACCCGCCGCACTCCGCACGCCTGCTCGGCCGTTCGGCCGCACACCGCCGCGGAACGGCCCACCACCTTCGTCGACGACGGGAGGGGCACGTGGCCACCACCGCCACCGGCACCAGCACCACCGGCCGGAACCAGGACCTCGCGGTCCGCGCAGCCGGCACCGCATCCACGGCACGGCCGCGCGCCCAGGGGCTCTACGACCCCGCGCACGAGCACGACGCCTGCGGTGTCTCGTTCGTCGCCGACATCGCGGGTCGCCGCGACCACGGCATCGTCGCGAAGGGGCTCACGGCCCTGATCAACCTCGAGCACCGCGGCGCCCGCGGG
Source organism: Actinomycetospora sp. (assembly GCF_036497245.1). Taxonomy (GTDB): domain Bacteria; phylum Actinomycetota; class Actinomycetes; order Mycobacteriales; family Pseudonocardiaceae; genus Actinomycetospora. The sequence goes on along the minus strand of NZ_DASXJS010000165.1, from coordinate 3,416 downwards.
GCCGAGCACGCCACCGGCGACGGGGCGGGCATCCTCCTCCAGCTCCCGGACGGCCTCTTCCGCCCGCTGCTCGCCGAGCAGGGCGTCACGCTGCCGTCGGCGGGCCGCTACGCCGCGGGGACCGCGTTCCTGCCCACCGACCAGGCGCGGGCCGAGGAGGCGTGTGCCATCGTCGAGCGCCTCGCGGCCGAGGAGGAACTGGAGCTCCTGGCCTGGCGCGACCTGCCGACCGACCCCGACGGTGCGGGCATCGGCCCGACCGCGCGCGAGGTCATGCCGCGCTTCCGCCAGCTCTTCGTGGGCCTGCCCGACCACGTGACGACCGTGGTCGACACCCCGAACGCCGGCGACGACGACGCGGACGTCGTCCTCACCCTCGAGCGCCGGACCTTCGCGCTGCGCAAGCGCGTGGAGCACGAGACCCGCGCCGCCGGGTGCGAGACCTACTTCCCGAGCCTCTCGGGCCGAACCATCGTCTACAAGGGCATGCTCGCCGAGGAGCAGCTCGGACCGTTCTACGCGGATCTGCGTGACGAGCGGACCACCAGCTCGCTCGCCCTCGTGCACAGCCGGTTCTCGACGAACACGTTCCCGGCCTGGGACCTCGCGCACCCCTACCGATACCTCGCGCACAACGGCGAGATCAACACGTTGCGCGGCAACCGCAACTGGATGACCGCCCGCGAGTCCATGCTCGCCACCGGCGCGTTCTCGGCCCGCGAGCTCGACCGGCTCTTCCCGATCGTGACGCCGGAGGCCAGCGACTCCGCGAGCTTCGACGAGGTGCTGGAGCTGCTCCACCTTGCCGGGCGCTCGCTGCCGCACGCGGTGCTGATGATGATCCCCGAGGCGTGGGAGAACCACACCGAGATGGATCCGGCCCGGCGGGCCTTCTACCGGTACCACTCCACGATCATGGAGGCCTGGGACGGTCCGGCCCTCGCCGCGTTCACCGACGGGTCCGTGATCGGCGCGGTCCTGGACCGCAACGGCCTGCGCCCGGCGCGCTACTGGGTCACCGAGGACGGCCTGGTCGTGCTCGGCAGCGAGGTCGGCGTGCTCGAGATCGAGCCGTCCGCGATCGTGCGCAAGGGCCGCCTCGAGCCCGGCCGCATGTTCCTCGTCGACACCGTCGGGCGCCGCATCGTCGACGACGACGAGATCAAGGGCGAGCTCGCCGCGGAGCACCCGTACGACGAGTGGCTGCACGCCGGGATGATCGAGCTCGCGGACCTGCCCGCGCGGGACCGCGTGCCGTTCGACCGCGAGGTGCTCGTCCGTCGGCAGCAGACCTTCGGCTACACCGACGAGGAGCTGACCCTCCTGCTGCGCCCGATGGCGACCGGCGCGGGCGAGGCCACCGGGTCGATGGGCAACGACGCCCCGCTGGCTCCGTTCTCCGCGCGCAGCCGGCTGCTGTTCGACTACTTCATCCAGCTCTTCGCGCAGGTCACCAACCCGCCGCTGGACGCCTACCGCGAGGAGCTCGTCACCTCGCTGGGAGTCTCGCTCGGCTCGGAGACCAACCTGCTCGAGGTCAGCCCGGCCTCGTGCCGGCGCGTGGTGCTCTCGCTGCCCGTCATCGACGACGACGAGCTCGCCCAGATCATCGGGATCAACGACGACGGGAACCTCCCCGGCTTCGCCCCGCACGTGGTCTCCGGGCTCTTCCTGGTCGGGGGCGGCGGCGCGGCACTGCACGCCCGCCTCGCCGAGATCCGCGAGGAGGTCTCGGCCGCCGTCGCCGACGGCGCCCGTGTGATCGTCCTGTCCGACCGCCACTCCGACCCCGACCGCGCCCCGATCCCGACGCTGCTGCTCACGGGCGTGGTCCATCAGCACCTGGTGCGGGAGAAGACGCGGACCCAGGTCGACCTCGTCGTGGAGGCAGGCGACGTCCGGGAGACCCACCACGTCTCGCTGCTGCTCGGCTACGGCGCCTCGGCGGTGAACCCCTACCTCGCGCTGGACACCGTCGCCGACCTCATCGACCGCGGCGTGATCACCGGCGTCGGCGTGCCCACGGCCACCCGCAACATCGTCGAGGCGCTCGCCAAGGGCGTGCGCAAGGTGATGAGCAAGATGGGCGTCTCGACGGTCGCGTCGTACATCGGCGCGCAGATCTTCGAGGCGATCGGGCTGGGCGAGCAGGTCGTCGCCGACTGCTTCGCCGGCACCACGTCGCGCCTGGGCGGGGTCTCCTACGACGTCCTCGCCGAGGAGGTCGCGATCCGCCACCGGCTGGCCTGGCCCGCCGACGGGGTCCGGGCGAACCACCGCGAGCTGGCGGTGGGCGGTGAGTACCAGTGGCGCCGCGAGGGCGAGCTGCACGTGTTCAACCCGCACACCGTGTTCAAGCTGCAGCACTCCACGCGGACGCAGAATTACGACACGTTCAAGGAGTACACGCGCGCCGTCGACGAGCAGAGCTCCGCGCTGCTGACGCTGCGCGGGCTGTTCGCCTTCAAGCCCGACCGGGCGCCGGTGCCGATCGAGGACGTCGAGCCGGTCTCCGAGATCGTCAAGCGGTTCAACACCGGCGCCATCTCCTACGGGTCGATCTCGCAGGAGATGCACGAGGTGCTCGCGATCGCGATGAACCGCCTCGGCGGGCGGTCCAACACCGGCGAGGGCGGCGAGGACCCGGGCCGCTTCACCCGCGACGCCAACGGCGACTCGCGGCGCTCCGCGGTCAAGCAGGTCGCGTCCGGCCGGTTCGGCGTCACCAGCGAGTACCTGGTCAACTCCGACGACATCCAGATCAAGATCGCGCAGGGCGCCAAGCCCGGTGAGGGCGGGCAGCTGCCCGGCCACAAGGTCTACCCCTGGATCGCGAAGACCCGGTACTCCACGCCCGGCGTCGGCCTGATCAGCCCGCCGCCGCACCACGACATCTACTCGATCGAGGACATCGCCCAGCTCATCCACGACCTGAAGAACGCGAACCCGGCGGCGCGCATCCACGTCAAGCTGGTCTCGCAGGTCGGGGTCGGGACGGTGGCCGCGGGCGTGTCCAAGGCCAAGGCCGACGTCGTGCTGATCTCGGGTCACGACGGCGGGACGGGCGCGTCGCCGCTGTCGTCGATCAAGCACGCGGGCGGTCCGTGGGAGCTCGGCCTGGCCGAGACCCAGCAGACGCTGCTGCTCAACGGCCTGCGCGACCGGATCGTCGTGCAGACCGACGGCCAGCTCAAGACCGGCCGCGACGTCATGATCGCCGCGCTGCTGGGTGCCGAGGAGTTCGGCTTCGCGACGGCGCCGCTGGTCGTCTCGGGCTGCATCATGATGCGGGCCTGCCACCTTGACACCTGCCCGGTCGGCGTCGCGACGCAGAACCCGGCGCTGCGGGCGAAGTTCAACGGCAAGGCCGACCACGTCGTCGCGTTCATGGAGTTCATCGCCCAGGAGGTGCGCGA
>NZ_DASXJS010000164.1:0-12141 GCF_036497245.1 Actinomycetospora sp. | reverse complement strand
TCGGGGACCCACGCGGACTCGTCGACCCGCGAGAGCAGCACCCGGTCGAAGCCGATCCCGGCCGCCACGACCGGAGCCTGGTCGATCAGCTCGCTGAGCGAGCCCGCCCTTCGCAGGGTCTGCAGCCCCTCGCGCACGCGTCCCATCAGCCCCTGGGTCGCCGTGGAGGCGGAGCTGCTCAACTGCTGCTCGGCGTCCCGGATGTCCCCCAGCAACCCGACCATGGCCTGGAGCCGGAGCGGGTCGGTGCCGGAGACGGCGAGGTCCTGGATCTCGGCACCCGCCTCCGTCCAGGCACGGGCCAGTGCCCTGGCCCCGGCCGCCCGGCCGACCACCGGCGCCTCGTCGTCGCCCGCGGTCCAGCCGAGGAGGTCCCGCGCCCGATCGATGGCGGAGAGGGTGGCCTCCAGCGCCTCTCCCCCCGAATCGCGGGACTCGGGCGCCCCGTGCGGCGCGCGAGACCTCTCCGCGGGGCCAGAGCCGTCGAGACCCACCAGGTGGCGCTCGGGGATGCTCGTCATCTGCTCCTCCGGACTCGAGGGCGTCGTCGACGTCAGATGGTCACGTGATCGACACATCATGACGTGGGTCACCCTATCAAGTATATTCGAGTCCTCAACGATCGGGCACCCGTGGTAGTGACGTGGAACACGGGATTTCCCGTGCGAGGATGCGCGCCACGGCACGACGTCGTGCCGGTCGAACACCTGGAGGGTGACGATGTCGCTGGCCGCTGCGCCGGTTCCCGGACGATCCCGGAACGCCCGATGACCCGCGCGGTGCGCATCACCGTGCTCGGTGCGGGTTCCTGGGGCACCGGAGTCGCGTCACTCGCGGCACGGAACACGCCCACGCTGATCTGGGCGCGCGACCCCGCCCAGGCCGAGGAGATCAACGAGCAGCGGACCAACAACCGCTACCTCGACGGGCACACCCTCCCGTCCGGTCTGCGCGCGACCGCGGACCTCGAGGAGGCCGCGTCGCAGGCCGACGTCCTCGTCGTCGGGGTCCCGTCGCACAGCATCCGGACCGTCCTGGACGAGGTCTCCCCGCACGTGCGGGCCTGGATCCCGGTGATCTCGTTGGCCAAGGGCCTCGAGCCGGAGACCCGCCTGCGCCCGACGCAGGTGATCGGTGAGTGCCTGCCCGGACACTCGGTCGGCCTGCTCGCCGGCCCCAACATCGCGGGCGAGGTCCTCGCGGGCTACGCCGCGGCAGCCGTGGTGGCCACGCCCGACGACGCCGTGGCGTCCGCACTGCAGCCGCTCTTCGCCTCGCCGGTGTTCCGGGTGTACCGCAACCACGACGTCACCGGCTGCGAGCTGGGCGGCATCCTCAAGAACATCGTCGCGATCGCCGCGGGCATGGGCGACGGCCTCGGGGTCGGCGTGAACACCCGGGCCCTGGTGATCGCGCGCGGGCTCGCCGAGATCACCCGGCTCGGCGAGGCGATGGGCGCCGATCCGCGGACCTTCGCCGGGCTCACCGGCCTCGGCGACCTGATGGCGACCTGCATGAGCCCCGCCTCGCGCAACCGACGGGTGGGCGAGGAGATCGCGAGCGGCAAGACGGTCGAGCAGGTCCTCTCGGAGATGACGCAGGTCGCCGAGGGGGTCAAGACCGCCCGCAGCGTCATGGAGCTCGCCGACGAGTACGACGTCGACGTCCCCATCTGCTCCGAGGTCGACGGCGTGGTCAACGAGGGACGGACCGCCGAGGAGGCCTACCGCGGGCTGCGCAAGCGGACCCCGGGCAGCGAGTACGAGGCGGCCTGATCAGAGGAACGTGAACACGTTGTCGATCACCCCGGTGAGCAGCGCGATCAGGGTCGCCAGCCCCATCAGGAAGAGGACGAGGTAGACCGCCCACTGCCACGAGCTCACCTCGCGGCGGGCGTCCTCCACCCGGGAGATGGTGCTGCGGCTCGGGTCGTCGGTCTCCGCGAACGACGCGCGGAACGCGAACCGCTCGTCCCAGGTGTCGGCGTCGACCACTCCGTCGAGGAGATCGGCCACCGGGCCACGGGCGACGACGCGGCCCGCGAGGATGACGACGAGGTCGTCGCCCAGGGCCTTCGCCATCCCGATGTCGTGGCAGGTGAGGATCATCGTCGCGTCCGTGTCCGCCCGGGCTCGGCGGATCGACTCGATGACCATCGTCCGGTTGGTGGCGTCGATCGCATCGCCGGGGTCGTCCAGGACGAGCAGGTACGGGTCGTCGACGAACGACTTCGCGAGCGCCAGCCTGCGCCGGGTTCCCGACGAGAGCGTGGACGGCATCTGGTGGGCGACGTCGGTCAACTCGAACTCGATCATCCGCCGCCAGGCCCGCTCCTCGATGACCCCCTCGTCGTAGCCGCGGACCTCGAGCGGGTAGCGCACGTTGGCCCACGCGGTCATCGACGCGAACAGCGAGCTGTCGTAGATCGAGGCGCCGCCGAGCAGCACTCCCATGCCCTGGCGCAGGTGGCGGAGCTCGACGGGGCTGAGATCGTGCACCGCCCGGCCGTCCACGGTGACGTCCCCGGAGCCGTCGTCCGGGGTCTCGAGTCCCAGCAGGATCCGGGTCAGGGTGGTCTTCCCGACGCCCGATGGACCCATGATCACGACCGTCCGCCCGGGGGCCACGGTCAGTGAGATGCCGTCGAGCACGCGGTCGCCCTCGAAGGACTTGCGGACGTCGTCGACCACCACCTCCGGGGCGGCGGTCAGGGCCCCGGCACCGGTCGACCGGTTCGCTCTCGTCATCGACGCGTGACTCCTTCGGGGGGCGGCATTACCCCGACAGCGAGCCTCAGCGTGCCAGACGGGTCAACGCCCACCCAGGCGAATTAGGCCTTCGCGGTCGTTCGGCTACCCGCCGCGCACCGACTACAGGCGGTGAAGCCCTCGTCGCGGGCGTCGTTCACGGTCAGCGCCTCGGCGTCCTGGCCGTCGAGCACCTGGCAGCCGTCGACGTGGTAGCGCATCCGGCCGGGCACCACGTGCACGACCGTCGCACCGTCGATCCCCGCCTCCGCCGCGGGGGCCGCGGGAGCCTCGGTCTTCGCCGGCTCGGTCTTCGCCGGCTCGGTCTTCGGCGGCTCGGTCTTCGGCGGCTCGGTCTTCGGCGTCGCCACCGTCGGCTGGGCCTTCGGTGCGTCGGCCGCCTTGGCGGGCTCCGCCTTGGCGGGCTCCGCCTTCGCGGCCTTCGCGGCATCGACCTTCGGCGCAGCGGCATCCACCTTCGCGGCGTCGGCCTTCGGCGTGGCGGGCTCCGCCTTCGCGGCGTCCGCCTTCACGGGCTCGTTCTCCGCCGCGTCGGACTCGGTCTCCGCCTTCGCGGGACCAGCGGGAACGGCCTCGGTGGCAGGCTCCCGACGCAGGAGCACGACGTAGAGCGCCGCCGCGACGAGGCTGACCACGAGGGCACCGACCGCCAGCGCGGTCTGGCCCGTGATGAAGGCGCTGGCGAGCAGTGCCGCCGCGAGGACCATCAGGGCACCGATGAGCATGTTGCGAACGTCCTCCTAGCCGTGGATGGCGTACCGCCCGTCGGCATGGTATCGGCAGGTTTCGACGGGGTGACGGGCGAGGTCGCCGTCACCGCCGGCGAGCGGGAGCGTCAGCTCCGAGAGGCCTTCGAGCGGGCGCCGATCTGTCCCGCGGCCGCCCCGATGACGACGGCGGCCACGAACGAGAAGACGGTGTACAGCGGGTTGAAGGTGCCCTGGAGGAACATCAGGGGCACGACGAGGAGATAGCTCAGCACGGCCGCACCGGCTCCGTGCAGCGGCGGGTTCGGGCAGGCGATGCCGACGCGCGCACCGGCGGACGCGAACGCGGTGACGGCGACGAGGATCAACCAGAACATGCCGATGACCGGCACGTACGTGCTGACGATCGGCTGGATCAGCCCACCGAAGACCAGGATCATGAACCCGGTGCTGACCGCCCGGGCCACGGCACCGACGTCGATCTGCGCCGTCCCCCCGCTCGTGGGCGTGCTCACCGACGACGGTGGGGCGGACCGCTGCCGCGGCGGGGTCGTCGCACCCTTCGGGAGCTTCGACGGCGACTTGGACCCGGGCTTGGAGGCCATCAGGGCGTCACGGTCCTCTCGGTCGAGGACTCGGCGGTGGTGCCGTCCTCGCGGGGTCGCTGCAGGTAGCGGTGGGTCGGCAGCAGGATGCCGAGCACCGAGCCGGCCACGAAGCCGACCATCGCCGGGAACACCTGCCACGCGGCATCCATCGCCAGGCCGACCACGCCGACCAGGCCGCAGGCGGCGAGGACGACCCGGGCCCAGCCCTGGGCGAAGAAGAGCGCCACCGTCACGAGCAGGATGAGCACCCCGAGCCAGGGCAGGAAGGGGACGAACCACTGGTCCTGCGCATTGGACGCCAGGACCGTGCCCGTGCCGGCGAGCGCGTCCTGTTGCGTGGCGGCATCGGTCGGATCGGGTGTCCCGATCTGCGAGATGATCAGCGCGACCGCGACCACCACCCAGCACACGACGGCGAGCGCCAGCTGCCACGGATAGCGGCGGTGCTTCCAGTCCTGGGAGACCGCGGCCATGAGGCGCGTCACCTTGGGCGAGGTCATCAAACGATGATAAAGGAGCCCTCATCGGGGCTCGCGTCCCCCGCGTGGGGCACTGCCCTCCCCCGTCGGGACATGCCTTCACGGCGATCGCACCCGTGCGTCGTTGCTCCCCCTACAGTGACGGCCTCGCCCGGGCGGCCGCCCGCGCTGTCAGCGCCTGAACAGCTCACGGCGAGGTCAGGAGACCCGATGCCGGAGCAGAGCGAGCGAGAGGGCCGGAGCGACGGCCGGAGCGTGGAGCCCCCCGGCCTGCGTCTGACGGGTGTCACGACCGTCATCGACGACTCCCCCGTACTCCATCGGCTGGGGCTCGACGTCCCGGCGGGTGAGATCACGGTGCTGATGGGGCCGTCCGGCGCAGGCAAGACCACCCTGGTCCGCCATCTGGTGGGCCTGCTCGAGCCCGACCGGGGCACGGTCGAGGTCGGCGGCCGGAACGTCTGGGAGGCGAGCCCGGCCGGCCTGCGGGAGATCCGCAACGGCATGGGGGTCCTGCTCGGCGGGTCGTCGTTGTTCGACTCGTCGCTGTTCTCCTCGATGACCGCCTTCGAGAACCTCGAGTACTCCCTCAAGCACCACGGAGTCGGCGAGGCCGAGCGTGACCGCCGGGCCATGGCCCGGCTGCAGGAGATGGCGCTCGACGACGTCGCCGCGCAGCGCCCGGAGGCGATGCCGGCCCACGCGCGGCGTCGGCTGGGCCTGGCCCGTGCGCTGGTGACCGACTCCCCGGCGCTGATCCTCGACGACATCGACGTCTGCCTGGACGCGGCGCACTCGCACCGCATCCTCGCCGCGCTGGCGAGCTGGCGGGAGCGCACCCACGGGACGCTGCTGCTCACCACGCACAACATCGGCCTGGCACGGGAGCTCGGCGATCACCTGGCGATCCTGGCCAACGGGCGGATCATCGCGACCGGGAGCGCGGCGGAACTGCTCAACGGGGTCGAGACGAACGAGCAGTTCGACCACCGGTTCCAGATTTCGGACTTCCTCGGCCCGCCCCGCATCGAGGACGTCCGGGCCGACGACGAGACCTCACGCCGTGGCCTGCGGGTCACGTTCGACCCGGCGATGGTCCGGGCCGCGGCGATCGGCATCGTCGTCGTCACGCTGGTGGTCATGACGCTCACGCTGGCCCACCTGATCTGAGCCGTCCCGGGCCGGACGCCGTCGGCGACAGCGTCCGGGCACTGGTTCAGGAGGGTGCGACGACGGCCCCGTTCGGCTTGACCGCTGCGCCGGACCCGCTCACCGCATTCCAGGTCCCGCCGTACTGCACGAGACCGGCCCCGCGGATGTCGTCCACGCGGTCCGGGTCGCCCGGGGCGGCATCGCCGCTGAAGTAGTAGAGCGGGTGGCCCGCATAGCTCACCTGTTGCCGCCCGTCGGCCCGGGTGACCGTGCCGATCTGGGCGTCGTCGAGGGAGTTCTTGTTCCCGTCCGTCGACGTCGGCTCCCCGGTGGCGATGTAGGGGCGCCAGGCGTTCGCGCAGGCGTCCGCACAGGTGGGCGAGCCCCCCCGGTCGGCGTCGAACTGGTAGAGCGTGTGGCCGGTGCCGTCGGCGAGCGTCGCGCCGTAGAAGCTCGGCCGCAGCTGCAGCGTCGTGGCGGCGCCGGACAGCTCCAGCTTCGGGCCCTCGTCGACCGGGCTGCCGCAGGCCGTCAGCGCGGCGACGGCGGCGAGGAGGACGGGCAGGACGGCGGCTCGCCGGACGACGGTTCCCCGCACGGTCGCGGTCATGGGTCCTCCTGGTCGGGGTTCGGGGTACGGGGGTGTCAGCGGAAGGACACGATCACGAGGACGACGAAGGCGACGGCCACCAGCAGGCAGGTCGCCGCGCCGCGGAGATAGACGCGGCGGCGCTTCTCCTGGGTTCGCTCGTCCAACGGCAACGACGACGCGAGTGCGTCGGCGTTGCGCCATCCCCAGATCCCGACCAGCACCAGCAGCGCGGCCGGGATCAGGAGATAGAGGGCGCTGATCGTCATCTAGCCGCCCTGGCCGGGTGCCCCACCGAGGCCGGCCGGGGCTCCGTCGGGATCGGCCGGCCGGTACGGGTCGGCGAAGCGCACGTTCTCGCTCTGCAGTTCGTTCTCCAGCCAGCTGCTCCACGCCGCGATCTTCCGGTCGGTCGTCACGGCCTGCTTGAGGGGAATCTGCGACTGGGCGAAGTCGGCGGGCTTGCCCGGGATCACGTCGGTGACGAGGCCGACGTTCCAGCCCTGCGAGGTCTGGACCGGTCCGAAGGGCTGGCCCTTGGGCGCCGCGAACGCGGCCTGCGCGTAGGGCGCCTGGAGCTTGTCCGCGGTGACGTTCTGTCCGAAGTCACCGCCGGCCGCCTTGGTCGCCGCGTCCAGGCTCTGGGTGCGGGCCAGGTCGGCGAACGGGGCGCCGCCCTTCAACTGGGCGAGGATGTCGTTGGCCTGGTCCTGGCTCGGGACCACGATGTTCGAGAGTCGGCGCTGCTCAGGCGTCCCGAGCCGGGCCGCATACTTGGGGAACTCCGCCGGCAGCTCGCTGTCCGCCACCTGGACGGGGTCGGTGATCTGCTTGATCAGCTCCGCGGAGGCGTACTGCTGGCGGATCTCGTCGAGCACGTCGGGCTCGGAGGACCCGACCGCCGCCAGCCCGGCGGTGAACTTCTGGTAGCCGTCGGGGCCCGGCCCGTACTGCGCGGTGATCATGTCGGTCAGCTGCTGCCGGACCTTGGTGTCGGGGATGACGATGTTCCGGTCCGCCTCGGCGTTCTCCATCACGTCGGCGACCGACATGGCCTTCGCCGTGTCGCGCCGGAACCGGTCCGCTCCGGCCGGGTCGGTCGGTGCCTGGGCTCCGTAGAGCGCCTCGATGGTCTTCAGCCGCTTGCCGTACTCGTCGACGGTGACGACGCGGTTCTTCACGGCGAACGCGGCGTCCGCGGGCAGCGGCGGCGAGTACACCGAGGGGAAGAGGCCCATGAGAGTCGGCACCGCCAGCGCCGACACCAGGGTCACCAGGGCGACGATGAGGCCGACGAGGGTCCGGCGCAGGCGTGTCCGTGGTGGCCTGGGACTGCGGAATCCGTCGACGGTCGCGGTCACGGGTCGCTCGAGGGTCTGCATCTAGGACACTCCTATCGACGCAGGAGCCTGCGGCGCGGGCTCGGGCGCGTCGGGGACGGCGGGGAGCGGGGTGGTCGGGGGCCACACCCACACGACGAACAGCGCGGCGGCGTAGGACAGCCCGACCGAGGCCGCCAGCAGGAGCCCGAACTCCCGCATCAGGGCGAGCGGGGAGACGGCCAGGACCGCGTACCCGATGGCCGAGGTGCCGGCCGCCAGAGCCACCGCCCGGCGCAGGCTGCGATCGGCGAGCCGCACGGACTGGGCGACCATCACGGTGAACTCGCAGCCGACGGCGGCGGTCAGAGAGCCGAGCGCCACCGTCAGCGGACTCAGCGCGGACCCGGTGACCACCAGCAGCAGCAGGGAGCCACCGGTCGCGATCACTGCGGCGGCGACGGCGCGCAGTGCGTCGACCCGCCGGCGCAGCCCCAGGGCCAGCACCAGCCCCGCGGCCACGAGCCCGGCCACGCTGGCCAGATACCGGTCGGAGGAGACCAGCTGGTAGCCCCGCACCGCGACCGTGGGCAGGCCGGTCAGGTCGGCCGTCATGCCCGGGGGCGGTGGTGGCAGTTGCGCCTTCACCTGGTCGGTCACTGTCGCGAGCTCGCCGAGGTCGTTCAACGAGACCCCGTAGGACATGTTCGCGACCTGGCCGTCGCCCCGCACCACCGAGCTGGTCAGCGAGTCCGGCATCAGCCGCAGCCCGGCCTGGATCTGGTCGGCGGTCGGGTTGTTCCCGAGGAAGTCGAGCAGGCCGGGCGGGGAGAGCACCGGGTTCATCACGTCGCCGTGGTTGACGACGATCTGTTGGTTGGCCTGCTGCATCCACTGCCACGCCTGCGGGCTGCGGACGTCGGCCGGCGGGGTCCCCGGGGCGGGGCCGTTCGCGCGCAGCACGATGTTGAGCTAGCCGTTGGTGCCGATCACCTCCTGGACGTGGTCGGCGTCGTCCATCGCCGACAGGCCTCGAGCCAGGTCCTGGATGTTGGTCTGCAGCGGCATGACCGCGAGCAGGGCCCATCCGCCCAGGGCCAGGATCACGACACCCGCACCCAGCCCGAGCCGGACCCGCCGCGTCGCGGTGGCGAGCGGGGCGAACAGGCTCGGGGGCCGGTCAGCCGCTTCGGTACGGGGCGCCGTCATCGTGGGCCGGGGCTCCGGCACCGTCGGGTCCTCGGCGCTACGGCGCACCAGCAGCGCGCCCAGTCCGACGGCGAAGGCGATGCCCACCGCGAGGGTGACGCCCAGGTCGCGCACGAAGGCCAGCGGCGCCAGGGCCAGCGTCGCGAAGCTGCACGCCGATCCGGCCGCGACCACGAACACGACCCGGCTGCGCGCCCGTTGGGCGAAGTAGGTGGGGTAGTAGCTGCCGAGCCCGAGCAGGACCGGGAGGAAGGCGAGCACCCCGAGCGACAGCGGATGGCCGATCCACCCGAGCCCCGCCACCGTCATCCCGGTGGCGAGCAGGGTCACCGCCAGTGGGAGCAGCCGCCGTCGTCGCCGCGTCCAGGGGACGAGGAACAGGACCAGCCCGATCGCCGCGACGGCGATCGCTCCGATGATCGGGATCTGGGTGTCGACGGACTGTCCGAGCCCGGCCACGATCGTCGGTACCCCGGACACCGTCATCCGGGTCCCCGGCGGCAGAGCCGCGGCGTGGACCGCCTGCTCGACGTTTCCGACCAACGCCTGGGTCCCGGCCTGGTCCAGCCCCGCCCGGGGACGGACCAGGATTGCGAGCGAGTTCGCGTTGGGGATCACGTAGTGCCAGCGGGGCTTGACCTCGCCGGTCGAGTCGAACACGACGTTCTCGACGAAGCGGGGGTTCTTCAACGTCGGGAGCCCGATCGGCATCGCCTGGATGATCGTCGGCGCGTACCGGTTGTCGAACTCCGCCTGCGCGCGGGCGCCCGCCGCATCGACGTCGGCCTGCGAGGCACCCTGTTTCTGCGCCGCCTGCTTCGCCGCGTTCGCCAACCCGTCCCGCCGGCCGAGCAGCTCCGCGACGACGAGCTGCGCCTGGCCCGCGATGTTATTCAGGGTTCCGACGGGCCCGTAGACCGCTGCCGTATCGGGCGCGTCCCCGAGCTTCTTCTCGAGGTCGAGCACCCCGGGCAGCTGGTTCGTCTGGAGCAGGGCCCGCGGCTGCGGGTTCTCGAGGAGGACCACGATCGGGTCCCCGCCGAACGACTGGCCGAGCTGGTTCAGCTGGGCCAGCGACGGGTCGTTCGAGGGCAGGAACGAGTCCACGCCCGTCTCCACCCGTACCTGCGCGAGCCCACCGGCCAGGAACACCGCCACGAGGAGGCCCGCGACCCCGGCGACGAGGTCCCGGCGGCTCGGGCGGCGCACCCGCCGCCAAACCCGCGCGCCCTGCTCGCGGAGGGACACCCGCGGCGGGGCGCCCGCGTCATCGCGGGCCCCCCGCCGTGTGATCCGAGACATCCTCATACGGAGCGATTCTGACCAGTCACCGGGTGTAAGGCTGCAGCGGGGCGTTGCACGCCGCGTTGCTCCCCCCGGGGGGGTTCCCGACGTTGTACTTCATCTGGCCGAACGGCAGCATCGGCCCGGGGATGCCGCCCGGCAGCGAGATGCTGTCGTACCCGACGACCGGCGCCACACCACCCATCGGACCCTGCGGCGCCTGCGTCGTCCTGGAGGCGGCGTTCGCAAAGTTGATGAAGAACGGCAGGACGTTCGGCCCGCACGGCTTCACGTAGGACAGGATCGGGTTGAGCTGACCGAAGAACTTCAGGCCGTGGGGCACCATGTCCTGGACGTCGCCGGCGAACTCCGGCACCCGCTGCAACGTGGGCGGCAGCTTGGTCAAGGTCTCGTCCAGCGCGGGCAGCAGTCCCCGGAGGTCCGCGGATGTTCCCGGGAGCTGGTGGAGCGCGTCGTTGAGCGGACCGGACGACTTGTTGAGGTTGTCCGCCACGGGCTGCAGCGCGCCACCGAGCCGCGAGAGGTCGCCGCTGGCGGCCTGGGCCGTCGACAGCGTCGGGGGCAGCTTCGAGATGACGGCCTTGAGGTCGTCGGAGCTGCCCGCCGTCACCTTGGTCACGGTGTCCGCGTCGCTGACGAGATCGGCGATCTGGCCCTGCCGGGTATCCAGCGAGTTGAGGACCTTCGCGGTGTTCGACGAGAGTTGGCGCAGCGCCATCTCCTGCCGGCTCAGCGCCGTCAGCGCCGCCGGCACATACCGGGTCGGTTCACCGAGGCTGCCGAAGGTTTGCGAGATCCCGGACTGGTTGCCCTGCGTGACCTTGTCGAGCGACTGCAAGGTCCCGCTGAGGTTCTGGCGATCGGACTGCGGCAGGGCTCGGACGAGCTCGTCGGTGTCGACCGGCGGGCTCACACTGCCCGTCGGGATGACCGCCTGGTCCGGCAGCGGCGGGCCGTTGCCGTCGGTGATGTCGACGTAGGTCTCGTTGATCAGCGTCTTCGTCTTGATCGCCGCGTGGACGCCCTGGTGGAGCGGGGCGAACTCCGGGTGGTCACCGAGACCGGCGCGGACCTGCGCGACGCCGTTGGCGATCTCGAGCGACAGCACGCGCCCGACCGGCACCCCGTTCAACGTCACCTGGCTCTGGTTGACCAGGTTCTTGTTGATCGGCGACTGGAACGTGATCTGGTACGGGGTCGGCGCGACGAGCGGGAGCTTGCCACCGGCCGCGATGTAGAAGATCGCGTAGAACACCAGGCTGACCACCACGAACACGATCAGGATGGCCAGCCGGATGACCGGCATCGCTTTCTGGGAGATCTTCACCGTCGGACCCCTATCGGGTGGTGGCCGCGGCGGCCGGGGCGGGGAGGGGCGACGTGGCGGCGGCCGGAGCGGCCGCCCGTCCGGGCGACCTGCTCGCCGCGTTCGCGGCCAGGCTGAGCGGGCACGTCCCGGCAGGCTGTCCTGCCGCCAGCAGCCCCACGTTGTTCAGGGCGCACTGTGCGGTGGCCGTCGGGAGCCCGGCGGTGCTGGGGATCGTCGTCGGACCGGCCTGCACCAGGGCCCGGAGGCTGTTGCGCAGGTCGCCCGCACTGCCCTGGTCGGTGATCGACCGCGACTGGTAGGTGAACGCCGTGAGGTCGGGCAGGTACGGGAGGAGCGTGCTGGTGATCGGCTCGAGCTGGCGCACGATCGGCTTGAGGTCGGGGAACGTCCGGTTCAGGTCGTCGACCACCGGCCGGAGGTCGGCGCTGACCGGGCGCAGCTTCTGGGCCACGGGCTCGGCCTTGTCCAGCGTGGTGTCGAGCGTGTCGACCACGTCGTTGAACCGCGACAGCGAGTCGGGCAGCGTCTTGCTGGCCTCCCGCACGTCGTCCAGCGTCGGGTCGAGCTGGTCGGACAGGCCCTGGATGCTGCCGGTGGCCGACTTCAGCTTGTCGGTCACGCCCGGCAGCTGGCTGAACGAGTTCTTGATGTTTTCGCTCTGATCGGACGTCGCCT
>NZ_DASXJS010000163.1:0-4658 GCF_036497245.1 Actinomycetospora sp. | reverse complement strand
AGGGTGCCGCGGCTGCGGATCGCGGCGTGCCCGATCCAGCCGGCGGCCTCGGCGGCGAGCGGGTGGAGCGTCTGGTCGGCGAGGGCGGCGTGGCGGACCAGCGCACCCGCATGGAGCACCCCGTCGCGCACCTCGAGGCGGTCGAGACCGGGGACGCGATTGACGTCGACCACCACCTCGGGTGCGGCCATCCGCAGCGCCATCACCGGGACCAGGCTCTGCCCGCCGGCCAGGATCTTCCCCTCGCCGTCGGCCGCCGCCAGCGTGGCGACGGCGTCGGCCACGTCGACGGCGCGGTGGTAGTCGAAGCGTGCGCACTTCACCGGCCCTCACTCCCGTGCACGAGCTCCCACACCCGGGCGGGCGTGACCGGCAGGTCGTCGACCTCGACGCCGAGGGCGTCGGCCACGGCGCCCGCGACGACGGCGTTCGGGGCGAGGGTGCCGCCCTCGCCGACCCCGCGGACCCCCGTCGGGTTCGGGGCCGGGGTGCTGACGTGGTCGATGGTGAGCTCGGGGATCTCGCCGGAGGTCGGCATCAGGTAGTCCAGCAGCGTCCCGGTCGACAAGTTGCCCTCCTCGTCGTAGACGAGGTGCTCGTACATCGCGCCGCCGATGCCCTGCGCGATCGACCCGGCGATCTGCCCGTCGACGATCACCGGGTGCACGATCGTCCCGGCGTCCTCGACGCAGACCCAGGACAGGATGTGGATCTCGCCGGTGGCGGGGTCGAACTCGAGGGCCGCGAGCTGGGCGCCCGCGGCGAACGCGCCGCGGATCGGGTCGTAGAACTTGGTGCCCTCGAGGCCGGGCTCGAAGCCCTCGGGCAGCCGGTCGGACTGCAGGTAGGCCACGCGCGCGACCTCGGCCAGCGAGATCACCGGCTTCTCCTGCCCGCGGACGTGGACCTGGCCCGCGCGCAGGTCGAGGTCCGCGACGTCGACCTCCTTGAGCGCCCCGGCGAGCGCGAGCACCTTCTCCCGCACGTCGACGCCGGCCAGGTTCGCGGCGCCGCCGCCGATGACCGCCTGGCGCGAGGAGAACGCGCCGAAGCCCCACAGCGACTCGTCGGTGTCGCCGTAGCGGACCGAGACGGCGTCGTACTCCACGCCGAGGGCGTCGGCGACGACCTGGGCCATCGTGGTCTCCAGCCCCTGGCCCTGGGAGGTGACGCCGGAGAACACCGTGACCCGGCCGTCGGGGTTGACCCGCACGGTGCAGGCGTCGTGGCCGGTCCGGAACGGCATCCGGGGCCCGGCGGAGGCGGCGCGGCCGAGGCCGGTGAGCTCGTTGTAGATGCCGACGCCGATCCCCAGCGGAAGCCCGCCCTCGTCGCGGCGCCGGGCCTGCTCGGCCCGCCAGGCCTCGAGGCCGAACACCTCGACGGCCCGGTCGAGGCAGGCCTCGTATGCGCCGGAGTCGTCGACCAGCCGCGACGGCATCTTGTAGGGGACGTCGGCGGGGAGGATGAGGTTGCGGCGGCGCAGCGCGATCGGGTCCATGCCCAGCGCCCGCGCGCCGGAGTCCATCAGCGCCTCCATCGCGAAGACCGTGGACGGCCGCGCGACCCCGCGGTAGGGCCCGGACGGGCTGGTGTTGGTCGCGACGCCGCGCACCGTGCACTGGTAGTGGGACAGCTTGTACGGCCCGGTGAGCAGCCCGCCCGCCATCAGCGGCTCGATCCCGGCGGTCCACGGGTAGACCGAGTACGCGCCGGTGTTGCACCAGACGTCGGCGGTGACCGCGAGGAGCTCGCCGTCGGCGGCGAACCCGGCGCGCACCACGTAGCGGTGGTCGCGGGCGTGGGTGGCGGAGAGGAGGTGCTCGACGCGGTCCTCGACCCACTTCAGCGCGGTGCCCGGCGTCGCGATCGCCATCAGGCACAGCGCGACGTCCTCGGGGTAGAGCACGGCCTTGACCCCGAACCCGCCGCCGACGTCGGGCGCGATGACCCGGATGTCGCCCTCGGGCAGGCCGAGCAGTTCGGCGAGCTGGTTGCGCACCAGGTGCGGCACCTGGGTCCCGGACCAGAAGGTGAGCCGGCCGTCGGCCGCGTCGAAGCGGGCCACCCCGGCGCGGCACTCGATGGGGTTGCCGCCGTGGCGGTTGGTGGTCAGCTCCCGGTCCACGACGACGCCCGCCCAGCTGAGGGCCTCCTCGACGTCGCCGGCGCGGAAGGTCCGCGAGAGCAGCAGGTTGTCGGGGGCCTCGTCGTGGACCGGGTCGACCGGGTCGGCCCACGCGCACACCGTGGGGCGCAGCGGGTCGTAGTCGACGACGACGGCCTCGGCCCCGTCCTCGGCGCGGTAGCGGTCGTCCGCGATGACGGCGGCGACGGCCTCCCCGGCGAAGCGCACCTTCCCCCGGGCCAGCGGCGGCTGCTCGGTCTCGACGTAGCCGGGCAGCGCCGACTGCGCGCGCAGCGCCACCCCGGCCAGCGCCGGGTGCTCCCCGGTGAACACCGCGTGCACGCCCTCGACGTCGAGCGCCTCGGCGGTGTCGACCCCGGTCAGCCGCGCATGGGCGACGGGGCTGCGCACGAACGCGACATGACGCATCCGCGGCAGCACCAGATCGGAGACGAAGCGCCCGTGCCCGGTGAGCAGCCGTGCGTCCTCCTTGCGGCGCACCGCAGTGCCGCTCGCGCGGGCACGCTCGCCCGGATCGGTGGTGGTGGTCATCGGCGGCCTCCTCCCGGCGTCGTCGGTCGATCGGTCAGGACATCCCCGGTCAGGGCATCGAGAACCCGCCGTTGACCGAGAGCACCTGTCCCGTCGTCCACGACGAGCACGGCGAGGCGAGCAGCAGGATCGTCGGGGTGACGTCCTCGGGACGGCCGAGGCGGCGCAGCGGGTACAGCGCGGTGATCTTCTTCAGGCGTTCGTCCTCGGTGCCGCCGGTGTGGGCGGCGAAGTTGTCGGTCTGCACCAGGCCGAGGGACACCGCGTTCGCGCGGACGCCGTGGCGCGCGAGCTCCTTGGCCAGCGACTTCGTGAGGCCGAGCGTGGAGGACCGGGCGGTGGCGGTGACGAGCAGGCCGGACTCGCCGACCCGCCCGGAGTCGCCCATCAGCGAGACGATCGATCCGCCGCCGTGCTCGGCCATCCGCTGCGCGACGGCGTGCGAGATGCGCAGCGTGCCGGTCACGGTCACGTCGATCTCGGCCGCGAAGTCGGAGGCGTCGCGCTCGAGGAAGCGGCCGCGGCTGGTCACCGCGGCGTTGTTCACCAGCACCCCGATCGGCCCGAGCTCGGACTCGACGGCGTCGAGCGCGCGGGCCACCGAGACGTCGTCGCGGGTGTCGACCGCGACCGCGATCGCCTTGACGCCCGCGGCGCGGGCGGCCTCGGCGGCCTGCTCGGCCCCGTCGCCGGAGGTGTGGTGGCCGAACGCGACCTGGGCGCCCTCGGCGGCGAACGCCTCGCCGATGGCGCGCCCGAGGCCCTGCCCGGCGCCGGTGACGAGCACCGTGGTGCCGGCGAGCTGGAGGTCCATGGTTGCTCCCTGATGCGGGTGGGTCGGACGGCGGGTGGGTCAGACGGCGACGAAGGCGCGGCCCTCGCCGAAGGTGACGACCCGGCCGAAGGCCAGGCCGGGGAAGTGGGCGGCGGCGACGAGGTCGTCGGTGTCGGTGAGCTCGTCGACGAGCCGGTTGCGCATCGCCTGCGCGGCGGCCGGGTCGACGTCGAAGGTGGCCTCCCAGTCGGGCTCGGCGAGCTCGACGACCGAGTGCGCGACGTCGCCGATGAGCAGTGCCCGCTGCCCCCGGCTGGAGACGACGTAGCTCGTCGAGCCGGGGGTGTGGCCGGGCGTCGGGCGGGCGTCCAGGCCGGGCGCGACGGTGTGCTCGGCGTCGAAGACCTCCAGCCGCTCGCGCAGCGGGTCGAGCTTGCGGACCGCGCCCGGGTCGGCGTCGGGGGCGTCGACGAAGTGCGCCCAGTCCGCCCCGTGCACGCGATAGGTGGCGCGGGGGAAGACCACCTCGCCCTTGCTGGTGGCCCAGCCGACGTGGTCGAAGTGCAGGTGGGTGAAGACGACGTCGGTGACGTCCTCCGACGCGGTCCCGGTCGCGGCGAGCGCGTCGAGGAAGCCGCCGCCGTCGTAGTGGTCGTTGTGGATCCGCCCGACCCCGGCGTCGATCAGCACCGTGCGGTCCCCGGTGCGCAGCAGGAACCCGCCGAGGGTGAGCACGAGGTCGCCGTGGGCGTCGAGCTGCTCCGGGTGGCACGCCCAGCGGTCGCCGCCCGGGGCGGAGAGCACCTCGCGGGCGTTCTCGCGTCCGGTGCCGTCCACGACGGGCACGATCTCCAGGTCGCCGACCTTCACGAGGGCACCTTCCGTTCGGTGGTGTCGGGCTCGGTCGGTTCGGGTTCGGCGGCGTCCGGCTCGTCGAGCAGGCGGGCCAGCTCGAAGCGCTTGACCTTCCCCGACCCGGTGCGCGGGATCGCGTCGGTGAACCGGATCGCGGCGGGCACCTTGAACCACGTGAGGTCCTGGCGGCAGCGGGCCCGGAGCGCTTCCTCGTCGATACCGTCCCCGGCCGGGACGACGAAAGCGACCGGGACCTCGCCGAGGTCGGGATGCGCCTGCCCGACGACCGCGGCGTCCCCGACGTCCGGCGCGTCGAGCAGCACGTTCTCGATCTCGGCGGGGTAGATG
>NZ_DASXJS010000162.1:0-3764 GCF_036497245.1 Actinomycetospora sp. | reverse complement strand
CCGAGCACACCGGTCCCGACCGGTAGCGCTCCGATCCGGGCCCTGGTCTCCGCGTCGAGCTCGTCGAGGAGGGTCGCGAGGCGCCCTCCCTCGATCACTCCGAGGACCGCGTGGCGGGCCCCGGTCATCTCGGCCGCAGCGTTGACCACCTGTTCCAGGACGCGGGCCAGGTCCCGGACGGACCCCACCGGCTCGAGGGCCTCGAGGAGCAGCCGGGGGTCGTGGCGGGGTCGGGGCGAGCGGCGTCCCAGGGCGATGAGCTCGTCGAGTAAGTCGTCCGGCCCGTCGTCGGCGACCGCATCCCCGGTGTCGACCTCGGTGCGAGTCATCGTGGGTGCTCCGGATCCGTGGACGGCACGCCGACGATCGGCGCGGGACGGTCCGGTCATGGCCGCCCGCCGCGCGCTTCTCCGGCCGGGATGGCGCACGGGGAGGGTGGCTGCGTGATCGTCGACCGACCACGGCAGGTATGGCGCTCGCCGTAACGGGGCCCTCGCCGCACCTCGAGATGCACGGCGAGTGCTGCCGCCGAGGTCCGGGGCGACCTGGTCGTCGATCGACGGACCCGCGCGGAGCGGGAGATCGGCGAATTCCTCCCTGATGCTACTGATGTGCCCGGGGCGTGGCTACGCGTCCTTCCGGGCCACGGCCAGGCGACGACGGGGCGATGCCGTCGAGAAAGGCGTCACGGCCGACCCGGGTCCGAGTGGCCGAGCGCAAGGGACCATCGGCCTCTGGGCACCGGCGCACACGGGTCCGAGCGTGCACGGACGACGCCCCACGCCGACGACGGGGCGATCGGTCGAGGTTCGGAGGTCCCCCATGACCGAGCAGCAGTCACCGACGGCGCCGCGCCCCAGGTCACCCCTGCCGTCCCCGCCTGCCGACGGTGTCGCGCCGATCTACGAGTCCCCGCCCGCGGGGGCGGGCTGGACGCGGTTCGCGGGCGTGATGATGGCCGTGATCGGTGCCTTCGCCGCCATCGAGGGCCTGGCCGCGCTGTTCGCGCCGACCTACTTCGTCAGCGTGAACAACACCGTCCTGACGATCGACCTCACCGGGTGGGGCTGGCTCCACCTCATCCTCGGTGCCCTCGTGCTGGTGACCGGGCTGAGCCTGCTGGGCAGCGCACCGAGCTGGGCCCGGTGGGTCGGCGCCGGGCTCGTCGCCATCAACATGCTCGTCCAGCTGGCCTGGCTGCCCGCCTATCCGATCTGGGGCATCGTCGCGATCGCGCTCGACGTGATGATCCTCTTCGCGCTCGTCGCGACCCAGGGCGACCGGAGCGATCAGTACCGCTGACGGTCGGGATTCATCCGACGAGCCGGCCCGGGGTCATCGACCCCGGGCCGGTTCTGCGTGCTGCTCATCCGTCCGACGGCGCGCCCCGGGCCTGTCCCCGACGGACCGCGCCGAGGACGGCCTGGAGCACCAGCCCCAGGACCAGCAGGTCCAGGAGCATCTGGACGGCGACGACGAGGCGGGTGGCCTCCGACGCCGGGCTGATGTCGCCGAATCCCACGGTGGCGAACACCGTGATCGTGAAGTAGAGCGAATCGATCCGGGTCAGGGGCTCGGTGAACGCGTCGGGCTGCGCCTCCGAGGCCAGGAAGTAGCCGGCCGCGAACAGCAGCAGGAACGTCGGGATCACCAGGGCGAGGGTCTCGACCGCCCGCAGCCCCGGGTGTCGGGCCAGCGCGATCGCACGGATCTGCCAGACGATCAGTGCGGTGATGGCGGTGAGGCCCGCGAGCAGCGTCACGAGGGTCGACGCGCCCGGCCGCAGGGACAGCGGCAACACGAAGTAGGCGACGACCAGCAGGATCACGGTCGCCGCCGCCCGGACCCCCACCAGGACCATCCGGCGCCGGGACGGACGGACGGACGGACCCTGCGGCGGGCGCGGACTCATGACGGACCCCGTGTCACCGGGCCGCGACGCTCACGCCATCGGGGGCGTCGTCACCGGCGCCGCCGCCTCCGCGTCCGGGTGGGCCCGGCCGTTGCGGCGGTGGTCCTTCGGGTGCTTCTTCGCGGCCTTCGGTTCCTTCGGCGTGGAGGGCTCCGCGCCGAGGAGAGCCTCGACCCACCCGGTCCGAGGATCGGAGTCCACCAGGATGGCCTTGACGAGCAGGGTGGCCGGGATGGCGAGCAGGGCGCCGAGGGGCCCGAGGATCCAGGCCCAGAACAGCAGCGCCAGGAACGTCACCGTGGCCGACAGCCCGACCGAGTCACCGACGAAGCGTGGCTGGATCAGCGACTGGATGACCAGGTTGAGCACGCAGTAGACGACCACCACGGACAGGGCGAGCTGCCAGCCGCCGGTCAGCAGCGCCAGGAGGGCCGGCGGCACCACCCCGATGATGAACCCGATGTTGGGGATGAAGTTGGTGATGAACGCCAGGACTCCCCACAGCAGGGCCAGCGGTATGCCCAAGATGTAGAGGGCCCCGGTGTCGAGGACCGCGACGATGAGCCCGAAGACCGCGGTGACGACGAGGTAGCTGCGGGTGCCGGAGACGAATCCGTCGAGAGCTTTGATCATATGCGGGCGCTCGGCGGCGATCATGGCCATGCGCCGGCTGGTGCCACCGGACTCGGCGGTCAGGAACAGCATCAGGGCCAGGATGAACAGCAGGCTGCTCAGGACCGAGCCCAGGCCCGAGAGCACGCTGCCGATCTGGCCGGCGATCTTGCTCAGGTCCGCGGAGCCCGCGGTGTTCTTGGACTGGGTCGGGTCGATGCCCAGCTTCGCCAGTTGGGCGGTCACCGAGGCCACGAGCTGTTGGGATTTCGCGGCGTTCTGTTCGAGCAGCGCGGCGAGCTGGCTCACCGAGGCGACCAGGAACCCGGTCAGGGCCACCAGCGATCCGTAGATGACGACGATCAGCGCGAGCACCGTGGCCCACGCCGGCCAGCCGCGGCGCTCCAGCCAGTTCTTGATGGGATAGACCGCGATCACGATCACCAGCGCCAGCAGCAGGGGTGCGGCCAGCCACGCGGCCGCGTACATCCCGGCGACGATGATCACCGTCGCCCCCGTGGAGAGCAGGATCACCGCCGCGCGCGGCACGGCCGGGGCGGGGCCCGCGCCCCCGTTCGACCCCGAGGGTGGTGGTGGCTCGGCCTCCACCCCGGTGCTCATCGGAGGTGATGCCGCGGACGTGGCGCCGCCGGACGCGCTCGAGGGCACGGTGTGCGCGTCCGAGCCGTCCCGGGGTCCCCACTCGTCGTCGGCCATGTTCTCCTCCTGCTCGTCGGCGACCATCGGTTCAGCTGGTCAGCCTCGGGACGAAAGGCCCAGAGGCCAACGGCCCCTCGTGGGCGCACCGCAGGTCCCGCCGTCGCCAGGTGCGCCCCGCGCCCACCCCTCAGGGTGGTTCGTGGCCACCGGGGACCTCCGAGGGGGCTGCGCGGGCCTGGCCCGTTCTGGGTGCTGCCCTCGCGGTCCTTCAACGGCGCGGCCGCGGCCCCGGGTCGCCCCGCCGGCACCGCTGCGCCGACACCGACGCGCCCCGCACACAGTTCGCCCGCCGAGCAGGAACCGACGCCGCCGGGCCGAGCAGGGTGTGTGCGCGACCCGTCGGTCACCGGGCACCGGGCACCGGCGCCAGGCCGAGCACGCCTCGCCAGGACGACCGGACCACAACCGGGTCCCTCAGGTGTGCAGGTGGACCAGCGCCTGGACCCGACCGTGCCCAGGGTCGACCCGATGGCCCCACGCCACCCGGTCCGCGGGCTCGGCGACACCGGCGGTGTGCACC
>NZ_DASXJS010000161.1:0-10880 GCF_036497245.1 Actinomycetospora sp. | reverse complement strand
CCCGACCCCTCCCGGCCCCGCTACCTGGTCACCGAACCGGGTCGCGGATACCGGTTCGAGCCGCAGGGCTGACCGGCGTCGGCGGACCGCGAGCGGCGTCGTCGCGCTGCCCCTGCGCGAACGCCTACCGGGTTCAGAAGTCGGGGTCGTGGTCGTAGCGGCTGGGTGGTTCTCCCTCGAGTCGGCGGGTGCGGCGGGCGAGGTGCTCGGCGGTGGCTTTGGCCGCGCGCGTGATACGGCCGTCGCGGGTGCGGCGGGGTGCCCAGTCCTCGCGGGCCGTGCGGGCGCCGGGATCGGACCAATCGCCCGGTCCGTGTTCGGGTCGCCGGGCAGCGGGGAGGGGGCGCACGACGCGGCTCTCGACCAGGTGGCGGGTGCCGGTGGGGTCGGTGATGAGGAAGCGGCCGGGTTCCGGTTGCTCGTAGGTCCAGCCGCCCTCGTGCTTGGCACGGTGGTCGTGGCGGCAGAGGACGTCGAGGCCGTCGGCCTGGGTGCGGCCGCGGTGGACCCAGGCCAGGGTGTGGTCGACGTCGCACGCCTCGGCGGGTCGAGTGCAGGTGAGGGCGATGCAGGTCTGGTCGCGCGCGCGGACGTAGTCGGCGAGCCGGGTGCTGGGGAACCGACGGTCGCGCTCGCAGGTGGTGGAGGCGGGATGGTCGTCGGGCGCGGCGGCCATGGACCGCCCGAGGGCGGTGACGAGCTTCGTCAGCCAGGTGGTCATCGCGGCGTCGAGCAGCGCCGGACCGGCGCCTCGGAGTGGGTCGGGCCCCGTGTCGCTGGTCGGGTCGAGCCCGGCGGGGTCGAGGGCGTGCACGAGCCCCGCCGGGGCGGTGACCTGGACCGTCTGGCGGTGGAAGCGTGGGTCGTGGATGGCGTCGGGTGGAGCGCGCAGGGTCAGCAGGTGCTGGAGGTGGCCGTGGTCGTCATGGACGAGGACCTGCCAGGCGGCTGCGCCCCGGGTCCGGGCGGCGGCGCGGGCGACGTCGGCGGGAACGGGACCGATGCCGGGCAGGAAGCCCGCGGCGTCGTCGAGACCGAGCAGGGTCGACAGGGGTAGCCGTAGCCCGATCCCGGGCGGGAACGCCACGGACCGTTCGCGAGGCCCGCTGGTGGGGCCGTCGGTGATCGAGTCGTCCGGCGAACCGCCGACCTCGGGCTCGGGAGCCGCCTCGTCGGGTGCGACCTCGTCGGGCGCCGCGGGGGCCGGGCCGCCGGCGTCGGGCCGGGGCCGAGGACCGACCGGGCCCTGGCGGCCACCGCCTCCGTCTCCGCCATCGTCGTCGCGGTCGTCGGGCGACTCTGTTCCGCCGCCGTCTGCTCCTCGCTCGTCGTCGTCGCTTGCTGAGCCGCCCTGCGCCAGGGTGGCGAGCTCGGTGGTGATGGCCTCGATGACCGCGTCGTCGTCGGCGGCGCCCGCCTGGGTGCCGTCCATGAGCCGGATGAAGACCCGCGCCTCGATGAACCCGAGCGCGCGCTGGTGCCCACACGCGCGGAGGCGGGCGCGAATGGCCAGGGCCAGCGCGCGGAGGCGAAGCTTGGCGTCCTGGGCCAGGTTCGGGTCGAGATCACGCCCGCACAGGTCCACCGCGCCCGACGGTGCGGTCTCCGCACTGACCCTGGCGCGGGCAGTCGCCGCAGCCAGCCGCGCGGCGCCCCAGACGCGATCCACCGCGTAGGCGGCTTCGAGAATCCGCGCCCGCAGCTCGGACAGGCCCATCTCCGGGGTGTCGGGCAGCACCGTGTCGACGACCCGGCGGGCCTGTTCGTCGGACAGCCCCTCGAGCCCGGTGACGAACGCGGAGGCTTCCGCCGCCTCGAGGGTGCCGCGGCGCATGGCCTCGCCGAGGGCGGGCATCCGCTCGAGCACCCCGACCGCGAGGTGCAGACGAGAGGCCGCCATGGTCGTGGTCCACCCCAGCGACGCCGCGGCGATCTTCGGGGTGAACTCGTCGAGCTGCACCCGCACCGTGGTACCCGACCGCGCCGAACAGGCCTCGCGGACCGCGCGCAGCAGCATCCAGTCCTGGTGGTTCCGGGCCCGGAACGCCGCCCGCATCCACGCGGCGGCCTCCTCGCCGGGCAACGCCGACGGGTCCACCTCGTGGAGGGCAGCAGCGAGGGCGAGCCCGGGCGGCAGGGCGTCGAACCCACCCAGCACCGCCTCGTCCACCATCACTGCCATGACTCGAACACTAGTTCGAACCCCTGACAGTCACGGGCGGAATCACACACCGAGCGCTAAGCCGGACGAGTGAATCTGCAGCTCGCTACCCGACGACCCGCGCGAGCAGGAACCCGTCCCAGCCCTTGGCCCCGACGGTCTGCATCGCCGTGGCCTCCAGACGTGGCTCGGCCGCGATCAGCTCGGTGACCCGGCGAGATCCGGCGACGTTGGCCGAGTCATCGCCCGGATCGGCCACGGCTCCCTGCCGCACCACGTTGTCCACGACGATCACCGTGCCCGGCCGGGACAACGTCAGGGCCTCGCGTACGTAGGTCGCGTTGGAGGGCTTGTCCGCGTCGATGAAGACCAGGTCGAACGGGCCGCCCAGGCGCGGCATCGTCTCGGCCGCCGCCCCGACCATCACCTTCACCCGATCTGCGACGCCCGCGTCGTCGAACACCGCCCGCGCGACGTCGGCGTGGTGCGGGTCCACCTCGAGGGTCACCAGCGACCCCTCGTCGGGGAGCGCCCGGGCCATCACGGTCGCCGAGTAGCCGCCGAGCGTGCCGACCTCGAGCACCCGCCGGGCCCCGAGCATGCGGACGAGCAACGCGAGGAACCCGCCCTGCAACGGCGAGACGGCGATCTCCGGCAGCCCCTCGGCCCGTGCGCGCTCCAGCGCACGGGTCAGGACGTCGTCGCCGATCCCCAGCGTCGTCTCGAAGTACGCATCGACCTCGTTCGCCTCCGCCATGCGCTCCATCGTGCCCGCCGGAACGACGCCGGGCGGCACCTCCGGGGGATCACCCGAAAGGCCACCCGTCGATCCGCTTGGGCCGCGCCGGGGCGAACGTCCGGATCTTCGAGGTGCTCAGCCCGAGCCGCACCAGCGACTCCGCCACCGTGACCGCGGCGGGCACGCCGTCGACCACCGGAACGCCGGCCCGGTCCCGCACCGCGTCGGCGAGCCCGGCCATCCCGCCGCAGCCCAGGACGATCACCTCCGCCCCGTCGTCGGCCACCGCCGCGACCGCCTGCCCGGCGATCGCTGCCACGGCCCGCGACGGGTCCTGCTCCAGCTCGAGCACGCCGAGCCCCGACGCCCGGATCGAGGCACATCGCGCGGCGAGGCCGCCCAGCACCAGACGGTCCTCGATCAACGGCACCGTCCGGTCCAGTGAGGTCACCACGCTGTAGCGCCGCCCCAGGTACAGCGCCGTGGACGCGGCCGCGTCGGTGATGTCGACGACGGGCACCTCGAGCGCCTCCTGCAGCGCCTCACGCCCGTGCTCGCCGAACCCCGCCTGGACCACGGCGTCGTACGGATCGCCGTACCGCAGCACCGCGTCGAGGACGCCGAGGGCGGCGAGATGGCTCTCGACGTTGCCCTCGACCGACTCGGCCCCGAACCGCGGCGTCACCCCGACGATCTCCGTGCCCGGTGACGCGACGGCGGTCGCCCGGGCCGCGATCGCGTCGGTGACGGCCGCGCTGGTGTTGACGTTGACGACGAGGATCCGCACCGCGCCACCGTGCCGGGTGTGACGCCCGAGTGCTTGTGAGGATCGTGTGAACGATCCCGACGAAACGGTCCGTCACCGGATGGTGGCGCTTAGCGTCCTCCCGACGCCGAGCGCGGGAGGCCGACCATGACCGACCAGATCAGCGACGGGGCGAGCCCCCGCGGACCGGGGCTGACACCCGGCCACGACGACCTCGTCGAGGCCGCCGGGCACCCGGTCGGGGCCGGGGTCATCAAGCCCGGCTACGACCCGCGCCTCACCAACGAGGACCTGGCGCCCCTGCGGAACCAGACCTGGTCGTCGTACAACTTCTTCGCGTTCTGGATGTCCGATGTCCACTCCGTCGGCGGCTACCTCACGGCCGGGAGCCTGTTCGCCCTCGGCCTCGTCGCCTGGCAGGTGCTCGTCGCGCTGCTGATCGGGATCGGGATCGTCTACCTGCTCTGCAACCTTGTCGCCCGGCCCTCGCAGGCCACCGGCACGCCCTACCCCGTGGTGTGCCGCTCGGCGTTCGGGGTGCTCGGTGCGAACGTCCCGGCGATCATCCGCGGGCTCATCGCCGTCGCCTGGTACGGGATCCAGACCTACCTGGCCTCGGCCTCGCTCGTCGTCGTCGCGCTCAAGCTCTGGCCCGGTCTCGCGCCGTGGGCCGACGCGGACGTCCACGGATTCACCGGGCTCTCGGCCGTCGGCTGGGTGGCGTTCGCACTGATGTGGGTGCTGCAGGCGCTGGTGTTCTGGAAGGGCATGGAGGCGATCCGGCGGTTCGTCGACTTCTGCGGCCCGGCGGTCTACGTCGTGATGTTCCTGCTCGCCGGCTACCTGGTGTTCCAGGCGGGCTGGTCGAACATCGACCTCAACCTCTCCGACCACGTGATCACCGGCTGGGCGGTCGTTCCGGTGATGCTGACCGCGATCGCGCTGGTCGTCTCCTACTTCTCCGGGCCGATGCTCAACTACGGCGACTTCTCCCGGTACGGCAAGAGCTTCGCCACCGTGAAGCGCGGCAACTTCCTCGGCCTGCCCGTGAACTTCCTGGTCTTCGCGATCCTCGTGGTGCTGACGGCGGCCGCGACGAGGCCGGTGTTCGGCGAGCTGATCGACGACCCGGTGCAGACCGTCGCCCGCCTCGACTCGACGACCGCTGTCGTGCTCGGCGCCCTGACGTTCATGATCGCGACGATCGGCATCAACATCGTCGCGAACTTCGTCTCGCCCGCGTTCGACTTCTCGAACGTCAACCCGCAGAAGATCAGCTGGCGGATGGGCGGCATGATCGCGGCGGTCGGGTCGGTGCTGCTCACGCCCTGGAACCTCTACTCCAGCCCGGACGTCATCCACTACACGCTCGACACTCTCGGCGCGTTCATCGGACCGCTCTACGGCGTGCTCATCGCCGACTACTTCCTCGTGAAGAAGCAGAAGATCGACGTCGACGCGATGTACACGCTCTCGCCCACCGGGAAGTACTTCTTCCGCGGCGGCTACAACCCGGTCGCGATCGCGGCCACCGCCGTGGGCGCGGTGCTCGCCATGCTGCTGGTCCTCATGGGGTCGTCCGACGTGGCCTCGTTCTCGTGGTTCCTCGGGGCGGGCATCGCGTTCGTCCTGCACTGGATGCTCACCCGACGCACGGAACCCCCGCGCACGCCGAGGCGTGAGTCATCCGATGGCGGCCGGGTCCGGTGACGCCGCAGGTCTCACGACCTCGGTGAGCAGCCCGGTCGCCACGTCGTAGGACCAGCCCGACACCCGCACCCGAAGATCGATCGACGCGGACCGCCGGACCCGGTCGACGTCGGTGCGGACCGTCTCGCCGGGGTCGACGACAGCGAGGTCGCGCAGCGCGGCCTCATCGTAGGAGTGCCGGGACGCGAAGCCCCGGCGCAGCTCGTCGTCGGCGAACAGTCCTGCACCGCAGTCGGTGTGGTGGACGACGGCGAGGTCGAACCACCCGGCGTCCGGGGTCTTCTCGCGGTGGAGGTGGGTGATCCACGCGAGGTCCTGGAGGACGGCGGGGGTGACCCGTCCGCCCACGGTCCGCGCCACGATCGCGTCGCCGAGCTCCAGGCCGAGCAGCGGGTGCGGGTCGACCCGCGGGTCGATGCAGGTGACGACGTAGAGCTGCTGGTGCGGGAGGAACGGGATCGCCGGGACACGGTTCCTGGCGTCGGTGCGGGCGAAGTCCCGGTTGTGGCGGAGGAGGGCGTCGAAGTCGGCCATGACGAGGATCGTGCGCCCGGCGGACATGGGCGACGAGCGGCACGACGGCCCGGGACCGCAGGGTTCCTGCCAGCCCTCCTGGGTCAGCGGTGCGAGTCAGCGGTGCGCGGATCGGTAGGCGCTCGGTGTCGTGCCGGCGCGCCGGGCGAGATGGGTCCGCAGGGTCACCGCGGAGCCGAACCCGCACCGCCGGGCGATGTCGTCGACGGTCAGGCCCGTGGCCTCGAGCAGGCGCTGGGCCTCGAGGAGCCGCTGGTGGGCGAGCCACTGCATCGGCGTCAGGTGCATCTGCTCGCGGAAGCTGCGGGCGAACGTCCTCGGCGCCATGCCGGCGTGGCGGGCGAGGTGGTCGACCGTGAGCGGCCGGTGCATCTCGGCGACCGCCCAGTCGCAGGTGCGGCCGAGCCCGGCCGCGTCGTCGGGCAGAGGATGGCCGGAATACTGCGCCTGCCCACCGGGCCGGTGGGTCGCCACGACCATCCGGCGTGCGACGTCGGCGGCGGCCGCCGCTCCGTGGTCGCGGCGGTAGAGATGCAGGCAGAGGTCGATCCCCGCCGTGATCCCGGCGCTGGTGAGGATCGTGCCCTCGTCGACGTAGAGCACGTCGGGGTTCAGACGCACCCGCGGGAACCGGGCGCGGAACTCGTCGGCGTGCTGCCAGTGGGTCGTCGCGGTCCGGCCGTCCAGCAGGCCCGCGGCCGCCAGGGCGAACACCCCCACGCACACGGACGCGATCCGTGCGCCGCGGTCCGCGGCCGTGCGCAGCGCCGCGGACACCTCGGGATGCGGGGCGACGCGGGGCGCGAAGCCCGGCACGACGATCGTGTCCGCGTCCTGGAGCGCTTCCAGCCCTGCCCCGGCGTCGATCGCGAAACCCGTCGTCGACGCCACCGGGCCCGGCGCTTCGGCGCAGGTGGTGAAGCGGTAACGGCCGCGCTCGTCCTCGTGCCCGAAGATCTGCGCGACGATCGACAGGTCCACCGCGACGACGGCGGGCAGCGCGACGGCGACGACGTGGTGGAGGTCGTCGGCGGACGGGGTCACGCCCCCAGGCCTACCAGCGGCGTCACGCCGGCGTACGGATGATCACCTCGCGTGCGGCGGGTAGCGTCGGGGGCGTGAGTACGGCACTCGGATCCCCGACGCTCGAGGACACCTACGCGCAGGCCGTCCCGGACCTCGTCGTGCCCTGGGCGGCCGCGCCCGCCCGGGACCCGCAGGTGGTGGTCCTCGACGAGGAGCTCGCCGCGGAGCTCGGCCTCGATCCGGACGCGCTGCGCACGAGCGGGCTGCTCGTCGGGCAGGTCCCCGAGGGCGTGCGGACCGTCGCGCAGGGCTACGCGGGCCACCAGTTCGGGATGTACCAGCCGCGCCTCGGCGACGGGCGCGCGGTGCTGCTCGGCGAGCTCGTCGCCCCCGACGGGACGCGGCACGACCTGCACCTCAAGGGCTCCGGGCGCACCCCGTTCGCGCGCGGTGGCGACGGCCGGGCGGCGCTCGGGCCGATGCTGCGGGAGTACGCGATGGGCGCGGCGATGCACGCCCTCGGCGTCCCCACCAGCCGCGGCCTGGCCGTGAGCACGACCGGTGAGCAGGTCCCGCGTGACACCGGCCTGCTGCCCGGCGCGATCCTGGCGCGGGTCGCGTCGAGCCACCTGCGGGTCGGCACCTTCCAGTACGCGGCCCACCAGGACCCCAGCCCGGTCCGCGTGCTGGCCGACCACGCCATCGCCCGCCACTACCCGCACGCCGCCGAGTCCGACGAGCCCTACCTGGAGCTCTACCGCAGCGTCGTGGCGGCGCAGGCCTCGCTGGTCGCGCAGTGGATGCTCGTCGGGTTCGTGCACGGCGTGATGAACACCGACAACACGACGATCTCCGGCGAGACGATCGACTACGGGCCCTGCGCCTTCATCGACGGCTACGACCCGACGACGGTCTTCAGCTCCATCGACCACGCCGGCCGGTACGCGTTCGGCAACCAGCCGATGATCGTCCGCTGGAATCTCGCCCGGCTCGGTGAGTGCCTGCTGCCCCTGATCGACTCCGACAGCGACACCGCGATCGAGAAGGCGACCGCCGTCGTGCAGTCCTTCACCGAGACCTACGACGAGCACTTCGCCGCCGGCATGGCGGCCAAGATCGGTCTCGCCGAGCCGGACTACCCGCTGATCGCCGACCTGCTCACCCTGCTCGGCACCGAGCGGACCGACTGGACGACCTTCTTCCGCGGGCTCGGGAACGGCACGGCACGAGACCTGTTCGTCGACCGCGAGGCCGTCGACGCCTGGGTCGCCCGGCGCGACGCGCTCACCGACCCCGCGGCCGTCGCCGCGATGGACCGGGTCAACCCGGTCTACATCCCGCGCAACCACCTCGTCGACGCCGCCCTGGGCGCCGCCGAGGCCGGGGACCTCGCCCCGTTCCACGAGCTGCTCGACGTCGTGCGCCGCCCCTACGACGAACGTCCCGGCCTGGAGCGCTGGACCGAGCCCGGGACGGGGCCGTTCGTCACCTACTGCGGGACCTGACCGGACCCCGGGTGCCCACGGTCCGGAGCGTCACCGCACGGGCGGTCCTCGCCCCGCTCGACCCGCCGCTGCAGACGGCGAGCGGCGAGGTGCCGACCGCGCCGCTGGTCCTGATCGACGTCACCACCGACGACGGCGTCACCGGTCACGCCTACCTGTTCTGCTACACGCCACTGGTGCTGCCTGCCCTCGCGAGCCTGGTCTCCGAGTTCGGCGCGGCCCTCGTCGGGACCCCGGCCGCACCAGGTGCCGTCGAGGCCGATCTGCGCTCCCGGCTGCGCCTGCTGCGCCCGCAGGGGCTCGCGACGATGGCGATCTCCGGGATCGACATGGCGTGCTGGGACGTCCTCGCCCGCCGGTCCGGGCAGCCGCTGGTGCGCCTGCTCGGCGGTGAACCGCGACCGGTCCGCGCCTACGGCAGCCTGCGCCGGATGGCGCCCGACGAGGTGGCGGCGGAGGCCGCACAGCTCGCCCGGCTGGGGTTCGGTGCCTACAAGGTCAAGGTCGGTGCCGCCGGGCTCGCCCGGGACCGGGAGGTGATCCGGGCGCTGCGCGACGCCGTCGGGCCGGATGCCGACGTGGCGGTCGACTACAACCAGACGCTGCCCGTCCCCGAGGCGATCCGGCGCATCCACGCCCTGGCCGACGAGGACCTGCTCTGGGTGGAGGAACCGACGCGGGCCGACGACGCCGCCGGCCACGCCCGGATCCGGGCCTCGGTGTCGACCCCGATCCAGCTCGGCGAGAGCTGGTGGGGCGCCGACGAGATGACCGCGAGCATCACCGCCGGGGCGGGCGACCACGCGATGCTCGACGTCGCACGCATCGGGGGCGTCACCGGCTGGCTGCGGGCCGCACCGCTGGCCCACGCCGCCGGGCTGCCGCTGTCCAGCCACTTCTGGCCCGAGATCAGCGCCGCCCTGCTCACCGTGTCACCGGGCGCGTTCCTGCTGGAATACCTCGACGTCGCCGCGGGGGTGCTGGCCGAGCCGACCCGGATCGTCGACGGGGCGGTGGTGCTGCCCGACGAGCCCGGCAGCGGCGTCGCCTGGGACGAGGACGCCGTCGAGCGTCACCGGGCCTGACGCACCAGCACCACCCCGACGACCGCACTGAGCACACCCGCCGTCGCGAGGAGCGCGGGCAGGCCCAGGGCCGGCGTCAGGCTCCCGACGACGACCGGCGCGACGATCGCCCCGACCGCGCCCACCACCATCGTCGCGGTGAGCGCCCGTCCGGGGTCGGTGGGCGCGACGGCGGCGGTCCACACCGCGAGGGCCGCGGCGCCGACCATGTAGGCGGGC
The DNA here is from genome assembly GCF_036497245.1 of Actinomycetospora sp. Classification (GTDB taxonomy): domain Bacteria; phylum Actinomycetota; class Actinomycetes; order Mycobacteriales; family Pseudonocardiaceae; genus Actinomycetospora. Next base: position 1,135 of record NZ_DASXJS010000161.1, on the reverse strand, counting down.
GCGAAGACCGCGGCGGCGAGCACGGCGAGCGCGGAGGAGCGGTCACCGACGGCGAAGAGCCCCAGCGCGACCCCGAGGAGGAGCAGACAGCCCGCCGCGACCCGTCCGGGACCGAACCGCAGGGCGAGGGCCCCGGTCGCCAGCGCGGTCAGCCCCAGCGCTCCGATGATCACGAAGAGCACCGGGCGGGCGTCGGCGGACAGGCCCGCCGCGCGGGCGACGTCGGCGGCGTAGGTGAACCCGAGCGCGGTCGCCGCCAGGTAGACGACCGCGTACACCGTCGGCGCGACGAGGGCGGCCCACGGCAGCCGACGGCGATCTCCGGCCCCGGCGCGCCGTGGCGGGTACGCGGGGACCCACCCCAGGTTGAGCAGCGCCGCCGTCACCGAGGCCAGCGCCGTCGCCGCCCACACCACCCGCCAGTGCTCGCCCGCGAGGACGGCCACCACCCCGGTGAGGATCAGACCGCCCGAGGTCCCGGTGCTGATCGCCGAGAGCAGGCCCGGTCGGGCGGCGGGCCGCGCGAGGGACTCGACGAGGTCGGAGTAGGGCGCCCAGACCCAGCCCGCGGCGCTCCCCGCGAGCACCGCGCCCGCCGCGAGGACGCCGGGGGAGCCGGCCAGCACCACGAGCAGAGCGCCGAGTGCCCCGCACACCCCGCCGACGGTCGTCGGCGCGCGCGGTCCGCGCCGCCCGGTGAGCAGCGGCGCCCCGACGATGCCGACGAGGAACCCGGCGAAGGTGCCTCCCGCGATCAGCCCGAGCAGCGGGTCGGACAGCCCGGTGGTCGAGAGCGAGGGGTCGTCGCGCAGCCCGGGCAGGGTGAGCCCGAAGGTGAAGCGCCCCATGCCGAAGGCCACGCCGACGACGGCGGCCCCCGCCACCCCGACCCGCCACTCCGCCGCCCGCACGGGCCCGATCATGGGCGCCGGGACCCTCGGCCGCTCGCTGCCGCCCGCCGGGTCGCAGGACCGGCACGATGTCGAAGCGCCGGCGTGCGGTCGTCCACCCGAACGGGGGGTGGCCGAACCCGATCGGGCGCCATGGGACACGATCTCCGCGTGGAACCGGACACCCGGAGCGGCGCGGACGAGGACATCGCGCCCACCGAGGCCCGGCCCGCCCCGGCCGAGGC
>NZ_DASXJS010000160.1:0-14874 GCF_036497245.1 Actinomycetospora sp. | reverse complement strand
TCGAGATCGGCAGCTACCAGGGCCTGCGTCACCGCCGGAACCTTCCGGTCCACGGCCAGCGGACGAAGACCAACGCCCGCTCGCGCAAGGGCCCGAAGAAGACCGTCGCCGGCAAGAAGAAGGCCGCCCGCAAGTAAGCGGAAGCCGGACCCCACAGACTCGGAGAGAAGCACCGCATGCCACCCAGGACCCGTACCGGCGCCGCAGGCGCCAAGAAGGTGCGCCGCCGGGAGAAGAAGAACATCTCCCAGGGCCAGGCGCACATCAAGAGCACGTTCAACAACACCATCGTCTCGATCACCGACCCCGCGGGCGCCGTGATCAGCTGGGCCTCCGCCGGCCACGTCGGCTTCAAGGGCTCGCGCAAGTCGACGCCGTTCGCCGCCCAGATGGCCGCCGAGAACGCGGCCCGCAAGGCGGCCGAGCACGGCATGAAGAAGGTCGACGTCTTCGTGAAGGGCCCGGGCTCGGGCCGCGAGACCGCCATCCGTTCGCTGCAGGCCGCGGGCCTCGAGGTCGGGACCATCTCCGACGTCACGCCGCAGCCGCACAACGGCTGCCGCCCGCCGAAGCGCCGCCGGGTCTAGGGCGGGGAGGAGACACACCATGGCTCGTTACACCGGACCCATCACCCGCAAGTCGCGTCGGCTCAAGGTCGACCTGGTCGGCGGCGACAAGTCCTTCGAGCGCCGCCCGTACCCGCCGGGGCAGCACGGCCGGATCCGCATCAAGGAGTCCGAGTTCCTGCTGCAGATCCAGGAGAAGCAGAAGGTCCGCTTCACCTACGGCGTCCTCGAGAAGCAGATGCGCAGGTACTTCGAGGAGGCGAACCGTCGCGAGGGCAAGACCGGCGACGAGTTCCTGCGCCTGCTCGAGTCGCGCCTCGACTCGGTGGTCTACCGCGCGGGCCTCGCCCGCACGCGGCGTGCCGCCCGCCAGCTCGTCGGGCACGGACACTTCATGGTCAACGGCCAGAAGGTGGACGTCCCCAGCTTCCGGGTGACGCAGTACGACATCATCGACGTCCGCGACAAGTCGCGGAACATGCTGCCCTTCGTGGACGCGAAGGAGTCGTTCGGGGACCGCCCGGTGCCCGGTTGGCTGCAGGTCGTGCCCGACACGCTGCGCATCTTCGTCCACCAGCTGCCCGAGCGCGCGCAGATCGACACGCCCGTGCAGGAGCAGCTGATCGTCGAGTTCTACTCCAAGTAGCTCGACCTCCCGCCCCGGCGATCCCGCCGGGGCGGGTTCCACCGTTCGGCGTCAAATAGCGGATGCCCGAGCACCGGAAGGAACACCAGAAGTGCTGATCTCACAGCGTCCGGCCCTCTCCGAGGACCCGGTCGACGACACCCGGTCGCGATTCATCATCGAACCGCTCGAGCCGGGCTTCGGCTACACCCTCGGGAACTCGCTGCGGCGGACCCTGCTGTCGTCCATCCCGGGCGCGGCCGTCACCTCGATCCGGGTCGACGGGGTCCTCCACGAGTTCACGACCGTCCCGGGGGTGAAGGAGGACGTCACCGACGTCATCCTGAACCTCAAGGAGCTCGTCGTGAGCTCCGAGGAGGACGAGCCGGCGACGATGTACCTGCGCAAGCAGGGCCCGGGCCCGGTGACGGCGGGCGACATCGTCCCGCCCGCCGGGGTGACGGTGCACAACCCGGACCTGCACATCGCGACCCTGAACGACCAGGGCCGTCTCGAGGTCGAGCTCGTGGTCGAGCGGGGTCGTGGTTACGTCCCCGCCGCCCAGAACAAGGCCTCCGGCGCCGAGATCGGCCGCATCCCGGTCGACTCGATCTACTCGCCCGTCCTCAAGGTCAGCTACAAGGTCGAGGCGACCCGCGTCGAGCAGCGCACCGACTTCGACAAGCTGATCCTCGATGTCGAGACCAAGCCCTCGATCACCCCGCGCGACGCGATCGCGTCGGCCGGCCGCACGCTCGTCGAGCTGTTCGGTCTGGCCCGCGAGCTCAACAACGACGCCGAGGGCATCGAGATCGGACCCTCGCCCGCCGAGGCCGACTCGATCGCCGCGTTCGCCATGCCCATCGAGGACCTCGACCTCACGGTCCGGTCCTACAACTGCCTCAAGCGGGAGGGCATCCACACGGTCGGCGAGCTCGTCGGCCGGTCGGAGGCCGACCTGCTGGACATCCGCAACTTCGGTGCGAAGTCCATCGACGAGGTCAAGATGAAGCTGGCGGGTCTGGGACTGGCCCTCAAGGACAGCCCCCCCGGGTTCGACCCGAGCGCGGCGGCGGCGGACTACCCGTCGGAGGGGTACGACTCCTACGACGGCGGCGGGTACGGCTCCTTCGGTACCGAAGAGGGCCAGGACTACGCCGAGACCGAGCAGCTCTAACCCCAGCAACTCTGACGTGCTGCCCCCGGCCGGCCCGTTCACGGGCCGGCCGGAAAGGCGTCACGAGACCAGGAGCGAGACATGCCCACGCCCACCAAGGGCCCGCGCCTCGGGGGATCCCCGGCGCACCAGAAGCTGATGCTGGCCAACCTGGCCACGTCGCTGTTCACGCACGGCCGGATCCACACCACGCGGGCCAAGGCCGAGCGCCTGCGCCCGTACGCCGAGCGCCTGATCACGAAGGCGAAGAAGGGCGACCTGCACAACCGTCGCGAGATCTCCCAGCAGATCCGCGACAAGGACGTCGTGCACCGCCTCATCGCCGAGATCGGCCCGTTCTTCGCGGACCGTCCCGGTGGTTACACGCGCATCGTGAAGACGCTGCCCCGCAAGGGTGACAACGCCCCGATGGCGATCATCGAGCTGGTGAACGAGCGGCTCGCGTCGACCGAGGCGTCGGCGGCCACCCGCTCGGCGTCGAACCGTGAGGTCGGCGGCCAGGCCAGTGGTGCGGCGGCGACCGCGGCGACGATCGCGGCCTCGGAGTCCGAGGACGCGACCGACTCGACCGACGAGGCCGACGTCCCGGAGCAGATGGCGGACAACGCCGCCGACAGCGCCGGGCTCGACACCGATGACGCCCCGGCGAGCACGACCGGCGCCGAGGCGGACGAGGACGACGTGCCCGAGCCGATGGCGGACAACGCCGCGGCGAGCGCCGGCCTCGACACCGACGAGAGCAAGGACGAGTCCTGACCGGACGAGTCCCCGAGCACGACCACGAGCCCGCCGTCGATCCTGACGGCGGGCTCGTGTCGTCCCCGCCGACGCGGCGGCTGCGGTTCGACCTCGCGTACGACGGCACCGACTTCGCCGGGTGGGCGCGTCAGCCGGACCTGCGCACCGTGCAGGGCGTGCTCGAGGAGACCCTCTCGACGCTCGCGCGTGAACCCGTGGCGCTCACCGTCGCCGGGCGCACCGACGCGGGCGTCCACGCCGACGCGCAGGTGGCCCACCTCGACGTGCCCGCATCCGGGACGGCGCTGCTGGTCGACGGCGTCGTGCCGGACGGCCTCGTCCGCAGGCTGGCCCGGATGCTCCCGCCCGACGTCCGGGTCCACGCCGTCACCGGTGCGCCCGCCGGGTTCGACGCCCGCTTCTCCGCGATCCGCCGCCACTACGCGTACCGGGTGTGCACCGCGCCGTCCGGCCCCGAGCCGCTCCGGGCCCGCGACACCCTGCGCTGGTACCGCCCGCTCGACGTCGCCGCCATGAGCGCCGCCGCCCGGGGCATGCTCGGTGAGCACGACTTCGCCGCCTTCTGCCGCCCCCGCGAGGGCGCGACGACGATCCGCGAACTGCAGCGCCTCACGTGGCTGGCGGTGCCCGGCGAGCGCGACGTCGTCGAGGCCCGCCTGTCCGCCGACGCGTTCTGCCACTCGATGGTCCGCTCGGTGGTCGGGGCGCTGCTCGCCGTCGGCGAGGGGCGGCGGGACGTCGACTGGCCCGCCGCGCTGCTCGAGCGCCGGGAACGCGCGTCCGAGGTCCACGTGGTGGCCGCGCACGGGCTGCGGCTGACCGGGGTCGACTATCCCGACGACGACGGGCTCGCGGCCCGCGCGGCGACGACGCGGGCGGTGCGCACACTCGGCGGGTGACGCCGGTTCAGCTGCGCCGGACCGGGCCCAGCAGCGCCGTCTCGCGCTCGGCCGTGACGAGGTCGAGGCGCCGCCAGAGGTTGCGCCCGAGCACGACGACGCCGTGGTCGGGAAGCGTGCGCAGCGACTCGGCCATCGGTCCGGTGAGCCGCCACAGCCGCGCCGCCAGGTCGGCCTCCTGCGGCGGCATCCGCCCGAGCAGCACGACGTCGGCGTCGTCCGCGGCGTCGGCGACCGCCGGGGACAGCGCGGGCAGCACGAGCATCGTGGCCCGCCACGGGCCGGCGGGCGGTGCCGGTCCCGCGGCGGTGGCGCCGCGGTCGTGGACGGTGAGCAGCGCGTCGGTGTCCCCGGGGCGGCGGGGCGCGCCGTCGTCGGGCGGGATCTCGTCGGTGCCGATCCGCACCCGTTCGGGTTCGGCCGCGGCCCGCGCCAGGGGCTCCCAGGCCGCACGCCTGCCCGTCGTGACGGCGAGGCGCGCGCCCTCCGCGACCGTCCGCAGCGCGATCTGGCGGGCCAGGTGCAGCGCCCCGAGCACCACCACGCGGGTGGGGACCGGGCGCAGCAGCGCGAGCGTCACCGGTGCGCCGTCGGTGTCGGCGCCCAGCACGACGCCCGCCGCGGCGACCGGGGCGGACAGCGCGTCGAGAGCGCTCGCCCGGAGCCGGACGGTGCCCGCGGGCCCCGGGGCCGTCCGTGGCCCGGTCACGCGAGGCCCCCGAGAGGCAGGGTGGTGCGCAGGCCGGCCACCTGCCGCCCGTGCAGCGGTTCGAGAGTCATCCCGCGTGCCCGCGCCGCCGCGACGACCGCCGCACCCGCGTCCGCGAGGGCCTCGGGTGTCCGGGCGCTGACCCGCACCCGCGCGGCCACGCCGACGGCCGCATCGCCGTCGGGCAGGACCTGGTCGGGGAACAGCCCGAGGGCGACGGTCGTGACGGCGTCCGGCGCGGCGAGGTCGTCCACGTCGAGGTGCGCCCCGAGGGGGACCTGCAGGTCCGCCGCGGTCCACGTGGCGTGCCCGACCTCCCCGACGACGACGGCGTCCCAGCGCTCGGTCACGCCGCCCGGTGTGCGGTCGAGGTCGGCGGCCGCGGCCGTCGCGACCGCGTCGCGCAGCCCCTCGCGGTCCAGCGGGCGCACCGGGAGGTCGTGGTCGGCGAGCACGCGTCCGATGCGGGCGAGCGCACCGACGAGCGCCCGCCGGGACCCGAGCACACCGCCGCCGCGCTCGGCGACGGCGCCGGGGCAGCGGCCGGGGTCGAGGCGCACGACGAGCCACGCGCTGCGGTGGGCGGCGTCGGCCAGCGGCCCGAGGACCTCGCGGTGCGCCGCCCGGGCGGGTGAGTCGGCACCGCCGGGACGGGCGTGGCGGACGACGGTGAGCGCGTCGAGGACCACGCCGCGGTCGCGCAGGGTGCCGGCGAGCGCGGTCAGCGGGAACCCGCCGTCCGGCGTCGCGTCGAGCAGGAGCGGCCGCTCCTCGGTGTCGGCGACCAGGACGGCGCTCCACGTGCCGTCGTCGGCACCGGCGAACGCCACCGGCCTGCCGTCGTGGTCCCGGCCGTCGACCACCGTGACCTCGCCGACGGCGGGATCCAGCGGGCCGAGGTCGAGGCCGTCGGGCGCGGGGTCGTCCGGGTCCTCCGGGGCGGGGTCCCCGCCCGCCGGTGCCTCCCGGGAGCGCACCCGGTGGCGCAGCGCCAGCACCGCCCAGGACCCGACGAGCTCGCCGCGGACCCGCACCAGGCCCGCGACGAGCGCGAGCGACAGCACGATCCCGGCGAGCGGAGGGCCCGCGCCGAGCGCCAGCAGCCCGAGCGCGACGGCGAGCCCCACCTCGACCACGAGGAGCCCGCCCAGCCGGACCGGACCGGCCCCGGGGAGCCGCCCGTCCGCCGGGCCGCGCCGATCCGGGACGCGCACGACCGCCCGCTCCGGCGCGCTCACCGGGCCCTCCGGCGGCGGGCGAGCGCGATCCCGGCGACGGCGAGGACCACGACGACCGCGCCGACGGCCACCCACGCGAGCGTGCCGTCCCGGCCGGACGGCGCGGGCGCGGGCGCGGCCACCGGCGCGCGGACCCCGGCCAGCGCCGCGCGCACGTCGAGCGCGCCCGCCCCCACCACCGGGTCACGGCCCGGGCCCGACCCCGCCACCGGCGCGGCCGTCCCGACGAGCCGCGCGACGACCTCGCCCGCGGGCATGGCGGGGAAGCGGGCCCGCAGCAGGGCCGCGGCGCCGGCCACCCGGGCGGTGGCGAAGCTCGTCCCGGTGACCGGGCCCGGAGCGGAGCCGGGCAGCGTGAGATCGGCGGTCAGGCCGGCGGAGCGGGCGTCGAGGGCGGCCGGGACGTTCCCCGGGGCGGCGAGGTCCACCCACGGCCCGGCGAGCGAGGCCGGGTCCGGCCGGCCCGCGTCGTCCAGGGCGCCGACGGTGAGGACGTCGTCGTCGAACCAGCCGGGGGCCGGCACCGTCGTGACCCGCTCCGCGGTCTGCGCCGGGTCGTTCGCCGGGCACGCCGGGCCGACGTTGCCCGCGGCGGCGACCACGACGATCCCGCGGGCGGCCGCGTCGTGGACCGCGGCCCGCAGCGCGCCGAGCGCCGGGTCGGCGCCGCCCACGAGCGAGGCCGCCGGACGGCACGCGGCGACAGCGAGGGTGAGGACCGAGACGCCGGGGCGGTCCGTGGCGGCCCGGACCGCCCGGGCCAGGGTGGCCTCGTCACCCGCGCTCGCCGAGCCCGCCGCCGACGACCACGCGCTGTCGGCGCGCACCGCGACGGTCCGGGCGCCCGGCGCGACGCCACCGACGCCGTCGTCGGGACCGGGCACAGCGGCGACGATCCCGGCGACCGCCGTGCCGTGCCCGTCGCAGTCCGCGGTGGCCGACCGTCCCGCGACGAAGTCGCCGCCGTCCACGACCCCACCGGCGAGACGCGGGTGCGCGGCGACCCCGGAGTCGACGACCGCGACCGTGACGCCCCGCGCGTCGGCACCCGGCTGGGCCGCGGGGTCGGGGAGCAGCGCGGCGAACCCGTTCGGCGCGATCCCCGCCGGGCAGGGGCCGAGCGACGTCAGGCCGGGCAGCGCGGAGGGCGCGTCGGGCAGGGCGGCGAGCGCGGCGGCGTCGGGCGTCGGGGGCACCGGCGGCGCCACGGCGACCCCCTGCGCGCCTGCGGGCGTCCCGGTGGCGAGCAGGAGCGCGAGCACGGCCGCGAGCAGGGCGGCAGGCACCGCGGCGGGGGCTCCCGGAGCCCGCCTCACAGCAGCCGGACCGCCGTGTAGAGGTCGCACACCGCGAGCGCGAGCGGGATGACGGCGGCGATCCCGAGTCCCTCGAGCAGGTCCACCGCACGGCGCGCGGCGGGCGAGGAGCGCCGCCCCGGGACCACCGAGCCGAGCAGCACGGCGAGCCCGCCGGCAGCGACCGCGGCCACGGCGAGCCCGATGCGGGCGATCCCGGGCGGTGCGGCGGCCACCGCGCCCGCCCCGACGGCGGCCCCGCCCACGACGGCCCCGAGCAGCAGGATCGACGCGGGGACGGCGTTCGCGTAGCTGCGCGAGCGCAGGGCGGGCAGCACGACGAGCAGCGCGGCGAGCACCCAGCCCGCGGCACCCCGCCAGCCCTCGCCCGGTGCGGCCGCCAGCACGGCCGCGGACGCGGCGAGCACTGCGACGGTGCCGCCCGCGAGCCCGGCGAGGACGGCGTGGGCGCGGTCCGCGCGCCGGTCGAGCGCCACCGGATCCCCCGGACCGGCGTCCTGGGCGAGCTCCGCGGCGGAGGCGGGCACCTGGGGCAGCGGCAGGCGGGCGAGCGCGATCCCGAGCCGGGGTAGCGCGGAGAGCACCACGAGCGCGACGGCGCCCGCCCCTGCGGCCACCGCGGCCGCGCCGACGTCGGCCCCCCGCGCCGCGGCCAGCGCGCCGATCACGGTGGCGACCGCCCCGACGGCCGTCGCGATGCCCGATGCGGTGGCGAGGCCGACGAGCACCGCGAGCGCGACCCGGTCGGTGCGCGCGGTGCCGAGCAGTGTGGCGCCCGCGGTGACCAGGGCGAGCGCCGCGGCGAGCAGCAGGTGCGGGGTACCCGCGCCCTCGGCGAGGGAGCGCAGGGATCCGGCGGGAACGTCCTCGGCGGGCACCGCCGCGAGCCCGCACACCGCGGCCGCGCCGGTGGCGAGCACCCCGAGCACCGCGCCGGGCCCCGAGCGGGAGAACAGCCGCGTCGACGACGCTCCGAGTGCCCCGGCGAGGATCGCCACCGCCGCGGCGGCACCCGCCGTCACGAGGCCGCCCGCCGTGCCCGGGCCCCGGCCCGCGGCGAGCAGTGCCCCGAGGGCGAGCACGCCCGCGGCCGCCACGCCGACCAGGCCGAGCGCATGTGCCCAGCCCGCGTCCCACGGCCGGTAGCTCGCGGGGGTGGACTCGGCGACCGCGTCGACGACGTCGTCGTAGAGCGGGGCAGGCGCCGCCTCCCCGCGCCGGCGCAGCACGAGCTGGTCGCCGTCGAGGACACCCAGCCCGTCCAGGGTGTCGCGGGGGTCGACCGGGGCCCCGCCGAGCGGCGCGAGCGTCCACCCGGTGGCCCCGGGCCGGTCGGCGCTGCGGACGGCGTCCCCGCGCCAGGCCGGGGGCCCCTCCGGAGGGGCGGCCCGTTCGGTCATCTCGACGAGGACGCCGAGCAGGTCGGCCACGGGGACGTCGCCGGGCAGGGCCACGTCGACCCGCGTGGTGGGGGCCGACACCGAGATCCGGGTGACCGGGGCGGCGTCGTCGGGAGCCGACGGGGTGGGCACGAGCGCGGGCCCGGCGGGTGGGCCCGTCCTCTCCGACGGGCGCCCGAGCGCGACCGGGGGATGCCCCCGGCCGGTGCCGGTGCTCATCGACTCCCCCTCCCGGAGATCCGCTCCGGCGTCCCTGGCCGTACCGCCGGAACCCGGACGACCTGCGTCGATCGTGCCCGATCAGCTGATCGGCTCCCTAGTATGGCCCCCGGAAGCGCCACGCAGAGGGCGAACGACAGAGATCCGGTGCGCCGCCCCGCCGGGCATGATGGGCTGGTCCCCCGAGCGGCCGGGAGGAGGGGCGTGGGCACGCAGGTCGTCCGCCGCGGGCCGCGAACGCCCGCCCCGGTGATGCCGGCGGGGGAGATTCCGCTCGAGGCCCCGCCCGCGGAGCCCCGCATCGCCCCGGCGGGTGTGCTCCAGCGCCTGCTGCCGCTGGTGATGCTGCTGGCGTCGGTCGGGTTCGTCGTCGTCATCGGGATCGACAACCCGACGTCGTGGCTGTTCGGGGGCATGATCGCGCTCTCGACCATCGGCATGGTGGCGGGCGGCTCCTCCCGCGGCGGCGCGCAGCGTCGCGCCGAGTCCGACGCCGAGCGCGCCGACTACCTGCGCTACCTCGCCCAGATCCGCCGCCGGGCCCGCGACGTCGCCGCCGAGCAGCGCGCCAGCCTGGAGTGGACCCACCCGGACCCGGACGCGCTGGTGACCCTCGCCCGCGGCCCGCGGACCTGGGAACGCCGTCCCGGCGACGCGGACTTCGCCCACGTCCGCGTCGGCCGGGGCGCCCAGCGGCTCGCGACCGCGCTGGTCCCGCCGCAGACCGGTCCGGTGGAGGACCTCGAGCCGGTGACGACGGTGGCGCTGCGCCGCTTCGTGCGCACCCACTCCGTCGTCGAGGCCCTGCCCACCGCGGTGTCGTTGCGCGCGTTCGCGGCCGTCGGCGTGACCGGGACCGCCGACCGGGAGCGCCGCCGCGCGCTGGTGCGGGCGCTGGTCGCCCAGCTCGTCACCTTCCACGGCCCCGACGACCTGCTCGTCGCGGTCGCCGCGAGCGGCGAGGCGAGGTCCGCGTGGGAGTGGTGCAAGTGGCTGCCGCACGTCGCCCACCCCCGGATCGCCGACGGCGCCGGGCCGATGCGGATGATCGCCTCCTCCCTCGCGACGGTGCAGGCGTGGCTCGCGCCCGAGCTGGCCGACCGGCCCCGGTTCACCCGCGGCGCGGGCGTCCCGGCGGGCGCGGCGCACGTCGTGGTCGTCCTCGACGGCGCCGTCGTCGAGGGACCGGCGGGCACGGCCGACCACGACGGCGACCGCGCGCTCGTCGAGGACGGTCTGGCCGGCGTCACGCTCGTCGACCTCGACGGGGCGCTCGACGGCCTCGTGGCCCGGCGCGGGCTGCGCCTCGTCGTCGAGCACGACGCCCGCGACGGCGAGCGGGTCGGCGCGGCGGGCACCACCGGCGTCGAGTGGTTCGGCCGCCCGGACGGGCTCTCGGGCGCCGAGGCGGAGGCGCTGGCCCGTCGACTGGCGCCCTGCCGCACGCCCGGCGCCGCGCGCGACGAGGCCGGGCCGTCGACGCCCGGCCTGCTCGAGCTGCTCGGCGTCCCCGGTGACCCGGACACCTTCGACGTCGCAGGAGCCTGGCGGCCCCGCGCGGTCCGCGAGCGGTTGCGGGTGCCGTTCGGGATCGGCGAGGACGGCGAGCCGGTGGAGCTCGACCTCAAGGAGGCCGCGCAGGAGGGGATGGGCCCGCACGGGCTCTGCGTCGGCGCGACCGGTTCCGGCAAGTCGGAACTGCTGCGCACGCTGGTCCTCGGGCTCGTCGCCACGCACTCGTCGGCGGCGCTCAACCTCGTCCTCGTTGACTTCAAGGGCGGCGCCACGTTCGCCGGGCTGGCCGAGGCCCCGCACGTGGCCGCCGTCATCACGAACCTCGCCGACGACCTCGGGCTCGTCGACCGCATGCAGGACGCCCTCGCGGGGGAGATGAACCGTCGCCAGGAACTGCTGCGCGCGGCCGGGAACCTCGCGAGCGTGGCCGACTACGAGCGTGCCCGGGAGCGCGGCGCCGACCTCGAGCCGCTGCCCGCCCTGTTCGTCGTCGTCGACGAGTTCTCCGAGCTGTTGCACCAGAAGCCCGACCTCGCCGACCTCTTCACCGCGATCGGCCGGCTGGGGCGCTCCCTGCAGATCCACCTGCTGCTCGCCTCGCAACGCCTCGACGAGGGGCGGCTGCGCGGACTCGACTCGCACCTGTCGTACCGGATCGGGTTGCGGACGTTCTCCGCGGCGGACTCGCGTGCGGTGCTCGGGGTCCCGGACGCCGCGTCGCTGCCCTCGGTGCCCGGCGTCGGCTACCTGCGCTCGGACACGTCGACGATGGTGCGGTTCACCGCGGGCTACGTCTCCGGCCCGTACCGGCGCCGCGAGCCGCTGCGGGCCGCGCCCCTCGCGGGCCTCGACGCCCGCCGCCCCACCCGCCCGCCGCGCCCGTTCCACGGCGGCTGGGTCGACCTGCCGCCTGCGCTGCCCGCGGCGGGCGCCGACGGGGCGGACGCCGGGGGACCGGGCGAGGCCGGTGCGGGCGAGGGCGGGGACCCCGACGCAGGCCCGACCGTCCCGAGCGTGCTCGACGCGGTCGTCGAGCGGCTGCGCGAGGCGGGTCCGCCCGCGCACGAGGTGTGGCTGGCGCCGCTCGAGGGCCCGATCGCGCTCGAGGCGCTGCTCCCGCCGCTGCAGGGGACGCCCGATCGCGGCCTGTCCGCGCCCGGCTTCCCCACCAACGGGACGCTGCACCTGCCGCTCGGCCTGGTCGACCGGCCCTACGAGCAGCGCCGCGACCTGCTCTGGGCCGACCTGTCGGGTGCGGCCGGGCACGTCGTCGTCGCGGGCGGCCCACAGTCCGGGAAGTCGACGACGCTGCGCACGCTGGTCACCGCGGCCGCGCTCACCCACACCCCGGCCGAGCTCGCGTTCCACGTCGTCGACCTCGGCGGCGGCACGCTGGGCGGCCTCGCCGCCCTGCCGCACGTGGGGACCGTCGCCGGGCGCGGTGACACCGACCTGGTGCGCCGCGTGGTCGCCGAGGTGGCCGCGATCCTCGCCGCCCGGGAGCGCTGGTTCCGCGAGCACGGGATCACCTCCGCCGCCGACCTGCGCGCCCGCCGCCGCCGCGGGGAACGGCTCGAGGGTGCCGCCGGCTCCGACGACCTCGGCGACGTCGTGCTCGTCATCGACGGCTGGCACGCGTTCCGCGCCGACCACGAGGCGCTGGAGTCGACGATCATCACGCTCGCGACGGCGGGTCTGTCCTACGGCGTGCACGTCGCCATCGCGGTGAGCCGCTGGGCCGAGCTGCGGCCTGCGCTCAAGGACCTGCTCGGGACCCGGGTGGAGCTGCGCCTCGGCGATCCCGGCGAGTCGGAGGTCGACCGCCGCGTCGCCGCGACGGTCCCGCCCGGGCGCGCGGGCCGCGGGCTCTCCCCGGACCGCCACCACGTGCTCGTCGCCCTCCCGGGCGCCGAGCTGGTGCCCGCGGCGGCCGCGGGGTGGGACGGGCCGCCGGTGCCGCCGGTGCGCCTGCTGCCCGAGCGGGTGGACGTCACGTCGCTGCCCGGACCCGCCGAGGGCGCGCGTCACCTGCTGCCGATCGGTGTCGACGAGGACCGGCTCGCGCCCGTGCTCCTCGACACCTCGGCCGACCCGCACCTCGTCGTCTACGCCGACGGTGAGTCCGGCAAGACCGCGCTGCTGCGGCTGCTCGCCCACCAGGTCGTCACGCGCCACACCCCGGAGCAGGCGCGGCTGATGATCGTCGACTACCGCCGCGGGCTGCTCGGCGCCGTCGACTCCGAGCACCTCATCAGCTACACCTCCACGGCCGAGGCGCTCACCGCGGCGGTGACCGATCTGGTGGCGTCGCTGCGCAAGCGTCTGCCGGGGCCCGACGTCACCCCGGAGCAGCTGCGCGCCCGCTCCTGGTGGACCGGCCCCGAGGTGTTCCTGCTCGTCGACGACTACGACCTCGTCGCGGCGCCCTCGGGCAACCCCCTCGCCCCGCTGGTCGACCTGCTCGCCCAGGCCAAGGACGTCGGGCTGCACCTCGTCGTCGCGCGCCGGGCGGGCGGCTCCGCCCGGGCCATGTTCGAGCCGGTGCTCACCCGGCTGCGCGAGCTCGCCACGCCGGGCCTGGTCGGCCACGGCAGCCGCGACGAGGGCCCGCTCGTCGGTGCGGCCCGGCCCGGACCGCGCCCCCCGGGCCGCGCGGTGCTGGTGACCCGTCGCCACGGCGAGACCCTCGTGCAGCTGGCCTGGCGGGACCCGGACACGCCGATCCGGGCCGCGGTCGCCGATCCGCCGGAGGGTGCGTCGTGACCGGCCCGACGGTCGCGGTCGACCTCGGCGAGTACGGGGTCGCCGTGGCGGTCGACGACGCCCGCGAGGTCACCGAGCTCGCCCTCGAACCGGCCGCGGTGCTCGCCCCCGACGGCGGCGAGGCGCTGCTGACCGGCCGCGACGCCCGCCGTCGGGCCGCCGCGGACCCGGCCCGGCTCGAGCCCGCCCCGCGCCGTCACGTCGACGAGCCGACCCTGCTGCTCGGCACCCGCGTCGTCGGGGTCGGGGAGGCCCTCGGCGCCGTGCTCGCCGCGGCCGTGGACCGGGCGGCGCCCGCCCTGCGCGGAGCCCGACCCGCCCGGCTGGTGCTCACCCACCCGGCGTCGTGGGGCGCGTCCCGGCGCGAGGTGCTCCGTCGCGCGGGCGCCGGGCTCGGAGCCGAGCTGGTGCTCCTGCCCGAACCGCTCGCCGTCGCCGCCCACGCCGCGTGGATGCGTCCCGGCGGGGCGACGGACGGCCCGGTCGCGGTGCTCGACGTGGGGACGCGGACCGCGCGGGCGGCCGTCGTCTCGGGAGGCGAGCCTGCCGTGCTCGCCGAGCGCACCGCGCACGGTTTCGGCGGGGACGACGCGGACGAGCTGCTGCTGCGGGAGATCCTCACGGCACTGCCCGAGGACGCCCCGGGGGCGGCCCGGGTCCGCGAGGTCGTCGCCGGCGCGACGCTGCCCGACCGGCGCCACCGGCAGGTGCTCGTCGAGGACGTCCGGGCCGCGCGCGAGCGCCTCTCCGACGCCGAGCAGGCCGAGATCCCGCTGCCCGGCGGCGCGACCTCGGCGTGGTGCTCGCGCGGCGAGCTCGAGGACCTGCTGCGCGAACCGTGCGAGGCACTCGTCGCGCTGCTCACGGCGACCCTCGACGACGCCGGGGTCGAGGCGGGCGGGCTCGCCGGGCTGCGGCTGATCGGTGGCCTCGCCCGGACGCCGCTGCTCGGCACGCTGGTGCACCGCGAGCTCGGCGTCTCCCCGGTGGTGCCGCCGGAGCCGCGCACCGTGGTGGCCCGCGGGGCCCGGCTGGCCGTCGCGCGCCGGGCGGGGTCGGGGGCGGGCGCCGCCCCCGGGTGGTCCGTGCCGGGAGCTCCCGCGGCGCCCGTGTCGGGCGGCCCGCGGACCGGCGGCCCGCCGCTGCTCCCGGACTGGCCGCGGCCCGTCGCGCACCCGGCGTCGACCTTCCCGGCGCGCTCCGGCCCGCCCGCCTTGCCGGCGTCGTCTGCCCCGCCCACCTTCCCGCCGTCGTCTGCCCCGCCCACCTTCCCGACCCGACCCACCTCGCCGCACCCGCCCCCGCCCGCCCTCACGACCGGCCCGACCGCGCCCGTGGCGCCCGTCCGGTCGCCGGCCACGCGGGGCTCCGGCGTCCATCCGGTGCCGGTGGCCTCGGACCCCGACGGCCCGACCCGCCGCATCGCCCACCCGCTCGTGCCCGCCTCGCGGGCCCTGGTGCGCGCCGAGACGCCCGCCGGTGTCGCCCTCGCGCGCTGGTCCCCGCGTCGCCGGGCGGCCGTGGTCGCGGCGGCGACGGTGGTCGTCGTCCTCCTGGTGCTCGCCGTCGCCGGGCTGCGCGGCGGGGGCGGCGGATCGGCCACGGCGGCGCCCCCGACGGTCGTCTCGGCCTTCTCGCACGCCTACGAGCTCCCGGCCGGCTGGGTCCCCGACGGCACCGACGCCGCA
>NZ_DASXJS010000159.1:0-14887 GCF_036497245.1 Actinomycetospora sp. | reverse complement strand
ACCGGGTCCGCAGGCCCGACGACTTCCGGCGGATCCTGCGTCGCGGCCGGAAGGCCGGTCGGCGCAGGTTGTCGGTCCACGCCCTCGCCGGTGACGACGGTGGCTCGCGCGCCGGGTTCGTCGTCGGGCGCACCGTCGGGGGTTCTGTCGAGCGGCACCGCGTGACCCGCAGGCTGCGGCACCTGGTCGGGGAACGCCTGGCCGGCCTGCCGGACGGCACCGCGCTCGTCGTGCGGGCCCACCCACCTGCGGCCGGATCCACCTCTGCCGAGCTCGGTGCCGACCTCGACGCGGCGCTGCGGCGATTGGACATGTCTCCGCGGGCGCGCACCGCGGAGCCCTCGGGGTCGGCGGCCGGCGGGGCCGGGTAGGACCGGCGATGGGTGTGACGAGCGTCCGTCCACGTGCCGGTGGCGTTCGCCCTCCCGGCCCGTCGCGGGCACGATGGTCGAGGGAACCGGTCACCGGACCCCGGAGCGAGCTCCGCGGTCACGACGTGGCGTGGTTTCACGGGAAACCGACGGGAGTGGACGACGTGGAGATCGGGACACCGGTGCTGCCGGACTCGCGCCCGGGCCCGGCCGCCCGCCTGCTGATCGCGCTCCTCGGGATCTACCGGCGGTGGATCTCTCCCCTGTTCCTCCCCCACTGCCGCTTCCATCCGAGCTGCAGCGCCTACGCCGTCGAGGCGCTCCGGGTGCACGGAGTGCTCCGGGGTACCGGTCTCGCCACCCTGCGCCTGCTCAAGTGCGCGCCCTGGCACCCTGGAGGCCTGGACCCCGTGCCTCCGCGTCGGAGCCGTGACCCGGACGGCGTCGTCGTCCCGGGACCGGTCCTCGACCCACCCGCGGCGGGCGCACCGCCCGCCGACCTGTCGAACCGCACTGCCCCCCGGGGAGCCGGAGCCCCCATCAGCGAGGAGCAAGCGTCGTGCTGAACTTCATCTACTACCCAGTGTCGGCCATCCTGTGGTTCTGGCACAAGGTGTTCGGCTTCGCGCTGGGCGCCGACAACGGGTTCGCCTGGGCCCTGTCGGTCATCTTCCTCGTCTTCACGCTGCGCGCGCTGCTGTTCAAGCCGTTCGTCAGCCAGGTCCGCTCGATGCGGAAGATGCAGGAGTTCCAGCCGCAGATCAAGAAGCTGCAGGAGAAGTACAAGAACGACAAGCAGAAGCTCGCGGAGGAGATGCAGAAGCTCCAGAAGGAGCACGGCGTCAACCCGCTGGGCGGCTGTCTGCCCGTCCTCGTACAGCTCCCGGTGTTCATCGGTCTGTTCCACGTGCTGCGGGGCTTCCAGCCGAACTACCCGTACAACTACGTCTTCGACCGCGCCGACGTCGTCTCGTTCAACAACGCCTCCATCCTCGGCGTGAAGCTCTCCCAGGCGATCTTCGGCGGCGCCCAGGAGCTCGGCCACTTCTCCCTGAACTTCTCGAGCTTCACCCCCTCCGTGGTCCCGGTGGCGCTGCCGCTGATGATCATCGCCAGCGTCGCGACCCACTTCACGGCCCGCATCTCGGTGCAGCACCAGACGGCGGCCTCGGCGGCGAACCCGCAGGCCGCGATCATGCAGAAGCTGACGATGTGGCTGTTCCCCATCGGCGTGCTCGTGTTCGGTGCCTTCTTCCCCATCGCGATCCTGCTGTACTGGCTGGCCAACAACTCCTGGACGCTGACGCAGCAGTGGTACGTGTACGGGAAGATCGCCCGCGAAGAGGTGGAGCGGCGCGCCCAGGCGGCCGAGCAGCGGGACATGCTCGCCCCGAAGCCCGGGCAGAAGCCCAAGCGTGCCGATGCGGTCGCCGACGAGGCGGACGAGCCCGAGGACGCCCCGGCCGACGCGCCGGTGGACGCCCCGTCGGGCTCGGGCAACGGTTCGGTCGGCACCACCCCGAAGCCCGGTGCCCGACCAGCCGCAGGCAAGAGCAGCGGCCGCGCGGCCCCCGGCAAGGTGTCCCCGCCCGCCGGGAAGAACGGCTCGGGCGGGAACGGCTCCGGCAAGAACGGGGCCCGGTCCGGACAGCAGCTCGCGTCGTCCGGGCGCCCCGGCGGCGGCAAGAAGTCCAAGAAGCGACGCTGACTCCGGTCGGCTCCGCGCCCGGGCGGGCGCGTGGCCGGCCGGAGCGCTCGCACCCCTGACCCCACCACCCCCCATTCCCTAGCCCCGCGCACCGTGCCTCGACCGGCGAGGATCGGTGACGGGGGAACCGGAGGGCCGTCCGCGGCCCCGGCGAGAGGAGACATGCCGTGTCGGAGACCCTGGAGTCGGACGGCCGCGCGGAGGACGCCGCGCCGGAGGAGGGCGCCGAGCGCTCGGGCCAGGAGGTCCTGGTGCGCGAGGGGGACATCGCCGGGGACTACCTCGAGCGCCTCCTCGACATCCTCGACTTCGACGGGGACATCGACCTCGACGTGGAGGCCGGCCGCGCCATCGTCAGCATCGACGGGGGCAAGGACCTGGAGAAGCTCGTCGGACAGCGCGGTGACGTCCTGGAGGCGCTCCAGGAGCTGACCCGGCTGGCGGTCCAGCAGTCGACGGGCACGCGGAACCGCCTCATGCTCGACATCGCCGGCTGGCGCTCGAACCGGCGCTCGGAGCTGACCGAGCTGGGGAAGCGCGCGGCCGAGGAGGTCAAGGAGAGCGGCGAGAGCCAGAAGCTCCGGCCGATGACGCCGTTCGAGCGCAAGATCGTGCACGACGCGGTCGCGAGCGTCGACGGCGTCCACAGCGAGAGCGAGGGCGAGGAGCCCCGCCGTCGCGTGGTCGTCCTCCCCGGCAGCTGAGTCATGGGCGTCGCGGTGATGCCCGGAGCGCGCGTTTCACGTGGAACGCGCCCTCGGGGACGGCAGGCGTGACCCTCGACGGACGTGACCGTGCGCCCGCCGGGGACGGTTCCGACGACTCCGGGCCCACCGAGGCCACCGCGGAGGCGGTGGAGCTCTTCGGCGACGCCCTCCCCCGCGCCCGGCAGTACGCGGAGCTGCTCGCCGGGCCGGGTCGGGAGCAGGGCGTGATCGGGCCGCGGGAGCTGCCGCGGATCTGGGACCGGCACCTGGTCAACTCCGCCTACGTGGGCCGGGTCGTGCCTCCGGGCTCGTCCGTGCTCGACGTCGGCTCGGGCGCGGGCCTGCCCGGGATCGCGCTGGCGCTCGCCCGCCCCGATCTCACCGTGACCTTGCTGGAGCCGATGGCCCGGCGCGTGGCCTGGCTCGAGGAGGTCACGGCGGCCCTCGGCCTCGAGATCACCGTCCGGCGCGGGCGGGCGGAGGAGCGCGAGACTCGACGTGCGTGCGGGGAGTTCGACGTGGTCACGGCACGAGCCGTGGCGCCGATCGGGCGTCTTGCGACGTGGACGATGCCGCTCGTACGGGCGGGTGGGAGACTCGCGGCATTGAAGGGCGCGAGCGCGCACGACGAGGTGCGGCGCGATGCGGTCGATCTCCGCGCCGCCGGGGCCGGCGAGGTCGAGGTCGTGACCTGCGGCGCGGGAGACGCCACGACGTACATCGTGGTGGTACATCGAACGGAGCGACGAACCGCTGCCGGCTCGGGTCCCGGTGCGGGACGCCGCGGTCGTGGCAGGAAGGATCGATCCTCGTGACCGAAGGACATGGCGGCGTTCCACGTGAAACGCGGCGCGGCCCGGACCGGTCGAGTGCGCAGAAGGTGCGCGACGCCGTCAGCGACGCCGCATCGACGGTGGGCGCCGGCGTGCTCGGGGCGGGTGAGGTGATCTACGGCGACGGCGGCGGCATGACGCCCATCGCCGAGGAGGCCGCGCGGGCCGCGCGGGTGCTGCATCCCGAGGACCACCGGATGCCCCGCCCGGCCCACCGTCGCGTCATCACGGTGGCCAACCAGAAGGGCGGGGTCGGCAAGACGACGAGCACGGTCAACCTGGCCGCCGCGCTCGCCCTGCACGGGGCCCGGGTCCTCGTCATCGACCTCGACCCGCAGGGCAACGCGAGCACGGCGCTCGGGGTCGACCACCGCAGCGGGGTCCCCTCGATCTACGAGGTGCTCATCGGCGAGATGACGCTCGACGAGGCCGCGCAGGTGTGCGATCGCTCGCAGGACCTGCTCTGCGTCCCCGCCACGATCGACCTGGCGGGTGCGGAGATCGAGCTGGTGTCGATGATGAACCGCGAGTCCCGGCTGCGGCAGGCGCTCTCGACGGAGGCGCTCGACCGGCTCGACGTCGACTACGTGCTCGTCGACTGTCCTCCGTCGCTCGGCCTGCTCACGTTGAACGCGATGGTGGCGGCCCCCGAGGTGCTCATCCCGATCCAGTGCGAGTACTACGCGCTGGAGGGGCTCTCCCAGCTACTGAGCAACATCGGGCTCGTGCAGTCCCACCTCAACCCGTCGCTGCACGTGTCGACGATCCTGCTGACCATGTACGACGGGCGCACGAAGCTCGCCGACCAGGTCACGCACGAGGTCCGCACCCACTTCGGCGACGTCGTGCTGCGCACCGTCATCCCGCGCAGCGTCAAGGTCAGTGAGGCACCGGGGTTCGGCCAGACCGTGCTGACGTACGACCCGGGCTCGCGCGGGGCGATGAGCTACCTCGACGCGGCCCGCGAGTTCGCCATGCGCGCCGCTGTCGCCGAACGCCGCACGGAATCGGCCGCTGCGAGCACCACGGGGGACCACGGATGACCGAACGTCGAGGAGGCCTCGGCCGCGGCCTGGCCGCCCTGATCCCGACCGGACCGCCGGAGTCGACGGAGACCCGGCCCGGGGTGGGCAGCCGGGCGGCGGACGTCGTCATCGGACAGCGCTCCCCCGCTCCGGCGTCCACGGCGAACGGGACGGCGCACGTCGCCACGAACGGCGCCGCCGAGGGGCCCGGTGCCGACGGCGGGTCCGTGGCGGGCGCGGTGTACCGCGAGGTCCGCGTCGACGGCATCCGCGCGAACCCGCGCCAGCCGCGCACCGTCTTCGACGAGGAGGCCCTCGCGGAGCTGGAGCACTCCGTCCGCGAGTTCGGGCTGCTCCAGCCGATCGTCGTGCGCGAGCTGGACGAGCCGGAGCCCGGCGAGGCGGGCGTCGAGGTCACCCACGAGCTCGTCATGGGCGAACGGCGCTGGCGGGCCGGCCAGCGCGCGGGCCTCACGCACATCCCGGCCATCGTCCGGCGTACCGCGGACGACGACCTCCTGCGCGACGCGCTGCTCGAGAACATCCACCGCGTCCAGCTCAACCCGCTGGAGGAGGCCGCCGCCTACCAGCAGCTGCTGACCGAGTTCGACGTGACGCACGAGCAGCTGGCGGAACGCATCGGCCGCAGCAGGCCCGCGATCACGAACACCATCCGGCTGCTCCGGCTGCCGGTGGCCGTCCAGCGTCGCGTGGCCGCCGGTGTCCTCTCCGCCGGGCACGCCCGCGCGCTGCTCGGGGTCGAGGAGACCGGGGCCCAGGAGGAGCTCGCCGCCCGCATCGTCGCCGAGGGGATGTCGGTGCGCGCCGCCGAGGAGGCGGTCACCCTCGCCCGCGGCGACAAGGAGCCGTCGGCCGCGAAGCGCCGCTCCCCCGCGCGGCGGCCGCTGCACGCCCCGGGCCTCCAGGACCTCGCGGAGCGGCTCTCCGACGCCTACGACACCCGCGTGAAGGTCGAACTGGGCCAGCGGAAGGGCCGGATCGTCGTGGAGTTCGGATCGGTGGAGGATCTGGAGCGCATCGCGCGTCTGATGGGTCCGGATGGCACCTCGGGCCCCTCACCCCAGGAGTGATCCGCAAGGCTCTCAGCAGCGATCTCAGGGCGCCCTGAGATCGCCGCCACGCCTCGTCAGTCGCGGGAGCCGCGCGCGACCGCAAGATCGACGAGGCCGGTGAAGACCTCACCGAGATCCCGACCGGCGGCGGCGACCGCCCGCGGGAGCAGTGAGTTCTCGGTCAGACCCGGCGAGACGTTCACCTCGAGGACCTGCACCCGACCCTCGGCGTCGACGATGGCATCGGTCCGGGAGAGATCGCGTAGCCCGAGGGCGCGGTGCGTGGCGATCGCGGTCTCGGCGACCCGGTCGGCGACCTCGCCGGAGAGCCGGGCCGGGCAGTGGAAGCGGGTGAGTCCGGCGGTGTAGCGCGCCGTGTAGTCGTAGACGCCGTTCCCGGGCTCGACCTCGACGGCCGGGAGCGCCACCGGCCCGTACCCGGTGTCGACGACCGACGCCGCGACCTCGACGCCGTCGACGAACCGCTCCACGAGGACGGTGTCGCCGTAGGCGAGGGCGCCGACCATCGCCGACGGGAGCTCCGCGGCGTCGCGGACGACCTGGGCTCCGAGAGCCGAGCCACCCTGATCCGGCTTGAGCATCAGCGGCAGCCCGAGGCGGGCGACGAGCGCGTCGAGGACCCCCGCCGCCCCCAGCTCGCGGAAGGTGGTCTGGGGCAGCGCCACCCACTCCGGGGTGTCCAGGCCCGCACGGACGAACTCGGCCTTGGCGGAGGGCTTGTCGTGCGCCCGGCGGCACGCCCGCCCCCCGGTGCCCACGTACGGCACGCCGAGCAGCTCCAGGACGCTCTGTACCGCCCCGTTCTCGCCCTCCCCGCCGTGCAGCGCGACGACGACCGCGTCCGGGCGGGACGAGCCGAGCCGGCCGAGCAGTGCCGCGTCGGTGTCCCACTCGTCCACGGCGGCACCCGCGTCGCGCAGTGCGGCGGCGATCCGCCGTCCCGAGCGCAACGAGACCTCCCGCTCGTGGGACAGGCCTCCGGCGAGTACGGCGACGGCGCGATCGGTCCTGGCCGGGTCGGTCACGGCCGGGAACCCTAGTGCCCGGTTCCTCAGGCGGTGTCGACGGCCGGTGCCTGCGGACCACCGGACGACCCGGGTCGTGGTCCGGCCACCCCGAAGGTGCGCAGCAGGTCGAGCTCGCTCTCCAGGACCCCCGCGAGACGGCGCACGCCCTCGGTGATCCGCTCCGGCGGCGGATAGCAGAACGACAGGCGCATGTGGCGACTGCCGGAGCCGTCGGCGTGGAAGCCGGTCCCGGACGCGTACGCCACCCGCGCCGTGACGGCCCGGGGCAGCATGGCGCGGGTGTCCACGCCCTCCGGGACCGTGGCCCACACGAAGAACCCGCCCTGGGGCCGCGTCCAGCGGCACCCGTCGGGCAGGTGGATCTCCAGAGCGCTCAGCATCGCCTCGCACCGCTCCCGGTACATCTCCCGGAACGACTTCACGAGGCTGCGCCAGTCGTGCGTCGCGAGGTAGCGCGAGACGACGAGCTGGGTGAACGCCGGCGGGCACAGGGTCGCGGACTCGGCCGTGAGGACGAGCTTGTCCCGGATCCCGTGCGGGGCGAGCGCCCAGCCCACCCGCAGCCCGGAAGCGAAGATCTTCGAGAACGAGCCGAGGTAGACGACGTTCTCGGGGTCCATCGAGCGCAGCGACGGATAGGTCTGGCCGTCGAAGCCGAGCAGGCCGTACGGGTTGTCCTCGACGATGAGGACGCCGTGGCGCCGGCAGAGCTCCACGATCTCCGGGCGCCGGTCCGCGGCGAGGCTGACGCCGACCGGGTTGTGGAAGTTCGGCACCGTGTAGAGGAACTTGGCGCGCCTGCCGTCCCGGGCCAGCCGCTGCAGCGCCTCGTCGAGGGCCGCGGGGATCAGGCCGTCGTCGTCCATGGCGACGTGGCGGACCTCGGCCTGGTAGGCGGCGAACGAGCCCAGGGCACCGACGTAGGACGGCGACTCGGCAAGCACGACGTCACCCGGGTCGACGAACAGCCGGGTCAGCATGTCCAGTGCCGACTGCGAGCCGACGGTGACCACGACGTCGTCCGGCGCGAACCCGCCGGTGGCGGCCAGGCTGCCCGCCTCGAACGCCATCACGTCGCCGATCTGCTCCCGCAGCACCGGCACACCCTGCGCGGAGCCGTACTGCAGGGCGCTCTGCCCCTCGGCGGCGACGAGGCCTGCGACCTCGACCGACAGGGAGTCCAGCGGGAGCGCCGCGAGGTTCGGCATGCCACCGGCGAGCGACACCACTTCGGGGCGGCTGGCCACCGCGAACAGCGCGCGAATCTCGGAGGCGGTCATGCCCGCCGTCCGGGCCGCGTACCGCCCCAGGTGGGGGTCGCCGGCGTCGCCGTCCGCACCCGCGCCCGCCGCCGCGCCCGTCCCGAGGGACCCGGTGGAGCGGTGTTCGGGCGGCATCGCGGACATCGGCGACTCTCCGTGATCATGGCGGGAGTGGATCGCCGTCCGACTCTACGCGGTCGGGTTCCACGGCCGCGCGAGCCTCGGCACCGACGGACCCACGATCGGTGGCGCCCGTATTGTCGACGGAGCCGTGGGAAGGTACGCATGCTCTCCGGCAGGACAGGGTGGGCGGGGACGCGACCGGTGGCGCCCCGCGATCGGACGGGAGTGTCGGTGTCGCGAGAGTGTGTCGGGGTCACCCTGGACAACATCGACGAGATGCCCACGGGGTGCCGTCGTTGCGTCTACTGGGAGCTCCCGCCGCATCTGGGCGCCCAGGCCGAGGAGTTCGGCACGTTGGAGCTGGAGAAGGAGTCCTGGGTCTCCGGGGTCCTGCTCGAGTGGGGCTCCTGCGGTCGGATCGCCCACGTCGAAGGGGTCCCGGCCGGCTACGCCTTCTACGCGCCCCCGGCCGCCGTGCCCCGCGCCGCGGCGTTCCCGACGGCCCCGGTCGGTGCCGACGCCGTGCTGCTCTGCGGCCTGCACGTCGTGCCCGACTTCAGCGGCAGCGGCGTCGGGCGGATGCTCGTCCAGGACGTCGTGCGTGACCTCTCCCGCCGCGGCGTGAAGGCGCTGGAGGCGTTCGGGGACACCGCGGACCGTCCGCGTGGTGAACCACACGGCCGCACCGCCGGGGACACGCCGAGCTGTGTGCTGCCTGCCGCGTTCCTGCGCGCCGTCGGGTTCAAGACGGTCGCGCCGCACCACCGCTGGCCGCGACTGCGCCTCGAGATGCGCACCGGGTTCTCCTGGAAGGAGGACGTCGAGGCGGCGATCGCCCAGCTCCTGGGGTCGGTCCACGTCACGACGGCCCCGGCCGCTCCGGTCGGGGCGCCGGCTCCGCGATAGGTGCGCTTCGCGCATGTGAGCACTTTCGGTGGCTATGGCCACCGAAAGTGCTCACGAGCCGTCAGGCACCTATCGGGCTGCCTTCCTCGCGCTGGAGGATGTCGGAGAACGTGAAGGTGCCGGTCGGCTTGTCGTTCTGGCCGAGCAGGTAGAGGCGCTTGACGGCGACGAGGATGCCCTCGGCGACGATGTCGCGGAACGCCGGGTCGAGCAGCGCCGCACGGTCGCGCTCGTTCGTGAGGTAGCCGATCTCGACGCGGACCGCGGGCATCCGGGTCAGCCGCAGCAGCTCCCAGGGCCGCGGGTGCACCCCGCAGTCGAGCATCCGGGTGCGCGCCAGCAGTTCGCGATGGATGTATCCCGCGAGCGCCTCACCGACGGTGGACGTCGCGCCGGTGCCGGTGCCGAAGTGGAAGGCGGAGAGCCCGTTGGCCGCGGTGCTGGGGTTCGCGTCGACGTGCAGGGAGAGCACGACGTCCGCGCCCGCCGAGTTCGCGAACCCGGCGCGTTCGGCGTCCGAGGGGCAGTCGTGCGGCCCGTGGGAGAGCAGCGCCTCCATGCCCGCGGCGGACATGCGGCCCTCGAGCCGCCGGGCGATGTCCGACATCAGGCCGGCCTCGGTGACCCCGTTCACGGCGACCCCGGGGTTCGGCCCGCCGTGACCCGGATCGATCACGATGCGCTTCCCGGAGAGCCGGGGCCCGGCGCGGTGCAGGCGCTCCTGCTCGCGCAGCAGGCCGGGCCGTCCGCCGGTGACCTTGCGGCCCAGGTACCCCAGGTGACGCAGGGTGCGGGGCCCACAGATGCCGTCGGGAGCCATCCCGTAGTCGCGCTGGAAGCTGCGCAGCGCCTGCTCGGTCTGACGGCCGAACACGCCGTCCGCGCGCCCCGAGTCGTACCCGAGCTCGAGGAGGCGCTCCTGGAGGGCGAACACGTCGTCGCCGGTCATGATGTTCGAGGCCTGCAGGCAGAGCATGCGGTCGCCGAGCGACCAGCGTGCGTCGCGCAGGGCCCGGTAGGTGGACGGGCCGACGATGCCGTCGGTGATCAGCCCGCGGTTCTGCTGGAACGCCCGGACGGCGTCCTCGAGGGCACCGTCGAATCGTCCGGGCTCCGGAGCGGAACCACCCGGAGCGGGCGGTTCGACCAGGCCCAGCGCCTGGAGTGCAGCGCGGACCTCGGCGACGGCCGGACCGGTGTCGCCGCGGCTCAGCAGCTGCATTCCGTCGCTCCCGTCCCTTCACGGACTCCTGACGGTGACCCGACCTGTGCCCGGACGCCCGCGTGGGCGTGGCCGGACAGAACGTCGCCTCGGTTCACCGGGGTCTCATTGTGCCTTGCCGACCCGCTCGCACCCGGCATCGGGCCCGTGCGGCGGGGTCACGGTTCGAGCTCGCCGGTGCGCGGGCCGTGGTCGCCCGACCCGGTTCCGGACACACGGACGCCGGGCCCGGACCGGGGTCCGGACCCGGCGTGCGGGTGTCGGGAACGGATCAGTTCAGGACGTCGGAGAGGTCGTTGAGCAGCGCGGCCTTCGGCTTCGCGCCCACGATCTGCTTCACCGGCTTGCCGCCCTGGAACACGATCATCGTCGGGATCGACATGACCTGGTAGTCGCGGGCGGTCGCCTGGTTCTGGTCGATGTCCAGCTTGGCGACGGTGATCTTGTCACCGTGCTCCTGGGCGATCTCCTCGAGGACCGGGGCGACCATCTTGCACGGTCCGCACCAGGTCGCCCAGAAGTCGACCAGGACGGGCTTGTCGCTGTTCAGCACCTCGTCGGAGAAGGTGGAGTCGGTGACGGTGACGGGGCTGCCCATCGGGGGATCCTCCTGAAGATCATCGGTCGAGCGGGGTGCTCGACCCGGGGTGGTCGGAGTCGGGTGGCGCCGGTGCGGAACCGGTCAGGAGCCGACCGGGTCGAGCTCCGGGGTGACCTCGGAGTCCACGGTCGGCTTCGGCGAGGTCTGCGGGGTCGGCGTGGCGGCACTCTCGGCGAGCCAGCGCTCGGAGTCGATCGAGGCCGTGCAGCCGCTGCCCGCCGCCGTGACCGCCTGCTGGTAGGTCTTGTCGGTCAGGTCGCCGCAGGCGAAGACACCCGGAAGATTCGTGTGCGTGCTCGGCGTGTCGACCAGCACGTAGCCCTCGTCGTCGGTGTCGACCTGGCCGATCACCAGCGTGGAACGCGGGTCGTGCCCGATGGCGACGAACATCCCGGAGACCTCCAGGGTGTCCTCCTCGCCCGTGACGACGTCACGCAGCCGCACACCGCTCACGGCGGTGTCCCCGAGCACCTCGGTGACCACGGCGTTCGTCCGGAAGGAGATCTTCTCGTCGGCCCGCGCGCGGGCCAGCATGATCCCGGAGGCACGGAACTCCTCGCGGCGGTGCACGATCGTGACCGATCGGGCGAACCGCGTGAGGAACGTCGCCTCCTCCATCGCCGAGTCGCCGCCGCCGACCACGACGATGTCGTGGTCGCGGAAGAAGAACCCGTCACAGGTCGCACAGGCGCTCACGCCGTGCCCGAGGAGTTTCTCCTCGCCGGGCACCCCGACGTAGCGCGGTGCGGCACCCATGGCCAGGATCACGGTCCGTGCGCGGTGGGTCTCGCCGTCCACGGTGACCGTCTTCACCTCGCCCGCGAGGTCGAGGGCATCGACGTCCTCGGGGCGTAGCTCAGCACCGAAGCGTTCGGCCTGCCGACGCATCTGGTCCATCAGCTCCGGGCCCTGGATGCCCTCCGCGAAGCCCGGGTAGTTCTCGACCTCGGTCGTCGTCATGAGGGCACCGCCGAACTGGCTTCCCTCGAAGACCACGACGTCGAGCTGTGCCCGCGCCGAGTAGGTCGCCGCGGTGTAGCCCGCCGGTCCGGAACCCACGATGATCACGTCGTGGATCGTCTGGTCACTCACGCCCGCTGCAACGTCCGCCACGGGTCCAGGATTCCCCACCGGTCCTCCTGATCGGCACTCACCCGCCCACCGTGAGGTCTACGAGGGTCGAGGGGCTCCCGGGGGCGCACGCCGGACCGACGGCGAGCAGCCGGAACCGCGCCGCCCGCCCGGTGGGCAGCACCAGGAGCGTGCCCGGTGTCCCGTCGACCAGCACCTGCCTGCTGCCCAGGGGCACCGTGTCCGCAGGCAGACCGTGCGCGACCAGGCAGCCGGCGCGCCGCGCCGGGTCGGTCAGGGGTCCGGGATCGCGCGCGCCGAGACCGGTGCGCAGGGCCCGTACCGGGTCGGCGCCGGACACCGGGACCGGCATCGGGGCTCCGACCGGACCCGTGGTCACGGGCGGCGCCGCCGTCGGTGCCGGGCCCGCCGACGACCGGCTCCCGACGGCCGCGCCCGCGACCACGACCGCGGCGAGGGCGACCGCGGCGAGGGCGCAGGCGAGGACCCGGCGCCTGCGCGTTCCCGGGCCTGGCCGGCCCTGCGGCCCCGGCGGCCGGGTCCGGATCCGCGCGGGCCGGCGGCCGGGTGAGGCAGGTCTGCCGGGTGCGGCGACGGGCGGCCCCGACCCCGCCCCGCCGGCCTCCGGAGCTCCGCCCGCGGCCCGCTCGGCAGCCAGCGCCGCCTGCATCCGGGACGCGAAGCCCTCGGGCAACGGTGGAGCGGGCGCGGCGGCGAGATCGGCCCGGGTGCGCTCGAGCGCCGCGAACAGCTCCTCCTCGCCGGTCCGCGGCGCCCCGCCGTCTCCGTGGCGCCGCGCCGCGTCCTCGGCCGCCGCGTCCCCGGCCACCGGCTCATCCGCCATCGGGTCGTCCCGGCCGTCCCCGGTGCCCTGCGTCATCGCTCACCTCCCGCACGGCTCGACACGTCCCCTCCCGGGGTTTCGACGTGCGCGGGGCCGTCGTCGTTCCCGGCGCCGGGCCGCAGGTGCCCGAGGAGCACCGCGAGTCGGTAGCGGCCCCGGGCCGCCCTGCTCTTCACCGTGCCCTCCCGCACGCCCAGCACCTGGGCCGTCTCCGCGATCGAGAGTCCCTCCATGTCGACGAGGACCACCGCCGCGCGCTGGGCCAGGGGCAGCCGGCC
This sequence comes from Actinomycetospora sp., assembly GCF_036497245.1. Taxonomy (GTDB): domain Bacteria; phylum Actinomycetota; class Actinomycetes; order Mycobacteriales; family Pseudonocardiaceae; genus Actinomycetospora. The sequence goes on along the minus strand of NZ_DASXJS010000159.1, from coordinate 1,793 downwards.
GAGGGCCTCGTCGACGGCGAGGACCGTCATCCGGTCAGCCATGGGGTCACGGGGCAGCGGCAGGTCGGTGTCCTCCTCCAGCGGGTCGGCGGGGTGGGTGCGGCGCCTGCGTACGCGGTCGAGGCAGGCGTTGAACACGATCCGGTGCAGCCACGTGGAGACCGAGGCCTCCCCGCGCCAGCGCGGCGCCGCGCGGAAGGCGGACAGCAACGCCTCCTGCACGGCGTCCGAGGCCTCGTGGGAGTCCCCGAGGGTGCGGACCGCGAAGGCCCACAACCGCTCGCTGTGCCTACGGACGAGCTCGTCGAACGCGCGGGGATCGCCCGCCACGTGGGCGGCCATGAGCTCCTGGTCGGAGCGTGGGTCGGCCACCCCGCGGACGCTAGACGCGGCCCGCCCGGCCGGGGTGCGGTTCGGACGAACCCGGCCCGGTCAGCTCCCGCCGACCACCGTGACCTCGGCGATCTGGCTGCGGTACTGATCGTCCGACCGGGCGAGGCCGGTGATCCAGACGAGGAGGTTGCCCGTCGGTGCGGGCGCGGTCTGCAGCGGGATCGTCGTGGTGTCGCCGGACACCGTGCCGGTGCCGAGCAGCTGGGTCTGGGCCAGCGGGACGTTCGGGGCGGCGGCCGAGCGGATCTCGATCTTCGTGCCGGGGCTCGGCGAGCGCACGATCACCTGGGAGACCCGGGACGGGGCCCGGAACGTCGTCATCAGCCCGATACCGGGCTTGAGCGTGGGGAACTGCTCGTCGTACTGCGAGGTCGACCAGGTGGAGCCGGGGTCGTTGTCCGCGGCGCGGCCGACCTTGCCCGGATCGTCCGGATCCCCCGACGGGTCGTACACCGCGATGCTCGCCAGCTGGACCGGCCCGGTGGGCGCGGGAGCGGGCGGCACGGCGGGGGCGGCCGCCTGGCCCGGCGTCGTCGGCGCGGGGACCGGGGCGGCGGAGGTGGGGATGACGAGCGGTGGCCCGGACGAAGGCCCGCCCCCGACGAGCGAGACGGCCTGGAAGGCCACGAACCCGACGATGGCCAGGACGGCGATCACGAGCAGCGTCACGCCGATGCGCAGCTTGCGGCGGGTCGCGGCGTCCTGCTCCTCGGGCGCGTCGTCGTCGTCCGGATGCCAGACGGTGCTGTCGCTGTTCCCGAGCTGGACGCCGTCCTCGGTCAGCGGCAGCAGGACGCCGTCGTCCTCGGCACCCTCCCGGAGCTGGCGGATCAGGCCGTGCACCGCGGCCGCGGTCCGGATGCCGCCGGTGGCGTCGAGGGTGCGGTCGACGAGCGCGGCGAGCCCGACGGGGAGCCCGGGGCGCAGGTCACGCACCCCGACCGGTGCGCCGGACGCCGTCCGCGGCGCGGCCTTGAGCCCGGCGGGCGTCGCCCCGTCGGCGGAGGGCCAGCGGGCGGTCAGCAGCAGGTACAGGGCGCAGCCGAGCCCCCGGACGTCGTCGTCCACCGCCGCCTCGCCGCGCGGCATCGGGAACGCGAGCCGGGCGTTGGCGCGGGCGGTGACCCGGACGCGCTGCGGGTGGTCGATCCCGAGGACCAGGCCGGCGCGGTGGGCGTCGGCGACCGCCTGCGCGAGCGGCTCGACGACCCGCAGCGCGGCGCTCGGGCTCAGTGGCCCGCCGGCGACGAGCTCGGCGAGGTCGCGGCCGGGGGTCCACTCCGCGACGGCGGCCCCGAGCACCGCGGAGGGCAGTCGGGTGGAGCCGGGCTGGATGACGTCGAGCACGCGGGCCGCGTGGCGGTGGGAGAAGTGCGCGGAGCGGGTCGCGCGGGAGAGCG
>NZ_DASXJS010000158.1:0-26436 GCF_036497245.1 Actinomycetospora sp. | reverse complement strand
GCGACACAGTCGGCGCACAGCCCGTGGAACAGGTCGATCACGTCGTAGTCGGTGACCAGGGTGTCGGCCAGGCGCACGAACGCGGTCACCAACGACTGTTCGCGCCCAGCTGCCGGTGTGCTCACCATGGATCCTCCTCATCTCCCTGCTGCGGGGATTACGGGTCGCTGTCCTCGCGCCCGGTGTTGTCGTGCCCGCCGGGGCGCCCATCGGTGGGGTGATCGGTGCTGGTGGTCTGCCATGCCCCGTCGGGCCCTAGGCGCAGTCGGCGGGCCAGGACGTCGTCGGCGACCTCGGTGATGTCCCGGCCGGTGCGGAATGCGAGCGCGCGGAGCCGCGCCAACGCGGCGGGGGCGTCGAGCCCGGACTGGGCGATCAGCGCCCCGGTGGCCTGGTGCACCTCGGCCCGCGAGAGCGTCAACCCGTCCCACCACTGCCCGCTGTCCGCGCCGTCGGTGTCGGTGCTGTTCGGGTCGTGGTCACCGATGATGCTGTTCGGGTCGGGATGCTCGAGCAGCAGCCACACCGCCGCGTCGGCGGCGCGCAGCGCCCCGCTCAGATCCTGGTCGCTCAACCCGCCGGGGGTGTCGCGGTAGCAGTCCAGCACCCCGATCTTGGTGGCCCCGACGTGCAGCGGGAACACGAACATGCCCCTTGCGCCGGTCTCGGCCGCGGCCGCCGCGAACACCGGCCAGCGGGTCTCGGCGGGGTCGGTGATGTCGGCGACCAGCACCGCGCGACCGGTACGGAACGACTCCACACACGGCCCGTCACCCAGACTGAACTGCAGCTCGTCGATCCGCGCCGCACCCGGGTCGGTGGCACACACCGGTTCCTGGCCCTGCTCGTCGTCCATGATGGTGATCGACGCCCCGGTCATCGGCAGCCACGTCACGCACGCCCGGCACACCGCCAGTGCCGCGTCGGCGCCACCCTCGACGACCGCGGCGGCCAACGCCCGGCTCAATCGAGCCTGATCCACCCCACACCCACTGCCCCGGGTCGTCGTCGCCAGGCAGCCGACCTGCCCGCGCCCCGACAAAGGTCCCGGTCGGGCCCACACCCACCGCGGAGATCCCGATTCATGGCCGCGGTGAGGCGGTGCGTGCCAGTACAGCACGGGTCGCAACACCGTCGGCTGACCGCCGAACCCGACGACACCGCCGGGCCCTCACACCACGATCATCCAGAGCTGGCTCGATGCCGGGTCGGACCGATAGTTGCGGGCCGGTCAGCGTGCGACCGGATGTTCGCCGGACGCGTTCCGCGGCTCTCGGGGCGCGCACCGCCCCCGGTCCGGGCAGCAGCGGATCGAGCTGGGCGATGCCGGGCCGACGAGGGGACATCTCTCACGGGCGCCTGGACGGGGCGGGGGATCTTCGACATATTGCTGGGTGCTTCGGCTCGGACCCCGCCGTCCGGCTCGCTGACCCGCGAGCCGTGTCGACCGAAGGGGGAAACATTGGAGCCGGATGAAGTCCTTGCCGCGGCGGTCGATGATCCCGTGGTGAATCAGGCTCAGGGCGTCCTGATGGCACAGCTCGACGTGCCGATCAAGGACACCCTCACGATCCTGCGGGTTCGCGCGATCTCGCAGGGGATCGCCCTCGAGGAGGTAGCCGAGAAGATCGTGGCACCCGTCGGGGAATCCGACGGGCCCGACCCCGACCCCGACCCCGGCCCTGGCCGCTGACCAGCTGGACAACCACGGGCCACGGTTGGCCGCGACCAGGCCGAGCGAGAACCAGCCGCAGGCCCGGGTCGAGGCAGCGGCGCCCACTGTTCGAGATGGCCTCGGTGGAGTGTGGGAACGAGGGGGCCAGAACCACGCCGGCTGGCTTCCAACACCTGATCGGGTTCTTGTAACGTCCTCTTTCGTCGAGCGGGCGCCCCCCAGACCCGGTCGACCAGCTTGAGTCCCCACGCGGCTCAAGGACGGGACATTTCGTGGACGTCAACCACGGCGACGAACTGGTCGTCGCTCTGCGGCAGGCCGCGGACCACTTGGCCCGGGACAGCATCTCGGACGTTGAGCACGTGCTGACCCAGATCGTCGCGTCGGCCGCTGAGACGGTGCCCGGTGTCGACGGCGGAGGTATCTCGCGCAGTGAGGCGGGCACCGTCCAGGCCTGCCACGCCACCGACGACGCGATCCGCGACCTGGACCAGCTGCAGTACACGCTGCGGCAAGGTCCGGGCCTGGATGCCGCCGAGAACCCACCAGCTTCCGGAGTCGTGGTCGCCCATGATTTCGCGGGCCAGACCGACAACGACCGGTGGCCCAGCTTCGCGCCGGCTGCGGTCCAGGCCGGGTACCACGCGGTGATCTCCGCGCAGCTGACCTCCCGGGGCCGTGGACAGCGCGCCGCGCTGAACCTGTACTCGCGTGAGCCCTGGGTGTTCACCGAACAGGCTCACACGATCGCCGCGCTGTTCGCCGCCCAGGCCTCGCTGCTGCTCTACGGCGCCGACCAGGGCGTGAGCCTCCAGCGAGCGGTCGACTCCCGCGACCTGATCGGGCAGGCCAAGGGCATCCTCATGGAGCGATTCGGAGTCGACGCGGGCCAGGCGTTCGAGATGCTGATCGCGTCCTCGCAGCAGACGAACATCAAGCTCGTCGACGTCGCCCACTGGCTCACCGAGCCGCACCGACCCACGGAGCCGGACGAGCCCCCCGACACCGGCGACGGCCTCCCAGGTCAACCAGCTGCGAGCCGGGTGAACCCCACCGAGTCCGAGGGAACGACCTGCTCATGGGTGGCCGCGAAGGCAGCCCGTGTCGCCAACCCCTAGAACTACGGTCGGAGTTATGGGCTGCGGGGCGGGCGCGAGGACAGCGGCGCGGGCTCCGAGGACAGCGGGTTGCGCTGGGGCTGGTCACCAGCGCAGGTCCGCCGAGCGCGCCAGGTCACCGCTGGCGGACCCGGCAACATGCGTTCGTCGCTGGGTGGTGGTGACCGCACGGCGTAGTACGACCACGGTGCCGCCGGGTCGGGGGTCGATGTCGGCGTCGTCGGTGAGTTCCGCAATGAGCGGTATGCCGCGCCCGCGCCAGCCGGGTTCGCGGTCCGGCTCTCGCCATCGGCCGTTGTCGCGGACGGTGATCACCACCTGGTCGCCCTCGAGCCGGGCGAACACCCTCATCGTTCCCGGCTCAGGCCGCCCGACGAAGGCGTGATCGACACAGTTCGCGAGGGCCTCGCCCACCGCCAGGACGAGGTCTTCGACCGCGTTCTGGTCACCGCAGACCTCGGCCAGCCAGGCGCCGACCTCTCGGCGTAGGCGGCGGACGTTCCCGGCCAGCGCCGGCAGGTCGGCTGCGCACGTCCCGGCCGGATGACCGGTCGATCGTGCGCGGTCACCTCGCTCGGCTCCCATGACCAGCAGTGATACCAGGGTTCGCGTGGCCAGTCTGTCTGGTGCCGGGCCCGGTTCGAGTTCACCTCGGCGGTCGGGTCCTCGGCCGCGAGCCGTTTGATCACCACCGGTCACGCCGGGCTGCGGTCGGTTCCCTCACCGTCGGCCGGGGCGCCCGTGTGGGTCGTCGAGCAGCGGCAGGCGGGGCAGGCGGGCGGTGAGCCCGAGCAGGTCGAACAGACGCCGGGGCGCGCCCGTGCCCGAAGCGGACCGCGATCGCCCACCAACCAGCCGATCTCGGGGAGAACCCAGCGGCACTGAACCCGGTGCGCCTCAGCTCGCTCTCGCACGCCCACGTGGCCGTGGAGATGTGTCAGCGGGTGAGGGCGGTGCGGGTGGCGGTGATGGGGTGGCGCCACCAGCGGGGCCAGCGCGCCCGATAGGGCGTGCCGATGCGTTGGCGGGCGAGGCGTTCGTAGCCGGGTTCGAAGGCGACGACGGCGGGTTGGGCGGGTGGTCCGAGGATCAGGGCGTGCCACATCGGCAGCGACCGGATGACGTGCGGCGGGATCAGCCTCTCGGTGCCGGCGGGGACGTCCTCGCCCCGGCCCCACCGGGAGCCGGTGGTGGCGGGCCGGCGGAGTTGGCGTTCGCCGGCGAGGCGGCTGAGGTCGTCGAGGAACCCGGCGGCGGCGAGGTCGCGCAGGATCACCCGGGTGATCATGTTGTCGAAGATGACGTCGGCGTCGTCGTGGCCCCAGACGGTGTCGAGTTGGGCGCGGGACTGCACGAACGCGAACGGGACGATGCCCCAGCCGCGGAACTCGGTGACCCAGCGGGGCAGGTCGACCGGGGTGAGGTTGGCGACCTCGTCGAGGACCATCCCGAGCGGCTCCGGGAGGCGCTTGGTGGTCTTGGCGGTCTCTCGGGCGTCGTAGGCGATCAGCTCGGTCAGCGCGGTCATCATCGCGGCCAGCCCCTGTTTGGTGGCGTCGCCGACGACGTAGAGCGTGGCGTGCTCGGCCAGGAACCGGGCCATGTCGAACGGGCCGCCGCGGGTGTCGCGGGCGGCGCGGACGGCGGCGGCGCCGCCGGGGTGGCCGAGGTATTCGGTGGTGGCGATGACGGTGCCGAAGTAGCCGTCGCGCTGGCGGCGGCTGGTGTCTAACCGGGCACGCAGGTTGCTGATCCAGCCCTCGGGCACGCGGCCGGGGTGGGCCTCGAGGATGCGCAGCGGCTCGGGGTCGTCGGGGTGGTGGCTCCAGTGCTGCACCTCGAAGCTGGACCCGCCGGCCAGCGCGGCCGCGAGCAGGTAGCAGCGGAGAATCTGGCGGCCGGCGTCGGCCCAGAACCCGTCGCGCAGCGTCCCGCCCAGGCTGGCGCCGCGGATCATCGCCGCGGCGGCGACCTCGGCGCGCTCGCCGTCGTGGCAGCCGGTGACGGGGTCGAACGCGACGTTGTGGCGCCCGCCGGTGACCCCGAGCGGGTCGAACACCGACACCGGCCCGAGCCGGGCCCGCCACGGCGCGGTGGCGTCGAGTAGCTCGGACTTGGTCGAGGTGATCACCGCCGCGGCCGGCAGGTCGAGGATGATCGGGATCGCGTACTGGGACTTGCCCGAGCCCTGCGGGCCGAGCACCAGCACCGAGCGCGGGTACGGGGCGCGCAGCAGCTTCTCGCGCATCGGCCACCGCCCGGAGATCACCTCCCCGACCACCCAGCCGGCCTGGTCAGCCGTCGCGTCGGGGCGGCCCCAGAACCGGGCGGCTTCGCCGCGGATCGCGTCCGGGCTGGCGGTGCGGCGCCACTCGGGGAGGTTGAGCCAGTCATCCGGGGGGCCCAGCGCGCGGCGCAGAGCTTGGCGCTCGGTGAAGAACCAGCGGTGATGCAGCCACACCCCCGCCGTACAGAGCGCGGCGAACCCGAACAGCACCCCGGCGCTGCTCCCGAGGATCGCGCCGGTCGGGATGCCCGGCGGGGAGTCGGCGAGCACCCCGGGGAACACCGTCAGGGCCAGCACCGCGACCACGACGCACCCGGCGGCCACCGCGGTCAGCTGCCACTCGAAACGTCGGGCGTCCGGCTCGGTCATCGCCACGGGCAGGCTCCCTTGTCGTCGCTGTCCATCGACCGGGGCGCCACATCACGCCCCACCAAGACAGACCTCCCGGACCCCCCGGAAAGATCCCCACGACGGCGAAAAAGTTCCGAGAACCCCCCGACCGGGGCACTCAAGTGCGCTCTCCGGTGCTCGGCCGGTCGGGTGATGGCGCGGCGGGGTCGGCGACGGGCACGATCCCTGCCGGAGGTGCCGCGATGGGACACGGGCGGTACGGGCCAGACGCGGGCGACGCGACGTCCTCGCGGCCGGCGGGCAGCGGCGCAAGCCCATGGTGAGCGCCAACCAGAGGCCCGGCCGCGATCCCGCCGCGGTGCCGGGCCTGTCGGCGGCCACCCGAGAACAGCAGATACGGCGGCTCGCCGACCTCGCCGAGGCCCTGCTGATCTTCGCGGCGACGTTGGCGTTCGGGGCCGCGGCACTGGTCATCACCACTATGCTGGCGGGCTGACCCCCGGGGGAAGACTGCCAACGACGGGCACCGCGCCCCCACCGCGCGGTCACTGGCCCGCAGCGTCGCCCTCCGCGGGGGGCGCGTCAGCCGATCAGCGAGTCCCCCTGGGCTGGGTCCCCTCCGGCACCCCGGGGCTGCTCGAGACCCGGGGCGGCGGCCCGTGGGCTCGATCACCACCGGGTAGTGTGCGCGCACCCGAGACCGGTGCGAGCGCGGCCGCGCCGACGGGCCGCGACCCCGTGTGGGGGCCTGCCTGGCCGGGCCCGGGGCCACCCGCGAGGGGGGACGCCACCATGACCTGGACCGTGCTGAGCTCGCTGCCGGGGATCGGCCAGCGCCGGGAGCGCGACGAGGATGAGCGGCCGTGACCGGGCCGGGGCCGCTGGGCACCTGGGACCTGAACCCGGCGGCCGACTCCAAGATCACCTTAGTGCAGGCTTACCGAGCCGCGCTGGTGGTGGCCCGCCACCTCGGTGATCAGCCCGCCGAGGTCCGCGAGCTGCTGGCCATGCTCGGCCTCGTGGACCCGGGCGGGGACACCCCCGCGGGAAGCGCGCCGGCCGAACCGGGCACGTCGGCCCGGGCGCTGGTGGACACCGCAGCCGCCGTCGAGGCCCTGCACCTGCCCGAGGCCACCCTGAACTGGTTCGCTCGGGCCGAGATCGTCCGGCCCGCCCGCGTCGACCCGGACGGCTCCCGGTGGTGGAACCTGCCCGACCTACGAAGCCAGATCGCCCCCTACCGGGGCGAGGACAGGAACGGCCACCGAAAACGCCGGTCCTGACCACGGCGGCGGCGCTCATGGCGGCCCGGTGCTGCGCCGGTCTTGGGGTGATCACTTGTCGGGGGCGGGTCGCCGGTGGGTGAGGTCGGCGGTCATGGCCTCGCGCCACGCCGGGCCCCAGTGCTCGACGGTGGCGGGCAGCATCCGGGCCTGGTCGTACTCCTCGGCGCGCGCCGCCGAATAGTCGATCTTCTGGAGGTGCCGGCCGGGTGCGCAGAGCGGCTCGGGCTTGGTGCCCGCCTCGGTCGGGACCAACCCCGGTAGCGCGGCGAGGACACCGGGCAGGCTGCGCAGGTGCCAGTCCTGGGCTTTGGTGGCCGGGGCCCCGGGCAGGTGGGCCTCGAGGTAGCCCTGCCGCAGCCAGGTCAGCTGGGCGAGCATCGCCGGGTGGTGGGGCCAGCAGTCGAACAGCTGCAGCCGGGTGATCCCGTAGGTGGGGACGAGCAGCTCCCCGACCCAGCGGCCCAGCGCGTCCCACGCGGTCTCGGCCTGCTGGCGATCGAGCAGCGGCCAGCACCACGGGCCGGGCGGGTCGGAGCGCAGCCCGACCGCGGCCTTGGCCGCGGTCAGTCCCGGGTCTTCGGCGGCGGTGTTCTCGGCGTCGTCGACCAGTGCGGTGACCTGGCCGTGCAGCGTCGCGACCTGCTCCTCGAGGGCGGCGACCTTCGGGGCGGTCTCGGCGAGCAGCCCGGCGGACTCGCGGGTGATCTCGTCGGTCTCACGCAGGGTGCGGCGCAGGGCGCGCAGCTCCGCGGCGACGTCGCCGATCGCGCCGCGACGTGTGCTGCTGGGCCGCCCGCCCTGGCCGCTGTCTTCCTGCTCGCTCACCGGTCGACCGGCTCCCCGCGCTCGTCGTCCCCGTCGTGCTGCCCGGGTCCATGATCGAGCTGCGGCGGCTCGGCGTCGACCGGGTACAGCCCCTCGTCGATCGGGGCCAGCGGGGCAGGCTCACCCGCGGGCGCGGACATCGCGGCGCAGCCACACCGGTCGGATACGGGTGATGGTCACCGGGGTGGCCCGGTGGACCAGCAGCCCGTGCCACTGCGGCAGCGTGCGGAGCAGGTCCACCGGCAGGATGCGCCGCCACTCGTAGCGGATCGTCCCCCCGCCGGCGTCGAGCTCGACGCGGCGTTCCCCGCACAGCCGCGAGATCGCCTCCAGGTCGGCATCGAGGGTCAGCCCCCCGAACACGATTTTGGCGTTGGTGGCGTTCCAGATGGTGTCCGCGCCGTTGCGGCCCCACCGCTGCGCGAGCTGCGACGGGGACTGCACCGCCCACACGATGTGGATGCCGCGCCCGCCGGCGTCGGCGACCCACCGGTCCAGCGGCACCGGGGTGGTCAGGGCGGCCTCGTCGAGGATCAGCCCCAGCGGCGGGTCCAGCCGCCCCTTCGGGCACCGGGCGGCGAGGCGCTTGGCCTGCTCGAACACATAGGTGGTGAACGCCGCGGCCAGCGGGGCGACCGAGGCGTGCGGGCGCTCGGAGAGGATCACGTACAGCGTGGCGCGGTCGCCGAGGAACCGGGCCACATCGAAGCCCGGCTCGTCCTCGGCCGGGCAGCACGCCTCGGCGACCGTCGGGTCGGCCATGAACGCCACCGACTGCGAGAGCGTGAGGAAGATGGACTCGCGGGTGCGCTTGGCGTCGGTGTGGAGCACCTGGGCGAGCTCGGCGGCCCAGCCGTCGGGGGTCTGGTCGCGGTGGGTGTGCTCGAGCAGTTCGAGCGCTTGACCACCGGTCCCGACGGGGTCGGCGACCCAGCGCTGCACCGCGCGCATGTCGAGCCTGCCGAGGTCGGCGGCCATCAGGAACGAGCGCAGCACCTTCGCCGCGGAGTCCAGCCAGAACGTGCCGTCCTCCCCACCCGCGGCCGAGGTGGCCCCGACCAGGGCACCGGCCCGCTCGGCGGCCGTGGCCGGGTGCGAACAGCCGGCGACTGGGGACCAGCGCATCGTCGAGGCCACTCCGCCGATGCCCTCCGGGTTGAAGACCTCGACCCGACCGGAGCGCGACTTCTCCATCCGCAGCGCCGCGGTGTGCCAGTACACGTCGGTCTTGGTCGAGGTGGTGAGCACGGCCCCGGGGTGGTCGATGACGTGGTGGCCCATCAGCGCGGTCTTCGCGGTCTGCGGGGGTGCGATCAGTCCGACGACGTCGCGGAACGCGGCGTAGCAGTGCTGGCCCCACACCGGCCCGACCGTGGAGCGCCCGAGCCAGGTGCCGCACTCGGTGACCGGCAGCCGCTCGATCAGCCACCGGCGCCGGGCCGACGCGGCGATCCGCTGCCCGACCTCGTCGAGGTCGTCCGGGTCGGGCAGCGTGGCGGCGATCGAGGGCCGCATCGTCGCGGTGATGCCGCGGACCGCGTGCGCGGACACATTCCGGCGGAGGTCCCAGAAAGAGGCCCATCCGTCGAGACCGAGCCGGGTCCGGACCCGGCCGCGGATCGTGTGCGGGTAGGCCATGCGCCCTGCCCGGACACCCCACACCAGCACCGCCGGGGTCGCCACGAGGGCTCCGAGCAGCGAGAACAGGTTGAGCAGGGCCGCGTCGAGCAGTCCAAGTACGGCTGTTGCGGCGAGCACCGGCCAGTGCCCGAGCAGGTCCGCCGCCCACGTCGACCACCGCGACCAGCGCGGGTGCGACGCCCAGGCCCGTCCGGCGACCAGCGCGGAGAGCACGGTGCTGATCGCGGCCGCGACTACGAGACCGGTCACGGTCCGGTAGCCCCGGCCCCCGGCTTGCGTGAGGTGGGGGCCGCTGCGGACGGCCCAGAAGCGCATCCGCTGCACAGTGACGCCGCGGGCACGGCTCGCGGTCCGCTCGGCCCGGTTGGACGTGATGGTCATGTCAGCCCCTCTCTCGGTCCTGTTCGTCGCGGTAGCGCTCGACCGCGTCGATGAGGTCGCGGTCGCCGCCGCAGAAGCAGAAGTGCGATCCGGGCTCAGCGACCTGCTGGCGCGCGAACAGCTCCTTGGTCAGGGCGTCGCGCTGCTGGTCGCTCAGTTGGCTCGTCGTCGGCTGGCTCATCGCTCGCGCTCCTCGTCGTCGAGCTCCGGGCCGTAGCGCTGCGCGAGGCGCCGCTCGGCGGCTAGGACCTCGAGGTGCGCGTCCGCGGTCTCGGCGCCGTCAACGTCCCCGACCCGCTCGGCGTCGTCGCGTTCACGGGTCAGGTGCTCGCGGTCGTCGTCGTAGCGCTGGACCGGGAGCCGGATCGCGTCGATCAGCTCCGCGTCTTCCTGCTCGGTGAGGACCCGGAACCCGCCTGGTGTCTCGGGGTCGAAGCGCAGCGCCCCGCTCTTCGACTGCGCGGCCTGCTCGACCAGCGCGTCCATCTCAGCGTCGCTGGGCCACTGGCGGGCGCTCACCGCTCCCGCTCCTCGTCGTCGATCTCCGGATCGCGGGCCTCGATCAGCGCGGGCCGCTCGGTGGGGACGCGGTCGATCTCCCAGTCCCCCTCGTGGCCGTGCTCCGCCACGAACCGGTCGGCCTCGATCTGCTGCCTGATGTACGGGTGGGATGTAGTAGTCGAGGTCGGGGTCGCCGTGCTCGGCGATCCACTCCTCGGTCAGGCCACGGGCCTCCGGACTGCTCATGCGGTTCCTCCTGCGGTTGCGGGCTCGACCAGGTGCAGGCCGAACAGAGACGGCGGGTTGTTCGGGTTGTGCTCGAGGTGGCTGCGGGCGTCGGCCAGGAGCCGCCGACCGGTCCGTTCGCTGACTTGGTGCATGGCGGCGGCCTGTGCTCCGGTGACGTCGCAGCCGGCGGCGAGGAGCTCGGCGACCTCGCGGACCCGCGCGTCGACCGGGTCCTGCGCCGGCTGCTCCTGCTGGGGGTCGTCGGGCGGGGGCACCGGCTCGGTGACCAGCTCGTCCTCCACGACGGGGGCCGCCTCGGGGTCCGGCTCGCTAGCGGATAGCACGTTGCTAGCGACCTGCTCGCGAGATGTGAGCTCGGCGGCGCGGACGGCCTCGGTGAGCCGATCCCGGAGAGCAGGCGCGACTTCGGCGGCGAGAAGGACGAACACCGGAGGCACGGAGTGCAGGACGACCGCCGAGGGGACGCCGTCGCGCCACGCCGACCACGTATTCATCGCGTAGGTGGCTCCGAACGCAGCCCACTTCGTCGCGGCGACCTGCCACGGCATGGCCACCTGCCAGCGGGCGGTGACCTGCTCGGCGCGGACCACCGCAAGCAGCAGCACCGACACCATCGGGTCGAGCAGCCAGGCCACCGCCCAGGCCGGGGACAGTGCCGCGGCGCCCGCGGCGGCGAACGTCTGCACGTTCACGGCGGTGAAGGCCAGCCCGAGGCCGATGGCGACCCACGTCGCGGAGTCGACAGCCCGGCGGGCCTTCTCCGCGGCCGCGGCGGTGTCCTGCTCGCTCACGAGTCACCGCCGGTGGACCAGGCGACCACCGCGACCAGGGCCACGACGAACAGGCCGGCAGGGACCAGCGCCCACAGGCCGACCAGCGGCTGGAGGAACCCGCAGCTGAGCTCTAGCCCCGGCAAGGTCCACAGCAGCCACAGCAGGTCCGGGCGGGGCCCGGTCGCCTTCGCCCGCCGCGCCTGGCCGGCGGGGAGGGACCGGGTCGGGGCGTTCACGACGCGGCCTTACGGGCCCGGCGGATCGCGCGGCGCTCGTCCTCGGACTTGCCGCCCCAGACCCCGTGGCTCTCACCTGCGGTCAGTGCGTGCTCGAGGCAGGCCGCTCGGACTACGCAGCCAGCACACACCGCGACGGCAGGCCCCGAGCGCTTCCCGGTGTCCGGGTAGAACATCCGCACGTCGAGGTCGCGGCACGCGGCCTGCGACCTCCATCCGTCATTGCGCCTAGCCACCGTGGGCATCAGCCCCACCTCCCTGTCCCTGCGCCATTCCGGCGACGGGATCTAGAGAAGCGTTGCGGGGTGTCCTATCGGCAGGTCATGCTGATGACACAGGGTGGGTTAACTCGCGAGTAACTCCCAGGCTCGCGGATCGCCCGGGGGGACGATGACCATGTCGAAGCCACGCCGCGAGAAGCCGCCGCAGGAGCTACCGAAGCACGTCCTGACCAGGACGGACTTCGTCGACGCCTGCGCCCGCCGCGACATCGGAGCGGTCCTGAAGCTCGCCCGCCAGTACGGCGGGACGGGCTTCACCGCCTCCCACATCGCGCGGCTGTGCGAACTGACCCCAGCCCGGGTCGGCGAGTACATGAGCGGCAAGCGCAAGGCGACCAGCGTCGACGTCATCGCCCGCATCGCTGATGGGCTACGCATTCCCGGAGCCATGCTCGATCTTGGTATCCGGGAATGGGAAGACGCCCAGGAAGAGGTCACCGTGCTCCGTCGCGACTTCCTCAAGGCCGGTGTCGCATCCGCCCTGGCCGGCGCCGCAGCGCTCACCGCCACCGGGTCAGCCGCGGCCGCCACCCCCACCGAGCAGCGTCTCGACCGGCAGGCCATCGACGAGGCTCGCGAGCGGATGGCGCGGCTGCGCAAGCTCGACGACCACATGGGCGGCGCCGACACGTTCGCGCTCTACAAGGCCGAGGTCGACCTGACCCAGCAGACTCTGCGGACCCGCAGCGCCCGCGACCAGGTCACCCGCGCCGCGATGCTGGCGCTACTGGCCGAGCAGATGCAGCAGTGCGGGTGGGCGGCGTTCGACGCCGGCTGGCAGCCCACCGCCACCGACCTGTTCTCTGGCAGCTTCGAGGCAGCGAAGGAAGCCCGTAGCCCCGACCTCGCCGGGAACGCGCTGGCGCTGCGCTCCTACCAACTGGTGTCGACCGGCGCGGCCGGTGTCGAGTCCACCGAGCACTCGTTCGACCTGGCTGAGCGGCCCGACACCCACCCCGTGGTGCGCTCGCTGCTGTTCCAGCGCGGCGCGTGGACGCACGCGGTCAACGGCGACGCCGAGCGCACCAGCCGGGCGCTGGGCCGCGCCGAGGAGGCACTGCAGGTCGACCGGGACAGCGCCGCGCCGGACTGGGCGGCGTGGGTCGACTCCCGCACCGAGCTCGACATCATCGGCGGCCGCTGCTGGACCCAGCTGCACCGCCCGCTGCGGGCCGTCCCGGCGCTGGAGTCCGCGCTGGCCTCTTACGACGACTCCCACGGCCGGGACAAGGCGCTGTACTCGTCGTGGCTCGCCGACGCCTACATCGACGCCGGAGAACCCGAGCAGGCAGCGACGATCACGGGCCGGGCGGTGAACCTCGCCAGCGGGGTCGCCTCGGTCCGCCCGAACCAGCGGATCGCCGAGGTGATCGCCCGCCTCGAGGAGTACGCGAACTCCCCGGCGGTGTCAGACCTTCTGTGCCGAGACGCGGTTGACCCACTCCGCGTACGGAGCTGACGCCTGCGCCAGCGGGATCGCGGTCACCTCGGGGTTGTTCCACACGTGGTGCTCGATGAGGTGGTGCTCGAGCGCGGCCCAGTTGCTGGCGGTCGTCTTCAAGATGACCTGCCACTCCTCGCCGGTCCCGAACTCCCCAAGGTGCCAGAACACCGACGTCACGGGCCCGGCGACCTGACCGCCGGCCGCGAGCTGTGCTTCCACGGCCGACTTGGCGAGCGCGATGGCGTCGTCCTTCGTCGGCGTCACGGTCTGCACCTGCAGGAGGTCTTCCATGCCATCGACGGTAGGTGCTCTGGCGCCCGGTCGATAGATGTCGGCTTGGACCAAGCGGCGAGGCAACGCGAGCCCGGTCACCGGCCATCGAGGGGAAACCGGTAACCGGGCTCGCGCACTTGCCCCCGTAGTCAGCGCCGAGCGCTCTCCCGACCTCGGCGTTGACTCCGGACGATCTATCAGTTGTCGGCGGAGATGGGGTTGCTGCAGCTCTTGGCGTTGACGGCGCCGTTGCCGTGCCCAGCCGAGGACAGGATCGGCAGGCCCAGGGCGTTGTCCTGGACGGGGACCTGGACGCCCAGGACGTTGACCGGGACGTCGTTGTTGCACAGGTCGCCGGTGGTGTTGGGGGCGAAGTCGCTCGAGTTGAGGAGGCCCTTCTGCACGGTGGTCCCGTCGTCGTGGTGGCGCGAGACACCGTGGTCGTCGCCGCTGTCACCACCGTCGTGGCTGGGGTTCGCGAGGGCGAGGCCGGTGGTGGAGAGCAGGCCGGTGGAGATCATGGCCGTCGCGAGGACGGCCTTGCGCAGGGTCGCCATGAGCGGCGGGTCCTTCCTGGAGGGGGAGCCCGGCCAGGCGGTGATCACACCGCGCGACCGTTGCAGTTACGTGTCGTCAACCCCGGCACGTGGTTATCGGTCACGGTTTCCGTCACCCGTTCATCGCAACGGGTGACGAGACTGCACTCCCTCGAAGGGGACTACTCGAGCCAGCACCGGGGACACGATGAAGCTTGGATGACCGCCATGACCGACTGGCCGCACCCGGGGGCACGTGTGCTCGTCTGATCCGAGCGGCCTCCGTCCTCCACCCCGCGGGACCCGCATGAGGCGACTGTGGACCACGTCGCCGGCCGCACTTTCACCGTCGAGCCACCTTCAACCGCTCACTGGACGCAGCAAGCCCGTCCGACACGGCGCTGGCGCGTTCGCGTCGGAGACGTTCGTGGCCGTAGACGCCGACTCCGACCGTGCTCACGATGTTCTCGGGACGACCGCCAGACGGGACCGCGACACCGAGGCCTCCCGCGCGGTCCACGCGTGGCTCGCAGACCGGAGCGCCGAGAACCGGCACGCCGCGATCAATGCCCTGCAAGCCATCGACGAGGGGTAGGGAGGACGCCATGGCGAAGCACGTGCGCCACGAGCTGGTCCTGGAGTGCGACCTGTGCAAGGCCACCCTCCAAGTCATGGACCCGCGCCGCGGCGTCGGCCCCTACGTGAAGGGACTCCGCGCTGCCGGGCGGGTCGAAGGGTGGTCCGCCGGACCCCCGGACCTCTGCCCTGCATGCGTACCGATCGCGCAGGAGGCCCCAGAGGGTTGGGACCGCCACGAGGACTGCCCCGAGTGCGGAAAACCCATCCGTCGGCTCGGGGCTCTCGGCACTGTGCCGCCGCACTACCCGCTGCCCGGCGGTCGGGTCTTCCGTCAAGGCGCCCGGTGGATATGCGCCGGCAGCCAGCGCTACCGGGTGGAGGCGACTGGCGGCGGCGGCGCGACGTAATAGCTGGTGACCGCGTGTCGCTGCGCTGTTCCTGCGCGCCGGAACGGCACGCTGACCGTTATGGCGCGCAGGAAGACGGGTCGCCCCAGCAAGGGTGAGCGTGAAGAGGTCCGGGCCAGGGTGCCCATATCGCTTCGCCGGGCCCTGCAGGAAGAGGCCGCGCGCCGCGGCATGACCGTCAACGATCTCGTCGGCGAGACCCTCGCCGAGCTCACCGGGGTCCCCTACACCGAGCAGGAGGCCCTCAAGAGCGCCTGACACACGAAACGCCCCGGTCCGGGAAGACCGAGGCGCTCGCGCAACTACATGATCCCCGCTCGACTACGGGCCCTGCCTGGCTACCAACCTGGGGCACCCGCGTCGGCGGCTTAGTGCTGCGGAGCCGAGATTACATCGGAACCTCCGCCGGTACATCCTGCGCGCGTCCGCGACACGCCGTCGACTGACGCACGCGGCCATCCGGCGACCCCAAAAACCCGCACTCGCCCTACTCAAGGCGTCGGGCGCGCCCACCGACGTGCCGCCGCGCGCGCCCGGTCGCTGGCCTACGGCCGTCGCCGCGCCGCACGACGGGTGCAGGCCGGACGGTTCGCCCCGCACCCCGGGTGGCGACACCGGGTCCCCGAGGGCGCCGTCGTGCTCACCGACCAGGCCGCGGCCCTCGCCCGCGCCGAAGAGCTCGTAGACGTCGAGCTGTGGCGCGCCGACCGCCGCGCTGCCGCCCTCACTGTCCTGCGGGGCCTCGTGCACGGGATGAACTGGGAGACCGGGCTCGTCGCCGGTGTGACCCGCGCGCACCTCGCCGCGGGCGCCGGCTGCTCGGTGCGGACCGTGTCCCGCGTCGTCGCCTGGGCCGTCGAGGCTGGCCTTCTGGTGTGCATCGAGACCGGCGCAACCGCCGAGTTCCTCGGCACCGACACCAACCGGGCGCCGTCCTACGTCCTCACCGCGCCGGTCGGAGCCCTTGCTGTGGAGCAATCTGGCAACCCCCCCGCCTGTGGCGGTGAGAGATCTAGCCCTAGGCGTGAACGAGGGCTCAAGGAAGGCCACGACGAACAGGGCGGAGGCTCGTCGTGGCCTGTCTACGACCGTGCAACGACGACGGAGGCACGCGCTAGGGCCGTTCAGACGCTCCTCGAACGCACCGGGCTCGCTGGCCGCGTCGTCCGGTGGCGCGCCGTCGCGATGCTCGGGCCCTGGTTCGCCGAGGGCTGGTGCGTCGCCGGGCTGTTGCACGCCCTCGATCACCACCCCGACCAGCCGGGCGCCTCCCGGGGCGACGCTGCCCGTGCGGCGCGGGACCCGCTCCGGGTCATCGGCCACCGGCTCTCGCCGTGGCGAGGTCGTCTGGGCGACCTACCGGCCGGGCTGGCCGCGGTCGATGGCCACGCGCGGCGGACACGGGCGGCCACCCTCGCCGAGATGGCCACCGGGACGGACACGGCGGCCACAGCCACGGCTGGCCGGTCATGGCCGGGGTTGTCCGGGCGGCCACGGGCGGCGGCCGAGACGCGGGCAACAGCACGCGCGGAGATCAGTCGGGTGCTGTCCAGGCCACGGGCAAATCGGGCGGCCATGGGCGGGTACAGCCGGACACTAGGCAGCAAGCCCGTAGTTGTGGATCACTAGCAGCCGGGCACTGTTCGCAAATGCGAAATCCACACCTGCGCTGCCCCTGCCGGGCTCCGACGAGCGACCGTGCATGGGCAGTGCCCGGCCATCAGACCAGGATGTGCGGAGCCTCGGCGATCGCGCGGGGGCTGGGGGCAAGGGGGGATGGATGCTCGCCTGGTGGCAGTACGGGTTGTGGGGGGCCTTCGGCGGCGTAGCGGTGGAGGCGATCGAATTGCTTGGCGCGACCCAACGCGCAAACGGTGTGCCCTGGAAAAAGCCCGGCGAACTCGGACCGGGAGCCCTCGCTATCACGACCGTGATCCGCCTCGGGCTCGGCGCCGGACTCGCGATCGCGCTCGCGCAGAACAACGAGATCACCGGCGGGCTGGGTGCGCTGTCGGTGGGAGTATCAGCGCCGCTGATTCTCGAACAGCTCGGTAAGACCGCCGCAATCAGCACCGTGCGCCCGCCCCTGCACCGCAAGCCCCTCCCGCCTCTGCGACGCCCGAGTGGCGTGGCCAGGCAGAAGCACCCGAGTACGTGCCGCGGCCGGTGCCGCCGCCGCCGGGTGGCGCTCCCGAGCCCCAGGCTCCCCCGATGCCGATCCGACGTGGGAGGGCCGTTGCCGTGGCGGTGGCCGTGCTGCTCGTTCTCGCCGGGGGTGCGACCTTCACAGCGCTCAACACCACGACACTGGCGAGTGCGCCGCCGCCTCCGCCCGCCCGTACCGCGCCGCCCGGAGCGGGCCCAGCCATCCCGACTCGGCTCGTTCCGACCAGCCCCACCGCGGCGCCACCGGAGCCACCGGCGGCTCCCTTGCCTCCGGCACCAGGATCATCCCCCGGGTTGGGGGTGTCACTCCCGGTCGCCATCGCGGGTCTGGTGGTGGTCGGCCTGGCGGCGCTGGTTGTCGTGGTCGCCATCCGGACAGTCCACCTCTCCGGCGCCGATGACGGCGCCCCTGAGCATGTTCGTCACCCGGACGACTCTGGGCAGCCGAAGCGTGCCCCGCTACGGAGGTTCCTCGCCGGGCTGTTCCGTTCCACCCCTGCCTTCGGCGGCACGACCGAACTGTCCTCGGCAGAACGATAACGGGTGCCGCCCGCGGGGCCCCGTGGTCGCCGACGAGATCACTCCGTCGCTTGCGGTGGGCCACCGCGAAGGTCACCAAGGTCGAACGGCGGGACGGGGACACCGCCACCGAGGACGAGGCCCCGGTCTCAGTTCTCCTCGTCGAGGGGGACCCATCCGCCGAAGCGGCGGAGCCACTGATGATCGTTCTCGCACTGATACCAGCCGCCACTAATGACGTCTTCGTCGATCACCCAGCCAAGCTCCCCGCCGCACCGTGGACATGCGTTCCTCGCCATACGTGAGCACCGTAGGACCCGACCTTTTGTTCGACCACTACCGCTGACACCACTTCCGTCTGCTCCGCAGCCGACCCCCATCGACTCCTCGACCTCCTGGCCGCGGCTTCCCGTCTCACCTCTCGTTGTTGACCTTCGACCTTCGGTCGATCACGGCACTTCGCTGCACTCAGCTCAAGCATCTCGCTACGCTCGCCAAGGCACTTCGCTTCGCTCATCACCAGCACACCTATGCCATTAAGTCCTGGATTGATCTTGGACGTGGTCGCGGCGGGCCTTACCGTCGGTCCATGCTCCGGATCAACGCCATCGGCGCCGGGGCAGTCGACTACCTCCTCAAAGGCTGCGACGACCCCGGGCACGACCACCGCGAGGTCGCCGACCGCGCCGATTCCGCCGGCCCCGGGGCCGATCAGTACTTCGCCCGCGCCATCGAGCGCGGCGAGCCGGCCGGGGTCTGGATGGGCCGCGGGTGGGAGGCCCTCGGCCTGGACATCGAGGTCGGCGGACAAGCTGCCGAGGACGACGTCCGCGCGATCTTCGGGCAGTTGCGTCGCCCCGACTCAACAGTGGGCGACCCGGCGTTCATCGGGTCGAAGCCGCGTAGCTTTGCCGGCTACGAAGACCGCCTCGACAAGCTCAAGATGGCTGAGCCCGACGCCAGCCCGGAGCGGCTCCGCGAGATGGAACGTGAGGCGGCGACCTCGGGGCAGCGAGCCGTCGCCTATTACGACCTGACGTTCTCGCCGGTGAAGTCGATCAGCCTGATGTACGCCGCGTACATGGCGGCTGGCCTGCACGAAGAGGCCGCCGCAGTCCGCGCCGCCCACGACGACGCAGTGGCGATCGCGCTGGGCTACGCCGAGGAACACGTCGCTTACACCCGCTTCGGGCTCACCGAGATGGGCCGCGAGTACGTGCAGGCCGAGGGGCTTGCCGCGGTCGTCTTCGCGCACCACACCTCCCGCGAGGGGGAGCCGCAGCTCCACACCCACGGCGGGGTGCTCAACCGGGTCGGAACCGGCGACGGACGCATCGGCGCCCTCGACGGCAAGGCGTTCCGCCCGTTCAAGGAAGCCATCGCCACCGCCTACGAACGCGGCATCGAGCAGCACCTGACCGACCGGCTCGGGCTGCGGTTCGTGACGCGCCCCGACGGCAAGGCCCGCGAGATCGCCGGGATGGACCCGGACCTGATGGCCGAGGCCAGCACCCGTCGGGGGCAGGTGACCGCCCGCGTCGAGCAGCTCGTCGAGCGCTACCGACAGCGCCACGGCGGCCGGGAACCGGGCGCGCGGGCCCGCCGCGACATGGCCAACGACGCCACCCTCGACACCCGAGCGACCAAGCCCGGTCTGGCCGGCCCGGCCGCCGTGGCTGCGTGGGTTGACCGCGACCGTGGCCGCCGTGGCCGCCTGGTGGCCACCGTCGACGAGGTGGACATGGCCGCGATGGCCGCGGTCATGCCGGTGGCCGCGAGCCCCGAGCGGGTCGCCCAGGCGTTGGCCGCCGGTCTGGCCGACGTCCAGGCGCAGTACTCGACGTGGCAGCTCGGCAACCTCGTCGACGCGATCGACCACCACCTCGGGGACGTCTCAACGCTGGGTGTCCCCGCCGCTGAGCGACCCGCCGCGCTCGAGGCGCTCGCCCGCAGCGTCATCGACCCCGCCGCGGGCTTCGGGGTGGTCCAACTGACCGGGCACGAGCCCGTCGAGGTGCCGGGAGCGCTAATGCGCCGCGACGGGCGACCCACCTGGCGCCCGCACGAGGAACGCAGATTCGCCACGGCCGATCACCTCGGCACCGAGGCGGGCGTCCTGAGCTTCACGCAGACCCGGGGCGCGCAGCGCACCGACCTTGATCGCGAGACCCGCATGGCCGTCCCCGAGCGCGGGATCGCCGCCGTCGGAGAACCGACGGTCGTACTCGAGCGGGCAGGGCTCTCAGCCGATCAGGACGCCGCCGTGCGCGGCATCGTCGGCTCCGGCCGTCACGGCGACGTGCTCGTCGGGCCCGCTGGCACCGGCAAGTCACGGACCGTCGGAGCCCTCGCCGCCGTCTGGAGTGAACAGGTCGGCGGCACCGTCTACGGGATCGCGGCCGCGCAGATCGCGACGTCGAACCTCGCCGGCGACGGCCTGACCGCCCTGAACATCACCCGGTTCCTGGACGCGGTCACCCCGGACCCGGTCACCGGCGCCGCCCGGCGGCCACTGGGCAGTCGGGACCTGATCGTCGTGGACGAAGCGTCCATGTCGTCGACCGCTGACCTCGCCGCGATCAGCACCGCAGCGGCCCGCGCCGGAGCGAAGGTCGTCTACGTCGGCGACCCCCACCAGCTGGACGCAGTCGGAGCCGGTGGGCTGTTCTCCCACCTGGTCGAGACGCTGCCCGGCGACCAGGTCCACACCCTCGACCAGCCTCACCGCTTCACCAACGGCTGGGAAGCGGAGGCGTCGCTGCAACTGCGCGCCGGGGATGTCCGCGCGGTCGAGGCCTACGCCGACCGTGGCCGGCTCATGGCCGGGACGGTCGAAGAGATGGCCGCCGCCGCCCGCCGTGGCTGGCTCGCTGACCGGCTCGACGGACTCGACGCGGTCCTGGTGGTCGGGTCGAACACGACCGCCGCGGACATGGCCGCCGAGCTGCGTACTGAACTGGTGCACCTCGGCCGTGTCGAACATGAGCAGCTCGCGCAGCTCGGCGACGGAAACCCCGTCGGAATCGGGGACGTCGTCGAGGCCAGGCGCAACGCCTGGCAGCTGCAGGTCGACCCCTCCCCCGAGGGAGAGGCCGAAGCCGTCATGAACCGAGGCCGCTACACGATCCTCGGACGCGGTGACGACGGCACGATCCTCGGTCGAGACCGGCACGGCGCTGTCGCGCACCTGCCTGAGGAGTACCTGCGCGATCACGCCGCGCTGGGCTACGCCTCCACCGAGTACGGCGCCGAGGGGATCACCGCCGACGCCGCCCACGGCCTCGTCGACCGCGCCGCCAGCCGCGAAGCCGTCTACGTGCAGGTCACCCGCGGCCGCGAACACAACTACCTCTACCTCGTGGCCGAGCGGGAACCCGACGAGCACGAGCCGCAGCGGGTCGCGCAGGTCGCCGCCGAACGGCTTACCGAGCTCGTGCAGTCGTCGAACGCCCAGCAAGCCGCGTCCGCGGTCCGCGACCACGCCCAGGAGGTCGAGTCGTCCGGACCCGCCCTCCTGACCAGCCTCAACGCCGCCCTGGAGGCGGACGGACACACCCGCTACCTGGACACGTTGCGGGAGAAGCTCGGCGACCGGGCACCGGGGCGCCACGATCCCACCACCGGTCGCCTGCTCGCGGCCCTGACCAGCGCCGAGCTGGCCGGTCACGACGCGGACGCCCTTCTCGGAAGGGCCATCGAGTCCCGCAGCCTCGACGACGTCGACTCGGTCGCCGAGACCCTCCGCCACCGGGTGCGAGGCCTGGAGATGACCCAGGAGCCACAGCGACAGGTCGACGCGGCGGACTGGACCTCGCGGCTCCCGCAGCATGACGGGGAGGTCCCCGACTACGGCCGCGAGGTGGCGGCACGGTTGACCGAGCGGCAGCGTGACCTCGGGGACCGGGTCGCCACAGAGCAGCCCGCGTGGGTCGTGTCGCTCGGTGAGGCCCCGGATCCGGCCGTCGACGCCGAGGCGCGGGACGCGTGGCGGGACCGTGCCGGTCTGACCGCGCTGTACCGCGAGCACGCGGGCATCGACCCTGAGCAGTCGTCGCTCGGCGCTCCCCCAGCCCGGGACCGGGTATTGGAGCGCGCCCTGTACGACGCCGCGTTGGACGCGACCCGCGACAGTCACGAACCGGAGGCTTCGGGCGGGGACTGGCGCGCTGCGGAGGACGCCGAGCTGTACGCGACGCGCGAGCGGTGGGTCCGGGAGCTGGAGCAGGCCCCGTCATGGGTCGCCGACGAGCTCGCCGACACCCACTCCCTGGCCCGCGGGTACCGGGAGGACGCGGCGATCGAGCGGGCCCGCGCGGAGTCGCTGCCCGAGACCGACCCGGGGCGCGAGCAGGTCGCGGACGACGCCGCCCGATCGGCACTGTTCGCTGAGCAGTACGAAGCCGAGGCGGCCGAGCTCGAGGTCGCGCACCAGCGGCGGGCGTCGTGGTGGGAGTCGTCGACACCGCAGCGGGACGCCGATGTCGCGGCTGCCGACGAACTCGACCGTCGCGGGCTGCCGCCCGAGCGGGTCGTGGAGCCCGACGTCGACGAGCCCGAGCCGGTGCAGGTCGAGGAACCGGAGCCGGAACCGCAGCCTGCGCAGCCGGAGGTGGACGTCGCCGCCGACCTCGCTGCCGCCCGCGAGGCGCAGCGGCAGGCCGAGCTCGAGGCCATTGAGCGCGACGCCGCCCGAGAGGCCGCTGCCCACGAACCCGAGGTGGGTCCCGAGCCGGAACCCGAGCCATCTCTGGACGAGCTCGCCCAGGAACGGGAACTCCTCGCGCCCGAGCGGGAGCCGTCGCAAACTGAGGTCGAGCTCGACGAGGGCCCGGAGATGGAGATATGACCATGACCGCCGACCTCCAACGGCCGCCGTCGTTGTTCTCCGTCAGCACCGACGTCCCACCCGACGACGCCTGGCACCTCCAGATCAGCCCGCCGGCGGCGTTCCTCGCATGGCTAGCGACGCGGGTCCCGGCCGGCGGCTCGGCAAGCCCGGACCCGTCCGCGGCGTCGGTCTATGACGTCGCCAGCCAGCGGGCCCTGGCCACAGTGATGCTGGCGCTCCCCCAGGTCCCGATGGACTGGCAGCGGCACGCGACGGTCCCGTGGTCGACCGCGCCGTACCCGCACGTCCACGTCTACATCGGGGCCAGCGACAGCGACGGTCGTCCCGTCTCCCGGGAGACGATCGAGAAGGTCGGCAAGGACGCCTGGCTCGCCCACCTTGACCGGCTCATCGAGTACACGGGCCGCCGCCCCGACCTGGGGATCGTCTGGACCCGTCACGGGATCGACGGCATCGACGACGCGTGGGTGGAGACCGAAGAGGTCTGCTCAGAGCTGTACGGGCCCCGGACGACCGTCGTGGCCTGTCCGTAGGACTCCGGCGGCCCTCCGGGGGCGCTCCGCGGGGGCCTCGACTCCAGCAGGGGGCCTCGACTCCAGCAGGGGGCCGGAGTGATCAGGATCGGGTCATGTCCAGTGGGTGGTCACCAGGTGGTCCCTGCCATCCCCTCAGCCGACCGGAGGTGACCACGGAACCCCCGGACCCGCCAGGGACCGCTCCGCTCGCCTGCGGCGCCCTGGCCCGCCCGGAGAACCCGAGGTCCGTGAAGCGCGGCTGAGACGACGGCAGGGACCACCGAAGCTCAACGTTGTGTGCGAGGCGCGGGTCACCGGGACGCGCGGGTCGCGCAGCGGGTGAGTGTCGGTGGGCGGTCGTAGCGTCAGAAGACGTTCAGGAAGAGGACCAGGCCGCGGGCCCCGTGACCGTATTCGACCGGCTGACGAGCGCTGGGCTCTCGCCGGACCGGATCGGCTGGTGGCTCGCGCAGGAGCCGGGCTCGGTGAGGGTCAACGACGAGCCGGTGACCGACGACCCCTGCACCCCCGCCGCGTCGCCGGCCCGCGTCGTCTTGTGGAGCTAGTCGCGACCGGTGTCGCGCTTGAGCTGCTCGATCATGTCGTCGGCCGTCGGGACCTCTTTTAGAAGCGGCGATTTGGCGGCGATCGCGCGCAGCAGCGGACCCATGTCGTCCAGCGCGGTGACCATCGCGTCGTCCACGGCGGCGACGAGCTCGGGACCGGGTTCGGTCACGATCAACCTCTGAGGACGTCGACGAGTGTGAGCCCGCGACCGCGAAGGTGGAGCCAGGTTCGGAACGTCCTCATGGACTTGCACGGTGCTCCAGTCGAGCTATCGCTTCCATCGAACACATGTTCGATAATGCTGGCATGACTCGACGCCCACACGCCCGTCTCGCGGCCGCCCAAGCCAGCGCCGCCGTGAGCATGCGCCAGGCGGCGCAGCTGCTCCGCGAGGAGCAAGGCCCGGTGAAGCCCGACGTGCGTTCAGGGCTCGCCCGACTACTCGAGGCAGTCGCAGACCAGCAAGGTGCGGCGAGCACGTACGTCTGGAGCGGCGCCAACGCCGTGGCGAACACCCTGAACGCCCAACCTCTCGACCAGAGCATCGGCACCGCCATCGAGAGGGAACGGGAGGGCATCGAACGCGCACGTACCGGCGCGCCGCCGACCTGACTCCCAGGACACCTCTGGCAGCATCCCGAGGGCCAATCCGAAGTACCGCCATCGTCGGCGGGAAGCACACGGAGGAGCTCTCCATGGCACGCGTCCACGTGATCGCGAATCAGAAGGGCGGCGTCGGCAAGACGACCGTCACCGTGAACCTCGCCGCGGTAGTCGCCGACACCCTCGGCGGCAGCCTCGAAGAACCCCAGGTGTTGGGGGTCTCCACGGACCCGCAGGCGTCGATGATGGAGTGGGCAGAGCGAGTCGGCGACGCGCTCCCGTTCGACTTCGCGCAGTGCCACGACGACCCCGGCAGTCTCAGCCGGCTCCGTCAGCTCGATCAGTATGCGCACATCTTCGTCGACACCCCAGGCTCCCTGGAGGACGAGGCGATCCTGCAGACGGTGCTCGCCCAGGCCGACGACGTCATCGTCCCGCTGGAGCCGGAGCCGATGTCGTTCTCGCCGGCAGCTCGGTCGATCCAACGAGTCATTGCGCAGTCCGGGGCACCGTGGCGAGTGCTGCTGAACAACTGGGACCCACGCGACGGTGACGCCGACCTGCTCCAGACGAAGGCCTACGTCGCCGCTCAGGGGTGGCCCACCTTCAACACCGTCGTCCGGCACTACAAGCTGCACACCCGGGCGTCAGCGGAGGGCGTGACCGTCGTGCAGTTCCCGAAGAACCGGGTCGCGCTCGAAGCCCGCCAGGACTTCTTCCGGCTCGCTCTCGAGGTCCTCGGAAGCGACGGCCAAGCGCCACGGCACGCCCAGAGCGGTAACGCCGTTACCGCCTCGAAGGGGGCGTGACGATGGGACGCCGCGTTGACTTCGCCTCCCTCGCCGCGGACCCAGTCGCCGACAGCGAGCCGCGCCCGACGAAGCCGGCTGGAGTGACCGAGCTTCCGATCGACAAGGTCGCGGCGAATCCGCTGAACCAGCGGACCGAGGTCGACGAGGACCAGGACGAGCTTGACCGCATGGCCGACACGATCCGCGAGCACGGGCTACTGCAGCCGCTCGTGGTGTGCACCGTGGCGGCGTTCGTCGAGCGCTACCCGGACCAGAAGAGCGCGGTCGGGGACGCCCGGTGGGTCACGCTGATCGGGAACCGACGGCTCCCCGCGGCTCGTGCTGCCGGGCTGGCCCAGGTGCCGGCCGTCGTGAACGACGAGCGCGCTGACTCGATGTACGAGGTCATGCTCGTCGAGAACTCCCACCGCCGGGACCTCGCGCCGCTACGGGAGGCGCAGGCGATGGCCCAGGTCCTCGAGCGGGACGACATCTCCCAGCGGGAACTGGCCCGCCGCATCGGACGAACCCATCCCTACGTGGTGCAGCGGCTGACCCTGCTCGGACTAATTCCACCGCTGCGCGACGCACTAGACGCCGGGACGCTGCCGATCGAGCGAGCCCGTCAGCTCGGGTCGCTTCCCGTCGAAGAGCAGCAGGTGATCGCAGACGCAGGGCCGCCGTACCGGGCTGCGGGTGGTAACGGCGTTACCACCCCCGCGCGGCGGCGGCCGACGATCCCCACCGGCGACCCGGCAGCTGCAGCCCAGTCAATCCGCGAGGTCTACACCGGCGAGCAGCTCACCGAGCTCATCAGGCTGCTGTCCGAAGACGTAGTCCACACTCGCTGACGAAGGAAACGCCCGTCAAAAGGTGATCTGCTGGAGCCGGACATGAGGATCGCCCTCGTCGTGGATCGTGAAGAGAACCATTCCGCGCCCGCCCAAGCCGAAGGTCTCGATCCTGGCGGGAGTGCGCGGACCGAAGGGTCGACCGACCGACCACGGGTCGGCGGCGATGGCCTCCAGAACGACTCCGAAAGCCACGGACAACGACTCCGGCATCGCCTGCTCCGCAGCACGGGTGCTCGGAGTGCGGCGGATGTCGTACACCCGTGACTACATACCAGCCTTCTGCCGGGTGACCTCGAACGACTCGCCCTGGGGAGTCGGTACTCCCGTCACGATCTCGGCGACGGCTCTCACTGACTCGCGGAACGATGCCGGATCAGACTGGAGTACGGCGACCTGCCGCCAGTGCTCGACGACCTGGTGCACCCCGGTGAGGTCGTAGGTGCGGCGGGCGTCGTCGAGGGCCGACTCGTAGTCAGCATTGAACCGGGTGCGGTCTTCCGGGAACAGGTGATCAGTGATCGTCTTTGGGGACGTCCCGATCAGCAGCGGGTGCTCGCTGGTCGGCCCCTCTTCGACGTGTTCCGCGGCCGTCATGGAGCCACCGTAGCGAGAACCCACGACAACCAGCGATAGGCCACGGCAACCAACGAAATCCGGCGGGGGAAATATCAGGGCTGCCCACCGCCAGGGCACATGTCGCCGCCCTGGGCGGCGTGAGGCTCGAACCGG
>NZ_DASXJS010000157.1:0-33073 GCF_036497245.1 Actinomycetospora sp. | reverse complement strand
GACCCGGTGACGCCTCCGGACGCGGATGCCGGGGCACCGTCCGACGACGACCCCGTCCTCGCCCCGACCTACTGAGGGAGCGCCGATGTCACTGACCACGTTCTGGTTCGTCATCATCGCCGTCCTCTGGACGGGATTCCTGCTGCTCGAGGGCTTCGACTTCGGGGTGGGGATGCTGCACGGCGTCCTGGGGCGGGACGAGCCGGGCCGCCGGGCCGCGATCGGCACGATCGAGCCGGTCTGGGACGGCAACGAGGTCTGGCTCGTCGTGGCCGTCGCCGCCATGTTCGCCACCTTCCCCGGCTGGTACGCGACCGTGTTCTCGGGGTTCTACGTGCTGATGCTCGTCGTGCTCGTCGGACTGATCCTGCGCGGGGTGTCCTTCGAGTTCCGCAGCCACGCGGCCGGTCCGCGCGGCCGCAGGCTCTGGGGCGTGACCCTCTCGACGGGCAGCGCCGTCGTGCCGTTCGTTCTCGGGATCGCACTCGGCGACCTGCTGCACGGCGTGCCGATCGACGCCGCGGGCGAGTTCACCGGGGACCTCGGGTCGCTGCTGCACCCCTACGCCCTGTTCGTCGGCGTCACCGTGACGGTGCTCTGCCTGCTGCACGGCGCGGTGTTCCTCGAGCTCCGCGCCGCCCCGCCGGTGCGGGAACGGGCCGTCCGGGCCGCGCGGGTGCTGGCGCCGGTCACCGGCGTGGTGGTCCTCGCCTTCGCCGTCTGGACGCGGGTGGACTCGGGACACGGGATCCTGCTCTCGGTCCCCGAGCTGATCGCGGTGCTGAGCGTCGTGGCCGCCGCGGTCCTGGTCCGGGAACAGCGTCTCGGGCTCGCCTTCGGGGCCACGTCGCTGACGATCGCATCGGTCCTGGCGTCGCTGTTCGGCGAGCTCTATCCCCGGGTGATGGTCTCGAGCACCTCGCCCGCATTCGACCTGACGGTGGCCGGTACCGCCTCGTCGCCCTACTCGCTGCAGGTGACGACCGTCGTCGCCGCCGTGATGGTCCCGGTCGTCCTGCTCTACCAGGGGTGGACCTACCACGTCTTCCGACGCCGGCTCGGCGCCGGAGATCCGGCGAAGTCCGACGGGGTGGTCGTCGGGACCACGCCCTCCTGAGGGAGATCAGGTCGTCATCGGCCACTCCCGGAGCCGCGTGCGGGCGGTTCCGTTGTTCCCCAGGTGGTAGACGGCGAGGCCGGCGGGACGGAGGCCGAAGGGCTCGAAGGGCTCGGCCACGATCACCTGGAGGTCCTCCACGGTGGCGACTCCGACCGTGAGGTGGGCGGAGTACTCGGCGCCGGTCTGATCGGGAACGTAGGTCTCGACCCAGCTCATCGTGTTCGCCACGTGCCCCGAAGAGGTCCGGCCCCGCCCTGATGGCGACACGTCCCGAACGTGGCCGGGCGGAGGGAGGACCGCCTCATCCGGGAGGATGACGGGTGCTCACGGGGGTGGGGTCGCTCAGTCATCCCCGCGGGGTGATGCGGTTGGTCGGACCAGGCGCGGAGGGTCGAGGGGACTCGATTCGAGCGGAGGACCGAGATGGACGAGCACGTCCCCGACGGATTGCCGATCCTCGCGGCGGGCAGGCATCGCAGCCCCGCCAGCGGTTCCTGCGTGATGGAGTACGCCTCGGTGCTGGCCGGTGAGCGGTGGAGCGACCGGCCGCGCTGTACCGACCTCGCGCTGGCCGAGCTGGCGCGTCGGGTCAACGACGACGTCCGTCGCGAGGCCCGCCCCGCGCTGGCCCTGCTCGCACCCGGCCTCGTGGGGGCGGTCGGGCCGCGCGTGGCCGCCGACGTGGTGATCGCGGCCGTGGCCCGGGTCGGGCTCGAGATCGCCCCGCGAGACCTGATCCTGCTCCGCATCCAGCGCCGCGCGCAGGCCCGGCTCACCCGCGGAGCGGGCCGGTTGCGGGCGCGCGGACTCCGGTGGGGGCGCGCGGTCACCGGCGCCGGGTTGGGCGACACCTACCTCCAGCTGGGCCGGGTCATCGCCCACCGGCCACGCGCCGAGCGGGACGGCCTGCGGATCCGGGCTCTGGCCGCCGCGACCGGGGACGTGCGCCGCCAGCTCTCCGCGCCCGCGTCGGCCATGGTCGACAGCGGGGCAGGCGGACACGTGATGGTCAGGGCCAGCACCTGAGTCCGACAACGCGAGCGGCTTCTGCTCGAGGTCGCGTGCTCGCCGTGTGGTTCCCGCCGCGCAGCGAGCTGCGTCGGCCCTCCGACCGGTACGAGACCGCGACGCGATGGGCCGCTCTGGTGGTGCTTGTCCTGATCACGCCGCTGCTGGCGGCCTGTGGCGGCGCCCGGACCCAGCAGGTGCGGGACGACGCGGCCGCCGTCCGGGCGACCGCGCACCAGGTCGAGGCGACCGTGATCGGGGTCTCGAGCGCCTCGTCGACGACCGCCGACGGCCAGCCCAGTTACGACCTCAGCGTGACCGTGCGCTGGATCGAGCCCGTCGGCGCCCTCACCGCCCCGCAGGTCGCCGGCGGGGTCGGCCCGCGGATCGGCGATCCCTGGCCGCTCTGGGTGGCCCCGGACCTGACACCCGTCGCGCCTCCGGCCACCGAGCGGGACGCCGAGATCCAGGGCGCCGTCACCTCCATCGGCGTCCTCATCGGAGCGGGCGTGGCGCTCGCCGCCGCCGTCGCCCTCGTCCGGCGGATGCTCGACCGACAGCGGATGCGGCAGTGGGACGAGGACTGGCTGGCGTTCCGACGGCGTCGCAACCGCGGCGCCGCCGGCTGACCCGGTGCCGTGGTCGCCGGGTCTCAGGCGTCCTCGAGGCCCGCGCCGACCTCGCGCAGCACCGGGAAGTCGTGCTCCCTGGCCAGGACGTGCCCGACCGCGAGCGCCGTCGCGATCGGCCAGGACACGACCTCGAAGGCCGCGAACGCGACCATCACCCCCAGGAAGGCGAGGCTGCCGGTCGGCGGCCACCCGACCGGGCCGACCAGCGGCACGTCGACCCGCCATCCCCGAGGTTCCGGCGGGGACGGAACCGCCGTGGGTGCGGCCGTCGGCGGTGCGTTCATCGTGCCTCCGCGAGAGCGAGCCGGAGGGTTCCGGCGCGCCCCATCCGACCTGCAGGCAGCCGCGCCCGCATCACCCGGAGCGGACGACGGCGCCGTCGGGTCCGCACGGGAGACGACCCGTCATCCGGTGGCGGGGAGCTCCTGGGTACCGCCGAACGCCTGCGATACCGCGACGGCGACGCCGGCGTAGCCGGCCTGGTCGAGCGCCCGGCGCAGCGCGGCGGTGTCCGGCCCCGGCGATGGGCCGATCGCGTCGACCTGGATCGCGTCCGCGGTGCCCGAGACGCTCACGATCCGCCAGGACCGCGCCGACGCCCACTGCTCGGCCACGGGACGGACGCCCGCGATCGTCGTGCTGTCGGTGAACACCCGATAGCTCGCCACCCCGAGCGGCACGGCGACGATCACCACGAAGCCGGCCACGACGGCCATCGTCCCGACCCCGAGGTGACCGACCGGTCGACCGGCGGCCTCGGCCGCGGCGCGCACCCGGTAGACGAGGAGGAGCCCGGTGCCGGTGGCCACGATCGCGGCCACGTTCGACGCGAACAGCAGCAGGGCGCCGAGCGCCTGACCGGGTGCGCCGGACTCCAGCGTCAGGCCGACCACGGCGAGGGGCGGCACGAGCGAGATGGCGATGGCGACCCCCGGGAGCGTGTCCGAGACGTCGTCGCGGACGAGGGCGAACGCGCCCACGAGGCCGGTGGCCAGTGAAGCGACCAGGTCGATGAGGTCGGGGCTGACCCGGGCGGCCACCTCGGAGTTGGTCGCGGCGACGACCGGCTCCGGCACGAGCAGCCCGAGCAGGAAGCCGAGGGCCACCACGAGTGCGGCGCCTGCCAGCACGATGGTGACGCCCCGGACGATCCGCGACCGGTCGGCGAGGACGACGGCGAGCGCCGTGCCGAGGATGGGGGTCATCAGCGGGGCGACGATCATCGCGCCGATCACCGTGGCGTCGGAGTCGGCGACGACACCTGCGCCCGCGATGATCGCCGCCAACGTCAGCAGGACCCAGAAGGCCGACTGCTTGCGCCTGCCCTCGAGGAAGAGCCGGTCGGTCATGCGGTCCAGGTCCGCGCCGGACACTGCCTCCATCGACCCAGCGTGGGCGCGGAGGGCGGCGGTCACCTCCCCCGCCGTGGGTGAGAGGAGCGACCGGCCCGGGGCTGACGGGTCATCTGATGCGGGTGATGCGTCGGCGATCGGCGCGACCCACGGTGGGTGTTCCCGCACCCCCCGGAGGTTCCCTTGTCCTCGAACCAGTCGGATCGGCCCCTCAACACCAGCATGTTGATCGGCGGCGCCGTGCTCACCGGCCTGGGAGGCATGCTCGCCGCGCTCGGCCTCACGTTCGTGAGCGCGGCGGTGATCAGTGCCGGTCGACGGTGGCAGCAGCGCACCGAGATGACGCCGGGTCAGCTCGCCAAGCACGCGATCGGTGCGGCCCAGTCCGCGAGGCAGGCGGGCGTCGGCGCGTGGCGCGACCCGGTGCCCCCGCGCGCGGCGCCGTCGGCCGGCGCGCGGCGGGCGTCGACCGACGGGGTCCCCGTGTCGTGACCTCGGCGGTCCACACGACCGCCCCGGCCCCCTCCCGCCTGGACCGGCTCCGGCGGCGCCACGGCTGGATCGACCACCTGGTCCGCGCTGCCACCTCGTACCTCGAGAGCCACGGCGACCACTACGCGGCCGCCATCACCTACTTCAGCGTGGTCGCGCTCGTCCCGATGCTCATGGTCGCCTTCGCCGTCGCGGGCTACCTGCTGCTCGGCGACCCGGAACTGCTGGCGGAGCTCCGCGAGTCCGTCATCGCGATCGTGGGCCCGGGACTCGGCGCGACGATCGACCAGCTGGTCGCCGAGGCCCTCCGCCAGAGCGAGACCGTCGGGATACTGGGGCTGGCGCTGGCCGCCTACACGGGGCTCGCGTGGATGTACCGGGTGCGGGAGGCGCTGTCGGCCCAATGGGGTCAGCGCACCGCGGGGCCGCCGTGGCTCGCGGGCGCGGCCTCCGACGCCGTCGCCCTCCTCGGCCTGGGCCTGGTGCTCGCCGTCGCGCTCGGTATCGTCGTCCTCGGCGACCTCCTCACCGGGGCGGTGGCCGGCCCCGAGGGATCGGGGTGGGTCCGGTGGGCCGCCGCGACCGTGCTGACGGTCGGGCTCTCCATCGCCGCGAACCTGCTCGTCGTCCTCTGGGTGATCGCCCGGCTCCCGCGGGAGCGGCCGGCCCTGCGGCGCGCGGTCCGGCCCGCGCTGCTCGCCGCCGTCGGCTTCGAGCTGATCGAACAGGGCGGAGCCGTCTACCTCGGCTGGGTCACGGGCTCCCCCGCCGGCCTCGTGTTCGGCCCGATCCTCGGGCTCCTGGTGGCGATCTACCTGGGGGCACGTCTGGTCCTGTTCGCCACGGCGTGGGCCGCGACGCACGGTGAGCGACCGCGGGATCGTGACGATCCGCGGGCGACGACCCCGTAGGAGGGGCGGTGCCCCCTCGGGACACCGCCCCTGCGCCCGGGCGCCGGACCGGGCGACGGAGAGCCGACCCGTCAGGCGGTCGGGGCGCGACGGTCGGCGCTCAGCGCGAAGATCACGGCGATGTCGACGGCGATCACGATGATCGCCCACATCGGATAGGCCGCGATGAACACGAGGTTCGCCAGCGCGCTGAGGCTCGCGAGCACGATCCCGACCACGCGGGCCCAGGTCTTGCCCGCCATGACACCGAACCCGGCGGCCAGCACGAGGACGCCGAGCAGGAGGTGGATCCAGCCCCAGCCGGTGAACGACACCGAGAGCACGAGGCCCTCGCGGCCGACGAGGTAGTAGTCGGGCCGGAGGAGGGCCACCAGGCCCTCGATGATCTGGAAGCCGCCGAGCAGGATCATCATGATCCCGGCGAAGGTGATCCACCCGCCCCAGTCGTCCGTGTCCCGCCCGTAGTGCTGGGGCTCCATGATGTACGCGGCCTGTGCCCCTACGGCAGCGGTCCGTTCGGTCTCGGTCACGTCGGTCTCCTCGGCGCTCGGCGGCAGGTGCGCCGCGGTCGGCCCCACCCGGACGGCGGGGCTCGCCCGGGGAGTCTCGACCGCTCCACCCCCTGCTGACCTCACCCCGCAGGGATGATCCGGGACCGTCGCTCGCCCGCTCGGACGGCGCGGGTTCCCAGCGTTCATCCCGTAGAGGTGATGTCCCCCGCCGCCTCCCCGGGCGACAGTCCACGCGGACGGCGACGCCCGGAGCGCCGCGCACGCACGGATCACGAGGAGTGACGACCGATGGCGACACTGACCGCGGTGAAGTTCCCGACCCCGTCCGGGGCCGACGCGGCCCTGACGATCCTCGAGCGACTGCAGCGGGAAGGGTCGATCACCGTGCACGACGGGGCGATCGTGTCCTGGGCCGACGGGGCGAAGAAGCCCAAGACCCGGCAGCTGAACCACCTGGCCGGGGCGGGTGCCCTCGGCGGCGGCTTCTGGGGGCTGCTGTTCGGCCTCATCTTCTTCATCCCGCTCCTCGGGCTCCTCGTGGGCGCGGCCGTGGGCGCCGCGTCCGCGTCGATGGCCGACGTGGGGATCGACGACGACTTCATCAAGGAGGTGCGCGACAAGGTCACCCCCGGCACGTCGGCGCTGTTCGCGCTGACCTCGGACGGGGTGCCCGACAAGGTCGCCGCGGCCTTCCAGGGCGTCGAGGGCGAGGTGCTGCACACGAACCTGTCGAGCGAGCAGGAGAAGCAGCTCCGCGAGGTCTTCGACGAGGCGCACGCGGTCTGAGCCCCGCACCCATCGGACAGGACCGGCACCGGGGAGGACGCGGGTGGTGACCTCCGACGTCGCGCCGGCCACAGCCGCGGACGAACCCGTCTCCCCGATGACCGTCCTGCGGTCGAGGAAGTACCTCGGGCTCCTCGGGCTGGCCGCGATCCTCGGCGTGCCGATCTCGGCGGTGGCCTACTGGTTCCTCGCCCTGGTCGGCGGCCTGCAACGGTGGTCGTTCACCTCGGTGCCCGCCGCCCTCGGCTTCGCCGTCCCGCCGCTGTGGTGGCCGTTGATCCCGCTCGGGGTGGCCGGGGGTGTCGTCGGCGTCGTGATCCGGTACGTGCCGGGCCACGGGGGCGAGTCCCCGGCTGACGGGTTCAAGGCCGGCGGCTACCCGGGCACGGTCGAGATGGGCGGGATCGCGGCCGCGGCGATCGCCAGCATCGGGCTCGGAGTCGTCGTCGGGCCGGAGGCCCCGCTGATCGCCCTGGGCGGCGGGCTGGCGGTGCTCGCCGTACGACTGGCGAGGCGGGGCGACGTCCCCGCGAACGTGGCCTCGGTGGTCGCGGCCACCGGGAGCTTCGCCGCCGTCAGCACGCTGTTCGGGTCCCCGCTGGCCGGGGCGTTCCTCATGATGGAGGCCTCGGGGCTCGGGGGCGCGACCGCGACGATGGTGCTGATCCCCGGGCTCCTGGGCGCCGGGATCGGGTCGCTGGTCTTCCTGGGGCTCGACTCCTGGACCGGGCACGGGACCTTCTCGCTCGCGGTGTCGGATCTTCCGGCCGTCGGGTCCCCGACGATCTCGGCGTTCCTCTGGGCGCTGGTCGCCGGCGCCGCGGCGGCCCTGCTCTGCTGGGGCATCCGCGCGGCGGCGCTGCGGGTCCGGCCCGTGGTGGCCCGGCGGACGCTGCTGCTCACACCGGTCGTCGGGCTGGCCATCGCCGGGCTCGCGATCGTCTACACGGCGCTGACCGGGCACGCGGTGTCCGAGGTCCTGTTCTCCGGTCAGGACGCCCTGGGCCCGTTGCTCCGGGACCCGGCCGTCTACGGCGTCGGCGCGCTGCTCCTGCTCATCGTGTGCAAGGGCCTCGCCTACGCCGGCGGTCTGGCCGCCTTCCGCGGCGGGCCGACCTTCCCGGCCATGTTCATCGGCGCCGTGGGCGGCACCGCGCTGGCTCATCTCCCGGGCCTCGACGCCCTCTCCGGGGCGGCGATCGGGATGGGCGCCATGACCGTCGGCATGCTGCGGCTGCCGATGACGTCGGTCCTCCTCGCCACACTCTTCCTCGGCGGGACCGGGCTCACCGTGATGCCGCTGGTGATCGTCGGGGTCGTCGTGTCCTACGTGGTCACGCTCCGGCTGCCCGACCCGGGCCCCGCACCGATTCCCGATCCCACCCCGGCCTCCGAGCCGGCACCCGAGCCCGGCCGCACCCCGTGAAACGGGGAGAACGGACACCCCGATGCTGACCGAAGCGGTCCCGGCGGCCTTCGGGGCGGCGCTCTATCCGCCCGGCCTGCTGTTCGTGGCCTTCCTGCTCGTCAACCCGCAGCCACGCAAGCGCGCCCTCGTCTTCATCGCGGGCGCCGTCGTCGCCACGCTGGGCTTCGGGTTCGCGCTGGTGTTCATCCTCCAGGGCACCGGGGTCGAGCGGGGACCCCACCGCACGGTGCCTGCCTGGGTCGACCTGGCCATCGGCATCCTGTTACTGGGGTCCGCCGTCTACGTCTGGTTCCGCCCGCCCAGCGGCCCGAAGCAGGCGAAGGAGCGTCGCGAGCTCGGCCTGGTCGGGCTCCTGGTCATCGGTCTGCTGATGTACACGCCGTCGCCGCTCTACCTCGCGGCGCTGCACTCGATCGCGAAGGCCCACGAGAGCGTGGTGTTCACGATCTTCAGCGTGGTGCTCGTGGCCGTGATCTACATGCTCGTCATCGAGATCCCGGTGGTGGCCCACGCCATCTGGCCGGAGGCGACCCTGCGGGTGGTCACGGCCGTCAACGCCTGGCTCGGCCGGTACGGGCGCACGATCATCGTGCTCGCCGCCGGGGCCTTCGGGCTCTACCTGGTGATCTCCGCGACGGTCCACCTCATCCAGGGGCCGCCCCCGGTCCCGCCACCACCGCCCTGATTCATCCGGCCGGGGTGAGCCGCGCGCCGCCCGCGGCGACGACTCTCGACGGTGCGCACGGCGTCCGGGGACGACGTCCGGCAGCGATCTCGGAGAGGACTCCACGATGCTCGACGACGAGGAACGCACGGTGCTCGAGGAGACCGAGCGGGACCTGACCCGCAACGACCCGCACCTGGTGCGGCGGATGCAGCGGGGGTGGGGCCGGAGCGACGGCGGACGCGGCAGGCGGGTGGCCGTCGCGGTCGTGACACTCGCGCTGGTCGTCGGGCTCCTCTGGCTCGGGCTCCCCGGACAGGCCCTGCTGGTGGTGATGGTCGGGATCGGGTTCCTCGTGGCCTTCGGCTGGCGTCCCGCCGGCTGGGTCCCGGCGATCCTGCGCTCGGACGAGGACCCACCCCGTTCGTGACGACCGGTCCGATTCGGTCCCGACGAGGGAGGCGAGAAGATGCTGCTCTTCATCTACGTCCGGCACATCCGGCGCTACGCGCACGACGTCCCGTGGGTGCACCTGGGTGTGGCCCTGATCGGGAACTTCGCGTTCGTGATCGGGAGCCTGTTCTTCCTGTCCCCGGCTCTGACCCGGGCAGGCACCTGGCTGTTCGTGGTCGCCTCGTGGGGACTGCTCGTCGGGGTGATCGGCGAGATCCTCGTCCGCTACGAGACCAAGCAGCGGGTGGCGGCCGTGAAGGCCGCCGTCGAGGTCGAGGCCACCGCCGTCGAGGCCGACCCGGCCTGAGGGCCGCATGCACGCACGAGGAGGCGATCCGATGTCGGGGTACCGGTACGAGCTGCGGGTGGCCGGACGGCTCTCGGACCGGGCCCGCGGCGCGTTCCCGGCGATGACGGTGGACATCGCGCCCACCGAGACCGTGATCTCCGGGGAGGCCGTCGACGAGTCCGGCCTGCACGGGCTGCTCGCGCTGTGCCGGTCGCTCGGGCTCGAGGTGACGTCGTTCCACCGGGTCGTCGCCGACCCGGTGGAACCCACGGCGCCCGATCAGGGCTGAGCGGGCCGTGATCAGCCCAGGATGCGACGTTTCTGCGCCTCGAACTCCGCCTCGCTGAGGACCCCCTGCGCTTTGAGGTCCCCGAGGTCCTTGAGCTGGGCGATGACGTCGGGGGCGGCGGGCGCCGGAGCCTGCGGAGCCATCTGCTGCGGCGGCATCTCCTGCTCCTCGTCGCGGGCCCAGCGGCCCGCCTGGCGGCGGGAGACGCGGTTCGAGACGGCGGTCGCCGTCCCGGCGATCATGGCGGTGCGGGCGATCCCGCGGAGCAGACCGGGCATGGTGGGTCCTCGTCAGTTGGTCGGGTGTGCAGTGGTCAGGCGGGCATCTCGGCGGCGGCGATCGCGTCGAGCAGTGCCTCGTGGGGAATCCGGCCCCCGGCCACGACCTGGGCGCCGCTGCGCCGCAGCGCCCCGACCAGCGGGGCGGCCCAGGTGTTCTCGTAGACCACGAGCACCGCCGCCCTGCCCGGCTCCAGGATCCGGCCCGCCTCGTCGAGGTCGTCCCGGTCGAGGACCCCCGAGCCGGCCCCCTCGAAGACGGTCAGGTCGAGGCCGTCGTCCGCGTCGACCTCGTCGATCGTCATGATCGTGACCGCGCCGTCGATCTCCCGGCGGACGAAGGCCAGGTCGAGGACGCGGATCGTCCCCGCCTCGACCAGATCCAGCAGCAGCGGCAGGCTCTCGCCGGTCATCCGTCCGGAGGCGAACTCCATGACCAGGTAGTCGACCGGGCCCATCTCCGGGGCGTCGTCCGTCATCGTGTCGTTCCTCCCGGGTCGTCACCGTCCGCTCCCCGGCGGAGGTGCCCGGGAGCGGCGTGTCCCGCGATGCTCGTGCGCCCCGGCCGCGGTGACGTCACCCCGCGCGGATGAATCGGCGCCCTACGCCCCGTCGGTGCGGTCGGGCCCCTCGTCCGCGGTCGTCGCCCGACCTCCGACCGAGCCGAAGTTCGAGACCAGCCGCGCGACCAGCGTGACCAGGAAGATCTGACCGAGGAGTGCCTCCAGTACCGCGATGGCGCGCCCCGCGTCGTGGGCGGCGGTGAAGTCGCCGTACCCGAGCGTGGTGAGGGTGGTGAAGCTGAAGTACTGCACCGTGGCGGGGTCCGGGAGCTGCCCGCCCGCGAAGAACGGGCCCGGGCTCAGCCGAGCCATCGCCGTGAAGATCTCGGCGAACATCAGCCCGATCAGCAGGTAGGCGCTCAGCGCGCCGGCGATCGTCTGCAGCGTGACGACGGGGTGGCGCAGGATGTGCCGGACGACGAGGACGACCGTGGCGCCCAGGACCAGGGCCAGCCACAACGACGCCGCACCGCGGACCGCGCCGGACCCCCCGACCAGCAGGACCACCACCGTCGCCACCGAACCGACGGCCAGCGCGACCCGCAGGCCCCACACCTGGGTGCTCCCGAGCCGGGCCGCCCGGATGGCCAGTACCAGCGCGCCCACGTAGAGCAGCACCGTCAGCACGCTCACCCAGGTGCTCGCGGCCAGGGCGGCCGCGAGGTAGCCGCACACCAGCAGCGCGAGCACTACCTCGTAGTGACCGTCCACGGGCGGGCCGCCCTCCCGGCCCGAGCGCCTCATCCCCCGCGGACCACGACGGGGTTCCCCCACCGCCCCGCTCGAGGTCACGACAGGGCTCGGTGCTGCCCCGTCGCCTCCGCCGTCGGGGGCTCGTCAGCCGTCGCGGTCGACACCGGGTCCGGGTCCGGGTCCGGGTCGGGGTCGGGGTCGGGGTCCGCCTCCGCGGGGTCGTCCGCCGAGCTGCGCAGCAGGGCGTCGGCCCAGCGGGCGCGCGGGTCGACGTCGACGAGCAGGGCCTTCGCCAGCAGGGTGAGTGGGATCGCCAGCAGCGCTCCGAGCGGCCCGAGGACCCACGCCCAGAACAGCAGGGTCACGAAGGTGACGGTGGCCGAGAGCCCGACCGAGTTGCCGATGAAGCGGGGCTGGATGAGGGACTGGATGACCAGGTTCAGCACGCAGTACACGAGGATCACGGCGACCAGCAACTGCCAGCCCCCGGTCAGGAGGGCGAGCACGGCAGGTGGGATCAGCCCGAAGATGAATCCGATGTTGGGGATGTAGTTCGTGATGAACGCCAGGACCGCCCAGAGAACCGCGAGGGGGACCCCCATGATCTCGAGCGCGACCCCGTCGAGCACCGCGACGATGAGTCCGAATACCGTGGTGACCACGAGATAGCTGCGGGTGCCGCTCGCGAAGGAGTCCAGTGCACGCACGATGTGGGGGCGCTCCGAGGCGATGCTGTCCAGCCGGGTGCCGAAGGTGGCCGCATCGGCGATGAAGAAGATCAGCAGCGCCAGGATCAGCACGACGACGGTCGCGATCCCGGAGACCCCGGACACGACGCCGCCCACGGCGCCGATCACCGAGCTGGGACTGACCGACTTGGTGGCCGCCTGGATCTGGGCCTGCCCGATCCCGAAGCCGGCGAGCGTGTGCTCGACCGACGCG
Organism: Actinomycetospora sp.; assembly: GCF_036497245.1. GTDB lineage: Bacteria > Actinomycetota > Actinomycetes > Mycobacteriales > Pseudonocardiaceae > Actinomycetospora. The sequence continues at coordinate 20,660 of NZ_DASXJS010000157.1, read as the reverse complement.
AGCAGGGCGTTGAACTGGTCGGTGTACTGCGGCAGGACCGTGGCCAGCTGGCCGATCGAGATCAGCAGCACGAGCGCCAGCGCCAGCAGGCCGACGTAGATCACCAGGACCAGGGCCAGCGTGGCGACCCATCCCGGCCATCCCCGGGCGCGCAACCACCGCTGAACCGGGGAGGCGGCGATGACGATGATGAGGGCCAGGAACACCGGCCCGACCAGCCACGCGATCGCCTTGATGCCGGTCACGGCGATCACCGCGGCCGCGATGCCCAGCAGCATCACGAGAGCCCGGGGCAGGCCACCCGACGGGTTCGGACCGGTAGGGCGGCGGCGCGTCCCGTTCGTCGACGGCGCCACGACGGCCGGCCGAGGACCCTCGGCGGAGGCGGCAGGTTCCAGCGGTGCGGTCACCCGGGAAGCGTGCGGCCGCATGGCCGGGTGCCGCTTCACTCGCGGAGGATGAGTTCACCCGGGGCTCACCCCGTCAGGAGGTCGTACACCCCGACGCCCACCAGGTACACGCCGACGAGGACGAACACCACGACGACCAGGGTCTTCTTGCGGGCCTGGACCGCGGCGGTCAGCCGCGCCGCGGAGTCGCGCGTCGTCTCGGGGTGCCAGGTCCACGAGACGAACGCGGCCAACGGGATCGCGAACCAGAACAGGTTGTACAGCCCGACCTGGAGCAGGCCCCCGACGAGTCCGGGCCGGCTCGCCACGATCGCGGCGAGCGCACCGAGGTAGAAGACCCCGGGCAAGTGGGTGGCCACCCCGGCGACGGCGGCGCTCCGGACGGTGGGTGCGTTCAGCCTGCGCCGCAGCGCCGACGGCGCCCGGGCGGGGCGCTCCTCCGCGGGACGGTCGGGCGGTGTCCGCAGCCCGTAGTAGGCCGCCGCCCCGAGCGCGAGCACCCCGAGCACGACGTCGGCGATGTCGCGACCGGTGGTGGTCACCGTCGGCGGGGGCGGGGTGACGTGGACGATCGCCACCGCGGCCACCCCGACGGACAGGCTCAGCACCAGCCCGGCGAGCAGGTAGGCGAGCAGCAGCGGGCTCGGCGACCGCGCGGCGAGGAACGCGTAGACCGCGGCCACCGACGTCGGGCGCACCACGCTCGCCAGGCCCAGGACGAGCACGTCCACGCTCACGGGGCGACACGGTCCATGACCATCGGTGCCGCGGCATCACCCCGTGAGGATGGGGCGACCCACAGGCTCACGGACGTCGACTCACCCTCTCCGGGTGATGCGCGGGGCCGAGCCGCTTCCGAAGAGTGTGACGGGAGTGTGGCCGGACGCGAGGAGGTGGACCACGCTGGAGCGGATCCCGCGGGGCAAGGTGACACCGCCGGAAGTGCCGGTCGACCTGGTCGCCCGCCCGGCCCTCGCGGCTCGGGTGGACGAGCCCGGCCCCCCGGTCGGCCTCGTCGTCGCCCCGGCGGGGTTCGGCAAGACGTTGCTGCTCGCCGACCACGCCACCCGCGACCCGGGGACCGCGTGGGTGACGGTGGACCGCAGCGACGACGCCGGGCGGCTGTGGGCCGCGATCCTCACCGCCTTCGCGACGTGCCCAGCGCTGCCGCCCGACAACGGACTGCGTGAGCTCTCGCCACCGACCGGACTGGGCGGGCTTGCGTTCCTGAGCCGGTTCCGCGACGGGCTCGGCGCGTTGTCCACCCCGTTGACGCTCGTGCTCGACGACGTCCACGAGCTCGACCACCCGGCGGCGCTCGGCGAGCTGCGCGCCCTGCTCGACCACCGTCCCGAGGGCCTGCGCGTGATCCTGGCGAGCCGCTTCGATCCTCCGGTCCCGCTGTCGCACCTCCGGGCCCGCCATGAGATGTGGGAGCTGCGCGCGGACCGGTTGGCGTTCACCCCTGCCGAGACCGAGGAGCTGGCGCGGCAGACCGGGCTCGCGCTGACCGCCGACCAGACGGGCGAGCTGCACCGCCGGACCGGGGGCTGGGCGGCCGGTCTCCGGCTGGCGGTCCAGGCGCTGCGCGGCGGCGCCGACCCGTCGACCCTCCTCGCCGAGTTCACTGGCGAGGACCACGCGGTCGCCGACTACCTGGTCGGTGAGGTGCTGGCGACGTTGCCCGATGACCTCCTGGAGTTCCTCACCCTGGCCAGCATCGGGGACCCGCTCCCGGCGGCGCTGGCCGTGGTGCTCACCGGCCGGGCCGACGCGGCGGCGGTCCTCGACCGTGTGGAACGGGAGACCTCCCTGGTCGCCGGCCTCGTCACCGACCCCGGCACCGGCGCGCGGGAGTACCGGGTCCTCGAGCTCCTGCGCACCTACCTGGCCGCCGACCTGCACCGGCACCGTCCCGATCTCGCCGCCGAACTCCACGGACGGGCCGCCCACTGGTGGGCCGACCAGGACCAGCCGACCGCCGCCCTGGAGAACGCCGCGCGCGCCGACGACGAGGACCTCACCGCGGACCTGGCCGACCGCTTCGGACTACGGCTCGCCCTGGCCGGCGAGCACGCCCCGCTGCGGCGCGCGCTGCCCGGGATCCGGGCCGCCGTCGGGAGCGGAGGCCTCTCGGCGACGGTCGGGACCGCGCTCGCCCGGGTCGGCGGTGACGTCGAGGCGCTCCGCGAGGCGATCCGGGCCCTGCCGGAGCCCGGGCCCGCCGACGGTCCCGCCGTCCGCGCGCTGCGCGCCCTCGGTCGCGGGGTCGACGGCCTGCTGGCCGGGATCGACACCGACGCCGCCGTCGGCGAGCTGGAGGCCGCCCTGGATCTCGCCCGCGGCCACGGGTACGACTTCGTCGCCATGCAGGCCCAGGTCGTCCTCGCCGCGGTCGCGGCGGTCCGGGGCGACTTCCGGACGGTGGTCGCGCGCGCCGACGAGGCCGTGTCGACGATGATCGAGCACCGGTGGGAGCCGTCGGCGTGGTCGACGCTGGGCCGCACCCTGCGCGCCTACGCCGCGCTGTACCGCGCCGAGCCCGACCAGGCGCGCGCCGAGGCCGCCGAGGCCCTGGGCCGCGGGCCCGGCCGGGACGACCCGAGGCTGCGCCACGCCCTGCGGATCGTGCACGGCGCAGCGCTCTCGGACAGCGGGGACCGGGCATCGGGCCTGGCCGAGATGCGCGAGGCCCGGATCGACCTGGTCGGACTGCCAGTGGTCGCGGAACAAGCGGCCGCGGCGGCGGTGTTCGAGAACCGCGCCGCCCTGCGCCTCGGGGACTCCGTGGGGGCCGCGCAGGCCGCGCGCGAGCTCGCGGAGCGCCTCGACGCGCCGGGCGAGGCAGGTCTGATGGCCGCGTGGGCCGAGCTCGGCAGCGGTCACCTCGACGCCGCGAGCCACCGCATCCGGCCGGTCCTGCGCGGGACCGCCGCGGCCCTGATGCCGCACACCCTCGTCGAGGCCCACCTGGTGGCGGCGACGCTCGCGGTGCGCGCCGCGGACCCGGCCGCGGGGCGACGGGCGCTGGGCGACGCCCTCGCCGCGGCCGAGGACCTCGACCTGCTGCGGCCGTTCGCTCTCGGCGGGTCGGAGGTGGGGGCGCTCCTCGCCGAGCACCGGGCCCGGCCCGGCATCGCGGCGGCGTTCGCGACCCGGGCGCTGGCCGCCTACCGGCGCATCCAGGACCCGGACGCGAGCCCGCTGCTGAGCGAGCGCGAGCTCGCCGTGCTGGGGCTGCTGCCGTCCCTGATGTCGTCCGACGACATCGCGGCCGCCCTGAGCGTCTCGGTGAGCACCGTGAAGACGCACGTGCGGATGATCTACGCGAAGCTCGCGGTCGCGAACCGCCGTGCCGCCGTCGAGACCGCCAGGACGCGCGGGCTGCTCCGTCCGCACGCCGGCGTGGATCCCTGAGATCGGTGTTCCACCGCTCGGCGGTCGGACCGGGCCCCGAAGGCGACTAGCGTCGAATCCGAGGGCCGACACCACGAGGCCCGACGTGATCTCCCGGCCCCGAGATCGGAGATGCCCGCCGAGGAGGCCAGCCGTGTCGACGTGTGCCATCCCGAGCCCGCCGTCCCGGACGGCCGTCATGATCCCGCATGCCCCCGAGGGCGTCGTCCGCCGGGACCGGCTGCGGTCGTTGCTGGACACCGCAGTCGGCGGGGCCGTGGTCACCCTGGTGCGCGCCCAGGCCGGCCAGGGCCGGACCGCCATGCTGGCCGACTGGGCCCGCACCGGGACGACCGCCTGGGTGTCGGTGGACGCGGCGATCCGGAGCCCCGACCGGTTCTGGGCCGTGGTCGCGGCGGCCGTCGCCCGCTGCGTCCCGAGCCTCGCCGCCGACCTCCACGCGCCCGCAGGCGCGGGAGAGGTGATCGCCGTGCTCGACCGGCTGCCGGGCGAGGTGCGGCTCGTCCTCGACGACGTGCACGAACTGACCGACCCCACGGTCCTCGACGAGCTCCGCACCCTGATCCGCTACCGGCCCGACCGCCTGCGCCTGGTCCTCTCGTCACGGACGGAGCCTCCGCTCTCGCTCGCCCGGTTGCGCCTCCAGGGCGACCTGGCCGACGTCGGCGGCGACGTGCTCGGTTTCTCCCCGGAGGAGACGTCGGCCTTCGTCGCCGGCGCCGGGCTGCCCGCCCGCGACGACGAGGTCCGGCGTCTCCACCGCCTCACCGGCGGGTGGGCGGCGGCCCTGCGTCTGGCCACAGACGCGGCCGCCGCACGACCGACCGGGCTGGACGGCGTGCTCGCGACGCTCACCGGAGGGGACGGGCCCGACGCGGGCACGCTCGCCCGGGGGATGCTCCGGCGCCTCCCGGACACCGACCGGTCGTTCCTGACCGCGATCAGCCTCGCCGACCCGGTCCCCACGGCCCTCGCCGTCGAGCTCACGAGCCTGGACGGGGCGCCGGTCGTGCTGGCGCGGTTGCGGGATCTCGGCGTCGTCGGCGGCGACCCGGTGGCCGGCCACCACACCGTCCAGCCGCTGCTGCGTCGCCATCTGCGGACCGAGCTGGCGCGACGCGACCCCGCCCGGGCCGCCGCACTGCACGGGCGGGCGACGCGGTGGTTCGCCGGGGCGGGCCGCCCCGTCCCGGCCCTCGAGCACGCCCGGCACGCCAACGACCGCGGTCTCGTCGCCGACCTGGTGCGCGACTGGGCGATCCCCCTGGTGCTGAGCGGGCATCACGAGGAACTGCGTGCCGGGCTCCGGGGGCTCGAGTCGACGGCCGTCGCCGGAGACCGGTGGCTGCGCCGCGCGGAGGACCTGCTCGACTCGGCCACGACCGCCCTCGGCGGCGGCGCGGGCGACGCGGGCGGTGAGCTGGCGACCCTGCGGGCGCTGCGGGACCGGGTGCGGGCGATCGGGCCGGGCCTCGACGGACCGGGGGCGGGCGGGACCGATCGCGCCCGGGAGGCGGGAGCCGTCGCCGCCGAGGCGCTGGACGCGGCGTGCGAGGGCGCGCGCCTCCTGCTCCTGGCCGGCGAGCCCGCCGCGGCCCGGCGCCCGCTGGAGCTCGCGCTCTCAACGGCCCGGGCCTGGGGCTGGTCGTACCTGACGATGCGGTGCGCGGCCCTGCTCGCCACTGCCGATCTCCTGGGCTCCGACGCCGCCGGGATGGAGCGTCACGCCTCGGCGGCCGTCGCCGCCGCGGCGGAGGGCGGCTGTCGGCGCGCGGTGGCGGCGGTCTCGGCGCACTCCGTGCTTGCCTACGCCTCGCTCCTGCGGGCCCGCCCCGCGGACGCCCTGCGCCACGCCGCCGAGGGCCTCGACGTGGCCGGGGAGAGCGCCCACCCGGCCGTGCGTCTCCGGTTGCACGCCCTCCACGGCGCCGCCGCGGCCGACGGCGGACGTCCGGCCGAGGGCCTCGAGGAGATCCGGCGGGCACGCACCACCTTCTCCGACCGGGCCCTCGCGAGCCGGGAGGCGACCCTGGTCGCGATGCTGGAGCACGAGATGGCCGTCGCCGCGGGCCGGACCGAGCACGCCCGCGCGGTCCGCCGGTGGATCACGGCGCGGGTCGGCACGACCGGCGACGTGCTCCTCATGGCGTACCGGGCTGACCCGGCGGCCGGGCCGTCGCTGCGCCCGCTCGTGGACGGCTCGGTCCCCGCCCTCCTGGCCGAGAGCGAGATCGAGGCCCGGCTGCGGCAGATCGGCGCGGGCCAGGTCGTCACCGACCCCGCGGGCGCCCGGACCTCCCTGCGGGGCGCCCTCGACCGGGCCGCACCGCTCGGCCTGGTGCGCCCGTTCGCGCACTCCCCCGGTCCGGTCCGCCGCCTCATGGCCCACCAGGTCGGCAGCTTCGGCGACACCGACGGCTTCGTCCGCCGGGCGCTGGCGGCCGGGCCGCCCGGGCGCCGGGCCGGACCGGTGGACGCGCTGAGCGAGCGGGAGACCGCCGTCCTGGGGCTGCTGCCCTCGCTGGCGACGATGAGCGAGATCGCGCAGGAGCTGCAGGTCTCGGTGAACACCGTGAAGACCCAGGTCGGCGCGATCTACGCGAAGCTCGGGGTGGGCGACCGCCGGGGCGCCGTGGTGGCCGCCTACGACGCGGGCCTGCTCCCGACACCCGAGCACGACGCAGGGCCCCCGGAGCCGGACGGTGCCGCGGGAAGCGGTGCCGTGGGGGGCGGAGCCGCGCGGGACGGGGACGAGGGGGACCTGGAGGTCGGGGCAGGCTGAGCCCGCTCAGCCCGTCTCGTGCAGCGGGAGCAGCCGTGCGGTTCTAGGTCGCGCGTGCCGCTCGGGTGCCTCGGGGCCCCTGGTACTCGAGCAGCCGGGCCCGGACGCCGAGAGCCGTCCCGAGCGCGGCGAGCACCAGCAGCGCGGCCGGGCCCGGGGCGAGGCCGGTGAATGCGGTCGCGGCGGCGGCGACCGCGTCGGTGCGCTCGCCCCGTTCGGAGTCGATCGCGTCGCCGAGGACCGAGGTCAGCTGGGTGAACGCGACCCGGGATCCGTCGGTGCCCGCCCCCTGGACCTGCAGAGCCGTCTGCCAGGCGGTCACCGCGTTCCGGATCGTGCCGAGGTCGGGGCTCGGCTGCGCCGCGTCGAGCAGCCCCCCGGGTCGCAGCACCTGGTCGAAGTCGGCGGTGAACCGGGCATTCGCGCTCGCGGTGACCGCCGCGGTGGGTGTGCCTGCCTGGAGAGCGGCCGTCTCGGTACTGCGGGTCTGCAGCATGACGATGCGGGCCTGGGCGAGCGCGCCCGCGGACGCGTTGTGCGCACGGGCGTCGTCGACGTGCCCGGTCGCGACGATCGTCGCCGTCGCCCACCAGACCAGGGCGGCGACCGTCGCGATCACGGCGACGACGAGGCCGATGCTCAGCATTCGCTTGGTGCGCCGGGCCTCCCGGACGGACAGGACCACCAGGCCGACCAGGGTCACGACGCCGAGCACGGCGACGCCGAGCGGGAACCCACCGGCCTGCTGGTAGTCCGCCGTCAGCGCGTCCCGCTGCATGCGCTGGAGATCGTCCGCGGTGGGCAGGATGGTGGAGCTCATCAGCTGGCCGGCACTGGCCAGGTCGATCTGGGCCTGCGCGGGGTTCAGGTCGCGCAGGGCCTGCGCCGCGTCGACCCCGGCGGTGTACCGGGGCAGTCCGTAGGCGATGGACTCGGCGTCGGCCGCACCCGCACCGTCCGCCTCGAGCTGCCCCCGGGCGTGGTCGAGGCGCAGGTAGGCGCTGGTGACATAGCTGCCGTAGCTCGCGAGCGCCGTCGGCGAGGTGGTGCGGTCGGCGCCGATCCCGGTGGCCGCCGAGGCGTTGGCGCCTTCGAGCGCCTCGTAGAGCTCGGCGGTGTCGTAGTCCAGCGACGCGAGACGGACACCGTCGGCGCCCGTCGCGTTCGTGCGGGTCGAGCCGGAGAGCCCGCTGACCATCGCCGTGAGCAGGCAGGCCAGCACCAGCGCCACGCCCCAGCGCCAGAGCCGGCCCGGGGTCGTGCCACCCGCCAGCACCCGCCGCCACCGCGACGGGTCCCGGAGCGTGTCCGTCGTCGCCCGCGGCCCCGCGACGGCGGTCATCGCAGACCGTGCCGGGTCAGGAACTGGGTCGCCACGGTCGCCTCGTCCGCTCCCCCGAGCTGGACCTGCTGGTTCATCGCGCGGATCTCGGAGACGGTCAGGAGGGAGCTCACCCAGTTGCAGGTCTGGGCGAACTCCGGACCCTGGGCGGCGATCGTCGCCTGCTTCACCACCGGGGCCACGTACTGGAACCCGAAGATGTTCTGCGGATCGTCGAGCTCGACGAAGTCTCCGGAGGTGAGCTGGGCGTCGGTGCTGAAGCCGTCGGCCACCTGGGCCTGGCCCGCCTCCAGGGCGCCGTACGTCTCGTCGGGGCCCACGGCGAGGAACTGCACGTTGCTCAGTCCGTACACCTGGGCCATCCCGACGAGGCCGTTCTGGCGCGTACGGAACGGTGGTTGGGCGGCGACCCGTACCCCGCTGCCTCCCGGCCCGATCTTCGCGAGGTCCGGCACCGACCGCAGGCCGTAGCGATCGGCGAGGTCTCTGCGGACGACCAGGACGTCGGTGTTCTGGTAGGGCGTCTGCAGCAGGATCGTCGCGGCCCGCTGGGCCTGCTCGAACTGGGCGGCCTGCTGGTAGGTCGCCAACGCGGTGCCGCCTGCCGGCGCCAGCGCGAGGCCGGAGGCGATCTCACCGAGGTACTCCGGATACATCTGTATCTGGTTCGAGGCGAAGGCCGAGTCGATGATCTCGCTGTCGCCCACGTTCTGGTCCAGGGTCACGGTGAAGCCCTTCGCACGCAGCGCCTGGGCGTAGAGGTCGCCGAGGAGGAACTGCTCGGAGAAGTCCTTCGTCCCGATCACGACGGCCGGCTTCCCCACTCCCGGCGTCCCCGCGGGAAGGGGTGCCGTCGCGGCATTCGCGGTGATCTGCGGCGGCCCCACCACGTCGGCCCGGACCGCGCCCGACGCCGGCGGAGCCGGACTCGTCCCGCATCCCGCCGCGAGGACCACGAGGGCGAGGGCCACGACGAGGCGCGCGGCGTATCGGCGTACCCCGCGTGACCCCGATCCGCACCTCATGCCCCGCCCTCCCCCGCACCGGGACGCCCGGGCGTGTGCCGCGCGGTCCCGATCGGGAGAGCATCGACCCGACCGAGCCGCGATCACATAGTTGTGCCACAGCCCGCATGACCTTGCCGTACGAGGCCAGGTGTGGCTGGTCCGGGTCCCGGCTTCTTCGGCCGGGTTCAGCTCATCGGCCGCGCACCGGCGAGCCCCAGTCGGTGTCCTCGCGCAGGGTCCGCTTGAGGAGCTTCCCGCCCGGGTTGCGCGGCAGCGGGCCGGTCGTCACGACGACGTACTGGGGGATCTTGAAGTCGGCCAGCTGGGTGTCGAGATGGTCCAGGACCGCGCGGACGTCGACGCCGGCCCCCACGATCACGGCCCCGACCTTCTCCCCCATGACGTCGTCGGGGACCCCCACCACGGCCGCGTCGGCGACGCCGGGCGCTCCCGCGAGGGCGTTCTCGACCTCCACCGAGTACACGTTCTCGCCGCCACGGTTGATCACGTCCTTGGCGCGGTCGACGACCCGCACGATCCCGTCGTCGACCCGGGCGAGGTCGCCGCTGTGCAGCCAGCCGTCGACGAACGTCGCCCCGGTCGCCTCGGGGGCGGCCCAGTAGCCGTCGACCACGTTGGGGCCGCGGACCAGCAGCTCGCCGACCCCGGCCTCGTCCGTGTCGGCGAGCGCCAGGTCGACGACCGGGGCCGCGAAGCCTACGGCGTCGGCGTTCTCGGCGGCCCGGTCGTGGGGCAGGAAGGTGGCGATGGAGCTGGTCTCGGTGAGGCCGAAGCCGTTGCCGAGCCGGGCCCGTGGGAGCCGCTCCTGCAGGCGCCGCACCAGCGCGGGCGCGATCGGTGCCCCGCCGTAGGTCAGCCGCTGCACATGGGAGAGGTCGACGCCGAGATCGTCCCGGGCCAGCGTCAGCCCGTAGATCGCCGGGACGCTCACCAGGGTGTCGATCCGCTCGTCGACGATCGTGCGCACGAACGCGCCACCCTCGAAGGTCGGCAGCACCACGGTGGTGCCACCCAGGCCGAGCTGCACCAACAGCTGGGAGTTGCACCCCGTGACGTGGAACAGCGGCACGGACACGAGGTTCCGCAGCCTCGGGCCCTCGGCGCGGTCGATCCCGATCACCCGGATCGCGGTCTCGACGTTCGCGAGGAAGTTGCCGTGCGTCGTCCGCGCGCCCTTCGGCCGCCCGGTCGTGCCGCTCGTGTAGAAGATCGCGGCCAGGTCGCCGGGCACCAGGTCGTCGAGGGCCTCCGGGTGACCCGACGGCAGCGGTGACCCGGGACGAAGGATGGCCGCCGCGCCACTGTCCTCCAGCACGTGGGCGACCTCGGGCGGGGCGAATCGCGTGTTGACGGGGACGGCGACCGCGCCGGCGAGCAGGGTGCCGAGGAACCCGACGACCCAGTCCACCCCCGCGGGCAACAACGAGGCCACCCGATCGCCGCGGCCCACCCCGTCGGTGACGAGGCCGCCGGCGACCCGCGCTGCGCGGTCCCAGAGCTCGGCGTAGGTCAGCCGCTCCCCGCCGACCTCGACGAGCGCCTCGACGTCGGGGTGGCGCTCCACCGACGCGCGCACCATCGCCACCACCGACGGCGCGAGGTGGTCGTAGCGGGCGATCGCGTCGGAGCCGCGGGTGATGCCGGTGGTGTCGAACGGTGCCGCGCCGCGCGGCAGGGGCTCGGGCCCGGTGATCATCCGCTCGTACCTCCGCCGCGTTCGCGCGTGGTCCGGACCGACCGGACTGTGACCCGCACCACTCTACGGGCGCGACGGCGGGACGACAGCCCGCGCGCCTGCGCCCGACGCCCCGGCGATCAGCGCGAGAGCCGCGCGACGGGCACGCGCCGTGGTGGGTTCGTCGGTGACGCGGTCGGCGGTGAGGAACCCGTCGGCATCGAGGGTGCCGTACCCGTGGGCCAGCGCGACCACCTGCTCGACGAGGTGGAGCGCGCCGTCGCCCGCGAGCTCCCGGGAGGGGTCGAGCAGCCGCGACATCACCGCGCGCCCGGTCGCGGCGAGGTCGGTGTCGCGGACCGCACGCAGGCCCGGGGAGAAGATCACGTCGAGGCCGACCCGGTGCTCCGCGACGAAGGCCGCGTATGCGCCCGCCGCCCCGGCGAGCCGCTCGGCGGGGTCGGCCAGGCCGTCGACCGCCTCGGTCATCGCGGCCGCGAGCAGCGTGGCCGCACGGGCCGCCACGGCAGCGAGAAAGGTGTCGCGGTCGGCGAAGTGCCGGTAGGGCGCCGCGGTGCTGACGCCCACCCTGCGGGCCACCTCGGCGACCGAGAACGCAGCCGGGCCGCGCTCGCCCAGCTGGGCCAGACCGGCCTCGACGAGCGCGGGGGCCAGGTCGCCGTGGTGGTAGCGGCCCCGAAGGCGCGGACCTCCCGACACGAGCACCCCCTGATGCGATAGGCCTGTTACTCTAATGTGTAATAGCCCTATCGCATAAGAGGAGCCGACATGGACCAACCCGTCGTCGTGATCACCGGGGCGAGCAGTGGGATCGGCGAGGCGACCGCGCGCCTGCTCGCCGACCGGGGCACGCGGGTGGTGCTGGGAGCACGTCGCGCCGAGCGTCTGGACGCGGTGGCTGCGGCGACCGGCGCCGTCGCCCGGGTCACCGACGTCCGGCGACGCGAGGACGTGGCGGCCCTCGTCGACCTCGCCGTCGAGACCCACGGCCGGCTCGACGTGATCGTCAACAACGCCGGGGTCGCGCACGTCGAGCCGCTGGACTCGCTCGACGTCGACCACTGGGACGAGATGATCGACGTGAACCTCCGTGGCGTGCTCCACGGGGTCGCGGCTGCGCTGCCGGTGTTCCGGCGCCAGGGCGCGGGCCACGTGGTGAACGTGGTGTCCACGTCCGGGTTGCGGATCGTGCCCGGGCAGGCGGTCTACGCCGCCACCAAGAACGCGGTCCGGACGCTCTCCGAGGCACTGCGCCAGGAGGCGGGACCGGGCCTGCGGGTGACCGCGGTGTCACCGGGGATGACCGTCACCGAGCTCGTCGCCGCCTCGGGCGCCGACCCCGAGACGGTCGCGCAGGGCCAGACCCGCATGGACGAGATCGGTATCCCCGCCGAGGCGATCGCCCGGGCCATTGCGTTCGCGATCGGGGAGCCCGCTGCGGTCGACGTCGGGGAGATCGTGGTTCGGCCGACCGCGCAGGGGTAGGTCCCGACGACGTCAGCGCGACCGCTTCTTCGGCAGGTAGAGGTCGGTGAGGGTGCCCTCGAAGGCCTCGGCGGCCATCCCGATCGTCTCGGAGAGCGTCGGGTGGGGGTGGATCGTGAGCCCGATGTCGGTCGCGTCGGCGCCCATCTCGATCGCCAGGGCCGTCTCGGCGATGAGGTCGCCCGCGGCGGGCCCGACGATCCCGGCGCCGATGATGCGGTCGGTGTCGGTGTCGAAGAGGACCTTGGTGACGCCCTCGGACCGGCCCAGCGAGAGCGAGCGACCGGACGCCGCCCAGGGGAAGGTGCCCGACCCGTAGGCGAGACCGCGGGCCTTCGCCTCGGTCTCGGTCACCCCGACCCAGGCGACCTCCGGGTCGGTGTAGGCCACCGAGGGGATCACCCGGGCGTCGAACGCGCTGGGCTTGCCCGCCGCGACCTCGGCGGCGACCTTCCCCTCGTGCACCGCCTTGTGCGCGAGCATGGGCTGGCCGACGACGTCGCCGATCGCGAACACGTGCCGCTGGTCGGTGCGCATCTGCTCGTCGACCGGGACGAAGCCGCGCTCGGTCACGGCGACTCCGGCCGCGTCGAGCCCGAGGACCGACCCGTTCGGCACCCGCCCGACGGCGACGAGGACGGCGTCGAACGTGTCCGTCTCCGGGGCCTTCTTCCCCTCGAAGGAGACGGTGAGCCCGCTGCTGGTGGCCTCGACGTTCGTGACCTTGGTGGAGAGGTACACGTTCTCGTAGCGACGGCCGATGTGGCGGGCCAGCGGTTTCACGATGTCGGGGTCGGCGCCCGGGATGAGCTGATCCATCAGCTCCACGACGGTGATCTGCGAGCCCAGCTCGGCGTACACCGTGGCCATCTCCAGCCCGATGATCCCGCCGCCGAGCACGAGCAGCCGCTCCGGGATGTGCTCGATCTCGAGCGCGGAGGTGGAGTCGAGTACCCGCGGGTCGTCGTGCGGGACGAACGGCAGTCGCACCGATTCGGAGCCTGCCGCGACGATCACCTGGTCGAACCCGACGACCGTCGTCGTGCCGTCCGCCCCCGTCACCTCCACCCGGTGCGGCGAGACGAAGCGTCCGGTCCCCTGCAGTGTCGCGACCTTGCGCTGCTTGGCCAGCCCCGCGAGGCCACCCACGAGCTTCGCGACGACGCCGTCCTTCCACGACCGGAGCTTGTCGAGGTCGATCGTCGGCGCGGAGAACGTGAGCCCGTGCTCGCCCATCTCCTGGGTCTCCGCGATCACCTTGGCCGCGTGCAGCAGCGCCTTCGAGGGGATGCAGCCGACGTTGAGGCAGACCCCGCCGAGGGTGTCGCGGCCGTCCACGATCATCGCGTCGAGGCCGAGGTCGGCCGCGCGGAACGCCGCGGTGTAGCCGCCGGGCCCGGCCCCGAGCACCAGCAGCCCGACGTGGCGGTCCTCGGCGCCGTCGGAGACCGCGGCGGGTGCCGCGGGCTTCGCTGCGGAGGCCGCGGGGGCGGGCGAGGTGGTGGTCTTCGCCGCCGGGGCCGGGGTCGACGACGGGGCGTCCGTGCCCGCGTCGACCGGGTCGAGAAGGAGGATCGCGCTGCCCCGGGAGACGCGGTCGCCGACGGAGATCCGCACCTCACGCACCGTCCCGGCGTGCTCGGCCGGGACGTCCATGGTCGCCTTGTCGGACTCGAGGGTCAGCAACGGCTCGTCGAGCGCGATCTCGCTGCCCGCCGTCACGTGGACCTCGATCACGGGGACGTCGGAGAAGTCCCCGATGTCGGGGACCTCGACGACGATCTCGCCGGCCATGGGGTGCTCCTTCGGCGGGGGTTCGGGACGTAGGTGGCCTTACAGGAGCAGCCGCCGCTCGTCGCCCATCACGTGGGCGAGGTGGCGGGTGAAGCGCGCGGCCAGGGCCCCGTCGATGACGCGGTGGTCGTACGACAGGCACAGCGGCAGCAGGGTGCGCGGCTGGAACGCCTCGCCGTCCCACACCGGCGCGACGCGGGAGCGCACGACGCCGAGGATGGCGACCTCGGGCGCGTTGACGATCGGGGTGAACGCGGTGCCGCCGATCCCGCCCAGCGAGGAGATCGTGAAGGTGCCGCCGCGCATGTCGTCGGCGGTGAGCTTGCCGTCGCGGGCGCGGGCGGACACCTCGCCCAGCTCCTTCGAGAGCTCGACGAGGCCCTTCCGGTCGACGTCGCGGACGACCGGCACGACGAGGCCGCCGGGCGTGTCGACCGCGACCCCGAGGTGGTAGTAGCGCTTGAGGATCAGCGCGTCCTTCTCGGGGGTCAGCGAGGCGTTCACCGTCGGGAAGGCCTTGAGCGCCGAGACCGCGGCCTTCATGAGGAACGCCAGCAGCGTGACCCGGTAGCCCTCGTTCTTGGCGGCGGTGTCCAGCTCCTTGCGGTAGCGGTCGGTGTCGGTGATGTCGGCGTCGTCGTTGTGCGTGACGTGCGGGACGTTCAGCCACGACCGGTGCAGGAACGGCCCCGAGATGCGGGTGATCCGCGACAGCGGCTGGGTCTCGACGGGGCCGAACACCGAGAAGTCCTGCGCCGGGACCTCCGGGATGCCCATGCCTCCCGACGACGGGGCCGGCGCGGCGGCGGCCGGTGGCGCGGCGCCCGCAGTGCCCGTCGCTGCGCCTGCCCCCCGCACGAAGCCCAGCAGGTCGTTCTTCGTGATCCGACCCTTGGGCCCGGTCGCGGGGATGGTCGCGAGGTCGACACCGAACTCCCGGGCGAGCTTGCGCACGCTCGGCCCCGCGTGTGGCGGTAGGTCGGACGTGCCGTTGGTGGACGGCGACGGCGCGGGCGCGGGCGCGGCGGTCTCCGTCGGCGGTTCCTGCGCGGCGACCTCGGCCTCGGCGACGGCGCGCCCCCGGGCAGGCGGCGGTGCGGCGGCACCGTCCTCGACCGCCTCGCCCTCCCCCGCGTCGAGCACGACGACGGGCGTGCCCTTGCTGACCTGGCCGCCGACGGCGACCAGCACCTCGGTGACCAGCCCGGCGTGCGACGACGGCACGTCCATCGTCGCCTTGTCCGACTCGAGGGTCAGTAACGGGTCGTCGACGGCGATGACGTCGCCGGGCGAGACGTGGACCTCGATGATCGGGACGTCGGAGAAGTCGCCGATGTCCGGGACGGTGACCTGGGTAGCAGCGGGGGCCGACATCTGAAGGTGGTCTCCGATCGGATCTCAGGCGTGTGCCGGCGCGGGCCGGTCGGGGTCGATCTCATAGCGCGCGATCGCATCGGCGACGACCGAGTACTCGATCGCCCCGTCGTGGGCCAGCGCCGAGAGGGCGGCGACGGTGACGTAGCGCCGGTCGACCTCGAAGAAATCGCGGAGCGCCCGCCGGTAGTCCGAGCGGCCGAAGCCGTCGGTGCCGAGCACCTCGTAGCGGCGCCCGCCGACCCAGGCCCGGATCTGGTCGGGGAACGCCCGCATGTAGTCGGTCGCGGCGACGACAGGCCCGGCCGGTCGGTCCGCGAGCTGCTGCTCCACCCAGGACCGCCGGGGAACCGCGGTCGGGTGCAGCATGTTCCAGCGCTCGACGTCCATGCCGTCACGGCGCAGTTCGGTGAAGCTGGGCGCGCTCCAGACGTCGGCGACGACGCCCCAGTCCTCGGCGAGCATCTCCGCCGCGGCCATGACCTCGCGCAGGATCGTCCCCGAGCCCATCAGCTGCACCCGCGGCTTCTGCCTGGCCCGCGACTTCCGCGCGCCCGGCTTCACGGCCGGCGTGCCCTCGCTGAGCAGGTACAGGCCCCGGACGATGCCCTCGCGCACCGCCGACTCGGCCGCCTCGTCGCCCAGGCCCGGCATCGCGGGGTGCTCGTAGTTCTCGTTCATCAGGGTCAGGTAGTAGAAGACGTCCTCCTGCTCGACGTACATCCGCCGCAGCCCGTCCGCGACGATCACCGCGACCTCGTGGGCGAAGGTCGGGTCGTAGGACACGCAGTTCGGGATCACCGACGAGAACACGTGCGAGTGCCCGTCCTCGTGCTGCAGGCCCTCGCCGTTGAGCGTGGTCCGCCCGGCCGTGCCACCGAGCAGGAAGCCGCGGGCGCGCAGGTCGCCCGCGGCCCACGCGAGGTCGCCGACCCGCTGGAACCCGAACATCGAGTAGTAGATGTAGAACGGGATCATCGGGCAGTCGCTGGTCGAGTAGGCCGTGGCCGCCGCGATCCACGACGACATCGCGCCCAGCTCGTTGATGCCCTCCTGCAACAGCTGGCCGCGGCGGTCCTCGCGGTAGGACATCAGCTGGCCCTCGTCCTCGGGCGTGTAGAGCTGGCCCACCCGGGAGAAGATCCCGAACTGCCGGAACATGCCTTCCATGCCGAAGGTCCGCGACTCGTCGGGCACGATCGGCACCACGCGCTTGCCGACCTTCTTGTCCCGCAGCAGCGTGTTGAGCACCCGGACGAACGCCATCGTCGTCGAGATCCGACGCTCCCCGGAGCCGGCGAGCTGCGCCCCGAACGCGGAGACGTCAGGGACCTCGAGCGACTCCGAGCGTCGCCGTCGCGCGGGGAGCGACCCGCCGAGCGCCTCACGGTGGCCGCGCAGGTACACCGCTTCCTCGGAGTCGGGCGCGAAGCTCAGGTAGGGCAGCTCGTCGACGTCGGCGTCACCGACGGGCAGGTCGAAACGGTCCCGGAAGATGCGCAGCTGCTCGCCGGCCATCTTCTTCTGCTGGTGCGAGATGTTCTGGCCCTCGCCGGCCTCGCCCATCCCGTAGCCCTTGACGGTCTTGGCGAGGATCACCGTCGGGTGGTCGGGCTCGGTCACCGCCGCCGAGTACGCGGCGTAGATCTTCGACGGGTCGTGCCCGCCGCGGGTCAGCGCCCAGATCTCGGCGTCGGTCCAGTCCTCGACCATCGCCGCGGTCTCGGGGTACCTGCCGAAGAAGTGCTCCCGGACGTAGGCGCCGTCCTTGGACTTGAAGGTCTGGTACTCGCCGTCGACGCACTCCTCCATGAGCTGGTGGAGCCGGCCGGTGCTGTCGCGCTTGAGCAGCTCGTCCCACCGGCTGCCCCAGATGACCTTGACGACGTTCCAGCCTGCGCCCCGGAAGACGCCCTCCAGCTCCTGGATGATCTTGCCGTTGCCGCGGACCGGGCCGTCGAGGCGCTGCAGGTTGCAGTTCACGACGAAGATCAGGTTGTCGAGGTGCTCGCGGCCGGCCAGCGAGATCGCGCCGAGCGACTCCGGCTCGTCCATCTCGCCGTCACCGAGGAAGGCCCACACGTGCCGGTTCTCGGTGTCGGCGAGCCCCCGCCCGTGCAGGTACTTGAGGAACCGCGCCTGGTAGATCGCCATCAGCGGGCCGAGACCCATCGACACCGTCGGGAACTGCCAGAAGTCCGGCATCAGCCACGGGTGCGGGTACGACGACAGGCCCTCCCCGCCGGCCTCCTGTCGGAAGGCGTCCATCTGCGCCTCGGTCAGGCGCCCCTCGAGGAAGGCCCGCGCGTAGATCCCCGGCGAGGAGTGGCCCTGCATCATCACGAGGTCACCGCCGTGGGACTCCGACGGCGCGTGCCAGAAGTGCTGGAAGCCGGTGTCGTAGAGCGTGGCCGCGGACTGGAAGCTCGCGATGTGCCCGCCGAGCTCGGAGGACTCCTTGTTCGCGCGGAGCACGGTGGCGACGGCGTTCCAGCGGATCGCCGACCGGATGCGGTGTTCGACCGCGCGGTCACCGGGGTGCGGCGGCTCGGCGTCGACCGGGATGGTGTTCACGTACGGCGTGGTGGCCGAGTACGGCACCCGGGCGCCCGCGCGGCGGGCCTGGCCGATGAGCTCGTCGAGCAGGTCGTGCGCGCGCTGCGGGCCCTCGACGGCCAGCACCGACTCGAGCGCCTCGCGCCACTCCTCGGTCCCTGCGGGGTCGGGGTCCGTGTCGTCCGGGTCGTCGACCATGCAGCGCCGTCCTCCGTCGGGCCGCGCCGACGTCGGCGCGGGATGCGGAGCCTCCACCCTGCCGTGCGGACAGTCGCGACGGAAGCGAGACCGCGGCCGGGCGGATGACGTTCACCGGCCGTCATCGACGGGGCGCGATCACGGCGGAGTTCTCTCTCGCCTGCCCCTAGCGGTCCGGGAGGGCGGCGAAATCGTTCTTGGCCTTCTTGTACCACTTCATCCCCGCGACCGGGTGCTTCCACCTCGAGCGCATCTCCGCGTTCGCTTCCTCGTGCGACGTGTCGCCCTGCGCCACCATGTCCTGCAGATGCTTGTCCTGCCCCTTGATCACCTCATCGGCGCTGTCCCCCTGGAGCTCGACCTCGCACGGCCCGCCGAGTTGTCGACATGTCATCGCCTTCATGTGATCAACCTAGAGCGGGGCGGCGGACGATCGCTTCTCGATTCCTGCTCGATCGAGAGGGCGACGCACCGGTCTCGCGGGAAGACCGGCTTGCCCGGGCGCCGACCCGGGCGGACGATCGGCGGCGTGCTGCTCGACGGCGTGGACCACATCGCAACCCTCAGCCACGACGCCGCCCGGCTGGGCGCGTTCTACGCGGCGGTCTTCGACGCCGAGATCGGCGAGACGGTCCCGCACGGCATGCACGGCGAGGAGACGATGACCGTCTTCCGCATCGGCCCGCACACGGAACTGAACGTCTTCACCGTGCCGTCCAGCGAGGAGGCGGATC
Organism: Actinomycetospora sp.; assembly: GCF_036497245.1. GTDB lineage: Bacteria > Actinomycetota > Actinomycetes > Mycobacteriales > Pseudonocardiaceae > Actinomycetospora. The sequence continues at coordinate 1,844 of NZ_DASXJS010000157.1, read as the reverse complement.
GCCAGACGCCGATGTGGCACCGCGGCCGTCTGGACCATTTCGGACTGCACGCGGCGTCGCCCGAGGCGTTCTCCACGATCCGCGGCCGCCTCGTGGAGCACGGCGCCTCCGACGGCACGGTGAACGACTTCGGTGGCGCGTACAGCCTGTTCTTCCGCGACCCGGACGGCCTCGAGGGCGAGGTGCTCCTCCCCAAGGACGGGGCCACCGCCCCGCCCGCCTGACGGTCGCTCGCGCCCTTCTGAATCGAGAAGGACGCAGGTCCACTCCCCGTTCGGCCATGGTGTCGCGCGCCGGAAGGTGCCAGCGTCTTCGGGTGCCGCCGGCAGGGGCGGGCTGGGGACCAGGGGACGGGTGACCATGACGAAGTTCGTCTACGACTTCGCCGAGGGCGACAGGGACCAGAAGGACCTGCTGGGCGGCAAGGGCGCCAACCTCGCGGAGATGACGAACCTGGGGCTGCCGGTGCCCCCGGGATTCACGATCACGACCGAGGCCTGCCGGGCCTACCTCGCCGGGGGGCAGGAGCCCGACGGCATGCCGGGTGAGGTCACCGACCACCTCACCGCGCTCGAGAAGACGATGGGCAAGCAGCTCGGGCAGCCCGACGACCCCCTGCTGGTCTCGGTCCGCTCCGGCGCCAAGTTCTCGATGCCCGGGATGATGGAGACCGTCCTCAACGTCGGCCTCAACGACTCCTCGGTGCACGGCCTGGCCACCCAGGCCGGCGACGACCGCTTCGCCTGGGACTCCTACCGGCGCCTGGTCCAGATGTTCGGCGCGACCGTGCTCGGTATCGAGGCCGAGCACTTCGCCGAGGCCCTGGACGCGGCGAAGCACGCCAAGGGCACGAAGAACGACCTCGACCTGGACGCGGCCGACCTCGCCACCCTGGTGGAGACGTTCAAGGGCGTCGTGCGCAAGTACGCCGACCGGGACTTCCCGCAGGACCCGCGCGAGCAGATGGACCTGGCCGTCCGGGCGGTCTTCGACTCGTGGAATTCCCCTCGGGCGAACGTCTACCGGCGCCAGGAGCGCATCCCGGCCGACCTCGGGACCGCCGTGAGCGTCTGCTCGATGGTGTTCGGCAACCTCGGTATGGACTCCGGCACCGGCGTGGCGTTCACGCGCGACCCGGCGTCGGGCGCGCGGGGCGTCTACGGCGACTACCTGCAGAACGCGCAGGGCGAGGACGTCGTCGCCGGCATCCGCAACACCCTGGCCCTCACCGAGCTCGAGCGGATCGACAAGGAGTCCTACGACGAGCTCATGTCGATCATGGCGACGCTGGAGCACCACTACCGCGACCTGTGCGACATCGAGTTCACCATCGAGCGCGGCAAGCTGTGGATGCTGCAGACCCGGGTGGGCAAGCGCACCGCCGCGGCCGCCTTCCGCATCGCCATGCAGCTGGTGGACCAGGGCCTGATCGATGAGAACGAGGCGGTCCGCCGGGTCTCCGGCGAGGAACTGGCCCGGCTCATGTTCCCCCGCTTCGACACCAGCGGCGAGGTCACCAAGATCGCCAAGGGGATCAGCGCGTCCCCGGGCGCCGCGGTCGGCAAGGCCGTCTTCGACTCCGTCACGGCGGTCGAGCAGGCCGCCCAGGGCGAGAAGGTGATCCTGGTCCGCCGCGAGACCAACCCGGACGACCTGCACGGCATGATCGCCGCCCAGGGCATCTTGACCAGTCGCGGCGGCAAGACCAGCCACGCGGCCGTGGTCGCCCGCGGCATGGGCAAGACCTGCGTCTGCGGCGCCGACGAGCTCGAGGTCGACACCAAGGGCAAGAAGTTCACCGCGCCCGGCGGGATCGTCGTCAGCGAGGGCGACATGATCTCGAT
>NZ_DASXJS010000156.1:0-3504 GCF_036497245.1 Actinomycetospora sp. | reverse complement strand
GGTCGAGATCCAGCCCGTCCACGGCGGTCGTCTCGCCGTAGCGCACCACGAGGTCGCGCACCTCGACCGCCGGCGCGTCGGAGTCGGGGCGCAGCGGAGCGCGACCGTCGGTGCTGCCCACGGCGACCACCCTAGGTCGCGGGGAAGCGGGCAGGGATGCACGGGTACGACCGGACGGCCCGCTCAGGAGTGCTCCTCGGTGACCGGGTCGGGCTCGGCCTGATCGGTGCGCCGGGGCGGGATGCGCGGGGTGTGCCCCCGCGCGGCGAGCAGCGGCACGACCGCGACGGCGAGCGCGGCGAAGATCGCCATCGGGAGCTGGTAGGCCCGGAAGGTGAAGTCGTTCCCGGTCGGCGGTACGAGCAGCGCCACCGACGCGCAGACCGCGACGGCCACGCCCCGGATGCGCGGCGCGGTGACCGAGGCGGCGAGCGGGACCATCAGCCACAGCAGGTACCAGGGGTGCAGCACCGGGCCGGCGAGGAAGACCGCGCCGAACCCGTAGGCGACGCCCGCCACCGGGTGCAGCCGGCCGCGCAGGACCGCGAGCACCAGCAGGGCGCACACGAGGGCCGCGACGCCGAGCCCCGCCGAGCGGGTGAGCGAGAGGACGGCGTCGGTGTGGTCGCCGAGCTGCAGCGCGATCCCGACCTGACCGCCGAGCACGCCGAGGTCGGTGGTGATCGAGAGCCAGCTGCGCAGCAGGTTGGGCACCGACAGCGCGGTGATCCACCCGAAGCCCAGCCCGGAGAGCACCGACACCGCGCCCACCGCCGCCAGCCCGGTGGCCGACACGAGCGCACCCCAGCGGACCAGCGAGAGGATCCCCTCCCGGCCCCGTGGGTCACCGCCTGCGGCGAGGCAGCGCTCGCGGGCGACGTGCGCGGACAGGAACGCCAGCGCAAGGATCGCGGGGATCTTGCCCGAGGCGCCGAGCCCGATGATCACCGCGCCGAGGAACCAGGACCGCCGGAACCCGATCTCGAGGCCGAAGAAGACGACACCGAGCATGATCGCGTCGTTGTGGATGCCCGAGACCAGGTGGAAGAGGACCAGCGGGCTGACGGCCAGCCACACGGCCGCGATCGGCTCGACGCCCGCGCGCCGCGCCAGGTGGGGCGCCGCCCAGATGACCAGGCCGATGCCGACCAGGGCCAGCACGCGGTGCAGGTAGACGCCGAGCACGATGTCGTCGCCGGCGATCGCGGTGACCAGCCGGCCGAAGGTGAGGAACCCGGGCCCGTACGGCGAGGGCGTGGTGCGCCATATCGTCGGGATGCTGGCGACCAGGGGGTCGTCGAGGCCCAGCGCCTGCGCGGCGCCGAAGACGTAGGGGTCGAACCCGCGCGAGACCACCTCGGACTGCGAGAGGTAGCCGTACACGTCGGTGGAGAACAGCGGCGGCGCGACGGCCAGCGGCGCGGCCCACATGACGAGGATGCGGGTGAGCTGGCGGACGGTGAGGCGGACGCGCCCGGGCCACGCGAGCCGGCCCAGCCAGAGCCACGCCAGCACCATCATGCCCATGCCGACGTAGGCGGTCGCGAGCGAGACGGTGGGCAGCCGGGCGGGCAGGCCGAGCACCCGCACGCCGAGCAGCGGGTTGTACGCCGAGGCAGGCATCGCGCCGCAGCCGAGGGCGCCGACCGCCATCAGCAGCGAGCCGGTGAACCCGAAGCGCCGGCAGAACCGCAGCCTGCGGCGCTCGTCGGGAGTCGCGGGCGCCTCGGCGCCGCTCGCGCCGGTGTCCGCCGTGGCGGGTCCCGACGGCGAGGGCTCCTCCGGAGGCGCCGTCGGTGCCGTGGCCGTCACCTCGGGAACGATACCGAGGGCCCGTGACACGCCTGTTCGACCCCGGCCGGGTGACCTGTGACACGCCCCCGGGGGCCGACTTTGCCGCCCACGGGGATATAGGCAAGACTGGTGTTGTCAAAAGACGGGGCCGGGGTTCATGATCGGCCCCGGAGACGGACACGAACGACCGGAGCGGACGGAGGTGGACGACGTGGTGGTGGATTCGCCGGACGCGGCCCACGCCGAGCACGCCCGGTCCGCGGCAGACGGCCGGACCCGCGACGCCGTCGTGCGCGTGCTCCTGGAACAGGGCCCGACGACGGCGGGTGTCCTCGCCGACCAGCTGCGGCTGTCCGGCCCCGGCGTGCGGCGTCATCTCGACGCCCTCGTCGACGAGGGCAGCGTCGCCACGCGGGACGCCCCGCACTCGGCGGGACGCAAGCGGGGCCGCCCCGCACGCCAGTTCCTCCTGACGGCCAGCGGCCGCGCCCGCATCGGGCGTGGCGAGGACGGTCCCGCCGAGCTCGCGGTGGCCGCCCTGCGCAGGCTGGGCGAGGCCGCGGGGGAGGAGGCCGTCAAGGCCTTCGCCCGGGAGCGGGCGCTCGCGATGGTGGGACAGCACCGCGAGCACGTCCTGGCCGGGGCGGACCGCGGCGAGCGCGCCGCCCGGCTCGCCGGGGCACTCACCGCCGAGGGCTACGCCGCGACCACGCGGGGCGCGGGCGCCCAGGACGGCCTCGACGCACGGGTGACCGGCGAGCAGCTGTGCCAGCACCACTGCCCGGTCGCCGACGTCGCCGCGGAGTTCCCGGCGCTGTGCGAGGCCGAGGCCGAGGTGTTCGCCGAACTGCTGGGCACCCACGTCCAGCGGCTCGCCACGATCGCGCGCGGCGACGCCGCGTGCACCACCCACGTCCCGGCGCAGCCGTCGCGCGGGGCGAACGAGCACGACCAGACGGGCACCACCACCCCCGCCGCCGGCGGCGGGGGGCCCGACGTCAAGGGAAGGCAGGTCTTATGACCACCGCCGCGGAGCGGACCACACCGCAGGAGCCCCTCACCCAGGAGGAGACCCTCGCCTCCCTGGGGAGCTACCAGTTCGGCTGGCACGACAGCGACGCCGCGGGCGCGAGCGCCCAGCGTGGGCTCAACGAGGCCGTGGTCCGCGACATCTCGTCGAAGAAGGACGAGCCGGACTGGATGCTCCAGCTCCGTCTCAAGGCACTGGGCATGTTCGACAAGAAGCCGATGCCCAGCTGGGGCTCGGACCTGTCGGGCATCCACTTCGACAACATCAAGTACTTCGTCCGGTCGACGGAGAAGCAGGCGGCCACCTGGGACGACCTGCCCGCCGACATCAAGGACACCTACGACAAGCTCGGCATCCCCGAGGCCGAGAAGAGCCGTCTGGTCTCCGGTGTGGCCGCCCAGTACGAGTCCGAGGTCGTCTACCACCAGATCCGGGAGGACCTCGAGGAGCAGGGTGTCATCTTCATGGACACCGACACCGGGCTGCGGGAGCACCCGGAACTGTTCGAGGAGTACTTCGGCTCGGTGATCCCGGCCGGGGACAACAAGTTCTCCGCGCTGAACTCCGCGGTGTGGTCCGGCGGCTCGTTCATCTACGTGCCCAAGGGCGTCCACGTGGACATCCCGCTGCAGGCCTACTTCCGGATCAACACCGAGAACATGGGCCAGTTCGAGCGGACG
>NZ_DASXJS010000155.1:0-11629 GCF_036497245.1 Actinomycetospora sp. | reverse complement strand
GTACCCGCCGCCCGCCGCGGTGCCGTTCAGGGCCGCGATCCAGGTCTGGCCGGCGTCGGTCATGTCCTCGATGCCGTTGCGGGTCTCGTTGGTGAACTTGCAGAAGTTCACCTTCCACGGGTGGCTCGACCCGGCGAGCATGCGGATGTTCGCGCCGGCGCAGAAGTTGGTGTCCTTGCCGCTGGTCAGCACCACGCTGCGCACCTCGGGGTGCGAGAAGCGCAGGCGCTGTGTCAGGTCGTAGAGCTCGATGTCGACGCCGAGGTCGTAGGAGTTGAGCTTCAGCTCGTACCCCGGGACCAGGCCCCCGTCCTCGGCCACGTCCAGATAGACCCACGCGGTCTCGCCGTCGACGGTGAACCGCCAGTGCCGGTAGCGCTCCGGGCTCGTGTCGAAGTCGACGCGCGGCGTTGCGCCCTCAGCGCCCGCCTCCGCCGCGTCCTCCCCGACGGCGTTGACCGGCTCCTCCAGGACCGTCACCGTGAGACCTCCCCTTGTCGTCTGGGCCACATTCTACGAGACTCTGACGGCGAGGGGAAGAGCCGTAGACAATCGAGGAGGACGGTCCGTGACGAAGGAGTCCGGCGGAGCACGTGAGCTGACCTGGACCGCGGAGCCGACCCCGCGGTGGGACGCGGACAAGGAGGCGGCCTTCTCCCCCGCCGGACCGGCGGTGCACGGGCTCGGGACACCCGGCGAGAGCGACGCGCTCGGCGACGCCTGGTGGCGGGTGGAGACGGCCGCGGGCGAGGTCGCGGGCTTCGGGCGCCTCGACGACACCTGGGGCGACGCCGAGGTCCTGGTCGCCGTCGTGCCCGCCTTCCGCGGCTCCGGGGTCGGCGCGTGGGCGATGGACCGGCTCGGCGAGGAGGCCGCGGCGCGCTCGCTGAATTACGTCTACAACGTGGTGCCGGTCGGCCACCCGGACCGCGAGACCGTGGCGTCCTGGCTCGCGGGCCAGGGGTTCGACGCCCGCGACACCGGAGAACTGCGCCGCCGGGTCACGACGCGCGCGGCCACCACGGCGCCCTCGCAGTAGCGCGGGGCGCCCTCGCAATAGCACCGAGAGCGCCACTCCCCCGCCGGGCGCACTCCCCCGCCGGAACGAACGACTCGTTCGTGCACATAGAGGCCACGAACGAGTCGTTCGTTCCGGCGGGCGAGAGTCGTGCGCGGCAGGAGTCGTGCGCGGCCGGAGTCGTGCGGGCCGGAGTCGTGCGGGGGCGGACGGTCAGCCCATCGTCTTCGCGCCGTCGAGGGCCTCGCGCAGCATGTCGGCGTGCCCGGCGTGCTGGGCGGTCTCGGCCACGACGTGCATCAGCACCCGCCGGACCGACCGCGACGCCCCCGGCTCGAACCACGGCGCCTCGGGCAGCGGGTAGGAGGCGTCGAGGTCCGCGTCGACGACGAACGCGTCGGTCTCCGCCGCGACCCGGGCGTAGTGCGCGAGCACCGACTCCAGGGTCTCGTCGCCGACGAGGTTGAACTCGTCGTGGCGCATGTCGCCGGCGGCCATCCGCTCCTGGATCACCGGGTCGTTCCAGTCGATCTCGGGCCATTCCATGCTCAGCGCCTCGGTCCCCACCTTCGCGAACCGGAGCCACCCCGCCTCGGTGTCGGCCACGTGCTTGACGAGCCCGGCGAGGTTGAGCACCGAGCCGGTCGTGCGCCGGGTCGCCTGGTCCTGGTCCAGACCCTGGAGCGTCTGCAGGAGGAACCCGCGGTGCACGCGCAGCGTCTCGACGAGGTCCCGGCGCTCACCGGTGAGCGAGTCGAGGTCGACGGCGGGGATGTCGGTCACGGCCACAGTGTCCTCCTTGTTCCTGCTGGTGAGAAGCACGCTAGAGAGCAAGGCGGTCAACTGCTGTCCTGCTTCTCCGGCCGTTGTCCGGGGATCTCGTGGCCGTCACGGGCGCGACGCGAGCACCCCCCGCAGGGTGGCGAGGAAGACCTCGGGATTCTCCGTCAGCTCGTACCAGTGGGTCCGCACGACGACCCACCCCTCGGCCGCGAGGGCGCTCTGCCGAGGTCCGTCGACGAGGAACGCGCGCACGTCCCGGTGGTAGGCCCAGCCGTCGATCTCGAGGATGACTTTCTCGCGGCCGAAGACGACGTCGACCACCGCCCGCCCGAACCCCGGGACGTCCATCGGCACGTTCGCCGCCCAGCCGACGATCCCGGCGGCCCGCATCCCGGAGTGGGCGAGCCGCTCGGCCTCGGAGACCGCACCCCCCGCGGCGAGCGCGAGCAGGCGGGCGATCACGGGCGCACCGCGCCGGCCGGACCTTCGGACCTGAGCGTGGCGCAGCGCCTCGAGGGTCACGACGCGCCGCTGCAGCGCCCGGTCCACGACCTCGGCGCCCCGGCGGATCCCGAGGGTCGCGGCCGCGTCGAGCACGGTGGGGACGAGAGTCGTGACCCGCAGTCCCCGTCGCACGGTTCGGTCCACGTCGGGGACGGTCCGTCGTACGAGGAGGACCCCGGCACGGCGGCGGTGCTGTCGCTCGCGCTCCACGGCGATCTCGATCGGCGCCGGCCGGTCATCGAGCAGCCCCCACCACCAGGCCGCAGCCGGCCCGACGAGCACCGCCTCGCCGCCGACCGAGAGCATCGCCGCGCGGATCGTGGCGCGCGGCGTCTCCTCATGGGTCGCGACGAGGTACACGCGGTACGCGATCCGGACCCACTGCTTCGTCGCGACCCGACGTCGAATGGTCGCGTCGCTGTACCCGATCTCACGAGCCTGGTCGAGGTGGATCACGCCGTCCTGGCGTCGCAGCAGCGCGTGCAGCCGGGCCTCGCGGCGTCGCCGGTCGTCGGTGTCCATGTCCCTTCGACGCAGCGCGGAGCCGGGCGGATCCATCCGGTTTCGGCCCATGATCGCGAAGCGTGCGGCGGAACGACGCAGATCTGACGCATTCCGCCGCACAGAAGTGGATCAAGAGCTGGGGCGGGGCTGGGTGCGCTGTCGCGAGAGGGCTCAGCCGAGCGCGGGCAGCAGCACCGCCGCGACCTGCTCCCCGAGCTCATGGGGGGTCAGCGCACCGGCGGGGTCGTACCACTTGTAGACCCAGTTCGCGGCCCCGAGGCAGGTGTTGACGAAGGCCTTGGGCGCCATCGGGAGCACGAGGCCCGTCGCCGCGAGATGCGCCTCGACCGTCTCGTGCACCACCGCCTCGTAGGCCCGCCGTCGTTCGAGGATCGGTTCGGCCAGTTCGGGCGGGAGCTCCGACTCCTCCTCGAAGCAGATCTTCAGCAGGTCCTGGTGCTCGCAGGTGTAGGCCACCCGCTCGACGATCAGCCCGCGGAACGCCTCGAGCGGTGACGGCGCGGCCGCCACGATCGCCCGCGCGCCGTCGAGGCTCTCGTCGAGGACCGACTCGTAGATCTGCACGAGCAGGTCCTGCTTGGTGCGCCAGTAGTGGTAGAGGGCGGGCTTCGAGAGGTCCACCTCGCCGGCGATGTCGTTCATCGAGGTCGCGCGGTAGCCGCGACGGCTGAAGACACCGACCGCGGCGGAGAGGATCCGCTGACGCTGCTCGTCGGCACGGCTCCCGACGGCGGTACCGGCACCACGCGCGACCATCCGCCCTCCTCTACCGATTCGACAGCGACGACTGCCGCTGATCTTGACGACCACCCGACGCCCTGCGCTTGACCATGGACTGTGAGCCAGCATACGTTCGTCCGACCGGTCGGTCGAACACTTCGGCCGGACCGCCGGACCCCCGGACCCCGGACCCCCGCTCGACCGCAAGGAGCGCGCATGGCCTTCGACCTCGACGAGACGCACGAGGACTTCCGGGCGAGCGTCCGGGCCTTCACCGACCAACGCGTCCGTCCCGTGGTCGACGAGGCCGAGCGTTCCGGGCGTCCCCCCGAGCGCCTCTGGAAGGAGATGGGCGACGCCGGGCTGCTCGGCCTGCTGACGCCGCCCGAGCTCGGCGGGTCGGCGGGTGAGGGCGGCGAGTCCGTCGCGATCGCCCTGGTCGCCGAGGAGCTCTCCCGCGCCTGCGGCGGCATCGCGGTCAGCGCGCTGGTCAGCGCCTACATGGCCGGGCCGCACATCGTCCGCTACGGCACCCCCGAGCAGCAGCAGCACTGGGCCACCGCCCTCGCCGCGGGCACCGCGATCGCCGCCATCGCCGTCACCGAGCCGGGCGCGGGCTCCGACGTCGCGGGCATCACCGCGAAGGCCCGGCACACCGATGAGGGCTGGGTGATCGACGGCCGGAAGATGTTCATCACCAACGCCGGGCTCGCCGACGTGATCGTCGTCGGCGCCAAGACCTCCCCCGACGCCGGGCACCGCGGGATCACCACGTTCGTCGTCCCCGCGGACACGCCGGGCCTCTCGCTCGGCGCGCCGCTGCAGAAGATGGGCTGGCACTCCTCGGACACCCGCGAGGTGATCCTCGACGGGGTCACCGTCCCCGACGACGCCGTTCTCGGCGGCCTCGATCGCGGCTTCTACCAGATCATGGCGGCCTTCCAGCTCGAGCGCGTCGTGCTCGCCGGCATGGGCCTCGGGCACGCCGCGGAGGCGATCGCCACGGCCACCGCGTACGTCCGGGACCGCGAGGTCGCCGGGGCGCCGCTGACCGCGCTGCAGACGGTCCGCCACCGGATCGCCGCGATGGAGGTCGAGCTCGACGCCGCCCGGGCCGTGACCTACCAGGCCGCCGACCGCCTCGACCGGGACCATCCCGACGCCGGTCGCTCGGTGGCGGCGGCGAAGTACTTCGCGGCGAAGGCCGCCGACCACATCGTCGACGAGGCCCTGCAGCTCTTCGGCGGCGCCGGCTACCTCGAGGAGACGCCGATCGTGCGCCACCAGCGCGACGTGCGGATCCTGCGCATCGGCGGCGGCACCGACGAGATCCAGCTCGAGATCCTCTCGAAGCGGCTGATCCCGTGACCGGCACGTCGAACGGGCTCCGTCCCCCGAGGGAGGTGCCGGCGCCCGTCCCCCCTGGGGCGCCGGCACCTCCCTCGGCGGACGACATCCTCATCGCGGCCGAGACCGCCCGCGCCGGCGGCGACACCAGCCGGTACCCGACCACGCTCAACGCCCGCGAGCGCCTGGCCGTGCTGCTCGACGAGGGCAGCTTCGTCGAGGACGGGCTGCTCGCCGGAACGCTGCCCGCCGACGGTGTGATCACCGGGGTCGGGACCGTCGAGGGCAGGCCGGTCGCGGTGATCGCGCACGACTTCGGGGTGAAGGCCGGCTCGTGGGGTGAGCTGACCTGCGAGAAGCAGATCCGCATCCTCGAGCGCGCCGACCGCGACCTGCTGCCCGTCTACTACCTCGTGGACTCCGCGGGCGGGCGGCTCACCGAGCAGATGGGCTTCTTCCCGGGCCGCCGGGGCGCGTCGAAGATCTTTCAGCTCCAGGTCGCGCTGTCCGGGCGCGTGCCCCAGCTCTGCTGCCTGCACGGCCCGTCCGCCGCGGGCGGGGCGTACATGCCCGCGTTCACCGACTGGGTCGGGATGGTCGAGGGCCGCGCCTCGATGTTCCTCGCGAGCCCGCGGGTGGCCGAGAAGGTCACCGGCGAGCGCACCACCGAACGGGAGATGGGCGGCGCGCGCATGCACGCCGAGGTCTCCGGCTGCGGCGACTCGGTCTTCGACGAGGACTGGCAGGCGATCGCCGCCGCCCGGCTGCTCCTGGACTACCTCCCCGACGACTGGACGCAGCGGCCCGCCGTCGTCGAGCCGCGCGAGCCCGAGGAGCAGGACTGGACCGGCGTCATCCCGACGGACCCGGTCACCGGGTACGACGTCATCGAGGTCATCGACCGGCTCGTCGACGCCGGGACGTTCTTCGAGATCAAGCCGGACTGGGCCCAGGAGATCGTCGTCGGGCTCGCCCGGCTCGAGGGCCGCGTCGTGGGCCTCGTCGCGAACCAGCCCGAGACGCGCTCCGGTGCCATCCACGTCGACTCCGCCGACAAGGCCGCGCGGTTCATCTCCTGGTGCGACGCCTTCAACATCCCGCTGGTCTTCCTCCAGGACGTGCCCGGCTTCATGGTCGGCGTGGCGGTGGAGCGCCAGGGGATCATCCGCCACGGCGCGAAGCTGATCACCGCGATGGCCTCGGCGGAGGTCCCGAAGTTCTCGGTGATCCTGCGCAAGGCCTACGCCGCGGGCTTCTACGCGATGTGCGCGCCGGGCTTCGAGCCGCGGGCCACCATCGCCCTGCCGAGCGCGTTCATCGGCGCGATGGGCCCGGAGGCGTCGGTCAACGCGGTGTACGCCCGCAAGATCGCCGACATCGCCGACGAGGACGAGCGCGCGGCGTTCGTCACCGCCCGCGTCGACGAGCACCGCGCCGAGATCAACCTGCTGCGGATGGCGTCCGATCTCGTCGTCGACACCGTCGTGCCCGGCGAGGAACTGCGCGCCGAGCTCGCCGTCCGCCTGCGCCATGCCGACGGCTGGACCCGTTCCGCACCCCGTCGTCACCACCCCGTCAGCCCGGTCTAGCCGACTCCGTCCCGCACCAGGAGAGGACGATCATGGATGATCGCGACACCCTCAGCGCCCTGATCTCGGCACCGCTGCTCCCCCTGCGGCCCGACCAGCGCTCGGAGCGCTACGCCGCCGAGATCGCGCACGCCCGCGCGCTGCACGACGCCGACCCCGACGACTACTGGGCCTGGGTCGCCGAGCAGCACCGCTGGCTGCGCCCCTACGACACCGTGCGCACCGGCGAGTTGGGCGACTTCCGCTACTTCGACGGCGGACTGATCAACGTCGCCGACAACTGCGTCGACCGGTGGGCCGAGGACCCGGCGACCGCGGACCGCCCCGCCGTCGTCTGGGAGGGGGAGCCCGGCGACACCCGCACCGTCACCTACGCCCAGCTCGCCGACGAGGTGTCCCGCCTCGGGGCCGGCCTGACGGCGCTCGGGGTCGGCAAGGGCGACGTCGTCGCGATCTACATGCCCAACCTCGTCGAGGCGTTCACCGCCATCCACGCCTGCAACCGCATCGGCGCGATCTACACCGTGCTCTTCTCCGGGTTCGGCCGCGACGCGGTGGCCTCGCGGCTGGCCTCGGCACGGGCGAGCGTGGTCGTGGTCGCCGACGCGATCTACCGCCGCGGGAAGCCGGTGCCGCTGCTGGAGACGCTGCGCGCCGCCCGGCCCGACGCTCCCACGCTGCGTCACACCGTCGTCGTCGACCGCACCGGGAACGGTGTCCCGCTCACCGACGGCGAGACATCCTACGGCGAGCTGGTCGCCGCCCACCCCGAGGGCAGCGAGGTCGTCCCGCTCGACCCGAACGAGCCGGCGTTCCTGATCTTCACCAGCGGCACCGAGTCGCGACCCAAGGGCGTCGTGCACTCGGTGGGCGGGTTCCTGCTCGGCACCTGGGCCAATGCGCACTGGCAGGCCGCGCTCACCGACGACGACGTGTACTGGGTCGCCGCCGACGTCGGGTGGCTGACCTTCCCGATCCAGGCCGTGATCGGCGGGCTCGCGAACGGCGCGACCATCGCCTGCTACGAGGGCGCCCTGGACACCCCGGGCCCGTCGCGGTTCTACGACGTCTGCGAGCGCCACGGGATCACCAAGGTGCTGTGCGCGCCGACGGTGCTGCGCATGCTGCGCAAGTTCGGGAACGACGACGCCGCCCTCTCGCCCGCCCGGCTCACCACGCTGGAGCTGATCACCGTGCAGGGCGAGCCCCTCGACGGCGAGACGTTCACGTGGGCCACGACGACCCTCGGCGTCCCGGTGGTGAACGCGTACGGCCAGACCGAGACCGGCTCCACCTGGACCTACCCCGTGGCCGGTGTCGACGACCTCAAGGCGGGCTCGACGGGGACGACACTGCCCGGGCACGCCTACGCGGTGCTCGACGACGAGGGCCACCCGGTGCCGGCCGGGGTCAAGGGCAACCTCGTCATGACGCGCCCGTTCCCCACGCTCGCGCGGACGGTCTGGGACGACCACGACCGGTACCTCTCGACCTACTTCGCGCGCTTTCCCGGCTGCTACGCCACCAACGACGAGGCCGTGGTCGACGCGGACGGGCACCTGTGGGTGCTCGGGCGCGCCGACGACGTCATCAACGTCGCCGCCCACCGGCTCTCGACGATGGAGATCGAGGCCGTGGTGGGGTCGCACCCGCGGGTGGTGGAGGCGGCCGTCGTCGGGGTCCCGGACGAGACGAAGGGGACGGTGCCGGTGGCGTTCGTGACGGTGTCCGCCGGCTCGGCGGACGGGGTTCCCGACGAGGTGAAGAAGCTCGTCGGCGACAGCATCGGCGGGATCGCCCGCCCGGACCGGGTGATCGTCACCGGAGCCATGCCGAAGACCCGCACCGGGAAGATCATGCGGCGGCTGATGCGCGAGGTCCTGCTCCACGGTGAGGCGCGCAGCGACACCAGCGCCCTCGAGGACCCATCGAGCCTGGAGACGCTGGCCGCGGCGGTCTCGACCGGTGCGAGCGGGCCGGAGACCCGGTGAGCGGTCTGTGGTTCGAGGAGCTCCCCGTCGGTCTGGTCGTCGAGCACGCGACCCGGCGCACGGTCACCGAGACCGACAACGTGCTCTTCACGACGATGACGATGAACCCGGCGCCGCTGCACCTCGACCACGCGTACGCGGCGACCACCGAGTTCGGGAGACCGCTGGTCAACAGCATGTTCACGCTCGCGCTCGTGGTGGGGCTCTCGGTCCCGGAGCTGACACTGGGGACGATCGTGGCCCAGGTCGGGCTGACCGACGTCTCGTTCCCGGCGCCGGTGTTCCACGGCGACACGGTGCGGGTCGAGACCGAGGTGGTCGAGTCCCGGGAGTCGCGCTCGCGCCCCGGGGCGGGCCTGGTCGGGTTCGCCCACCGGGCCTTCAACCAGCGCGACGAGCTGGTCTGCTCGGCGCGCCGGACGGGCCTGATGCACCGGCGCCCTGCGCCGTGATCGCGACGGCGCGATGATGGCGCCCGTGAGGGTGCCCCGTTCCCTGCTGTTCGTGCCCGGCGGCCGCGCGGACATGGTCGCCAAGGTGCCGCGCTCGTCCCCGGACGCGGTCGCCGTGGACCTCGAGGACGCGGTGGCGCCCGGCGACAAGGACGCCGCGCGCGCGACGGCGGTCGAGGCGGTGGCGGCGCTGCCCGGGTCGGCGACGCTCGTTCTGATCCGGGTGAACGCCCCGGGCACGCCCTGGTACGACGCCGATGTCGCGGCAGTGGCGTCGTCGGCGGCGGACGGCGTGGTCCTGCCCAAGCTGGAGGACCCCGCGCAGCTGGCCGACCTGGCCCGACGGATCGGTGACCGGGTGGTCGTCGCCGGCCTGGAGACCGGGCGCGGGGTGGCGCGGGCGCGGGAGCTGCTCGGCGGCCCCTCCCTGCTCGCCGCCTACTTCGGCGCGGAGGACTACATCGCCTCGGTCGGCGGTCGTCGCAGTGCCTCGAGCCGCGAGGTGCTCTACGCCCGCTCCGAGACGCTGCTCGCGACGCGGCTGGCCGGGGTCGGGGCGCTCGACCAGACGGTCGTGAACGTCCGCGACACCGATCTCTTCCGTGCCGACGCCGCCGAGGGCCGCGACCTCGGGTACGACGGCAAGATCTGTATCCATCCGGCGCAGGTGGCCCTGGCCCACGAGGTGTTCACGCCCTCCGACGAGGAGGTCGCGCACGCCCGGAAGGTGGTCGGGGCCGCCCGGTCCGGGGTCGGGGTCGTCGACGGCGAGATGGTCGACGACGTGCACGTGCGGATGGCGGCGGCGGTGCTGAGCCGGGCAGGGGTCCAAGCGTGAAGGTCGGTCTCATGCTGCCGCCCACGGCGGACGCGGCCGAGATCCCGGCGCTGGCGGCCCGCGCGGAGGAGCTCGGGTTCGACCTGGTGGCGTGCGGCGAGCACGTGCTGTTCGGGAGCCCGACGTCGAACGCCTTCGTCGCGCTGGCCGCGGCGGCCGCGGCGACGTCCCGGGTCCGGTTGGTCTCCGCGGTCACGTTGCTGCCGCTCTACCCGGCGGTGCTCGCGGCGAAGATGGCCACGACCGTGGACCGGGTGTCGGGTGGTCGGTTCGAGCTGGGGATCGGGGTCGGCGGGGAGAATCCGGCGGAGTTCGCGGCGTGCGGGGTCCCGGTCAGCGCGCGGAGCCGTCGCACGGACGCCGCGCTCACGACGGTGCGGGCCTACCTGGCCGGCGAGCAGGTCGACGTCGAGGGCGAGCCCACGCGTCTCGACCCGCTGCCGGTCCGGCCGATGCCGATCTGGGTCGGCGGCCGCGCCGAGGCGTCGATGCGCCGCGCCGGGCGCGCCGGCGACGTGTGGATGCCCTACCTGTGCAGCCCGGACCGCGTCGCCCGGGGCCTGCGGGTCGCGAACGACGTCGCCGCGGAGCAGGGGCGGGCACCGATCACCGGCGGCCTGCTGGCGTGGTCGGCGGTCGCGGCGTCGCGCAGCGAGGCCCGTGACCTCGCCGTCGGGACCCTGCATCGGATCTACGGCCAGGACATGGACCGCCTCGTCGACGCCTGTGTCCCCCACGGCACCGCCGACGACGTCCTGGCGCGGTTCGGCGAGTACGCCGAGGCGGGCGCCGAGCAGATCCTGTTCGCGCCGCTGTGCGCCGAGGGCGGGCACGGAGCGGTCATCGAGGAGATCGGCGCCGCCCTCACGCGCACCTGACGCGGATCCCGTTCCCGCAGCTCACGGCGCTCCCCCGGGGTCCTCCGACGCCGCCGGACGACGCGGTGTGACTCGACGCACCGCCGTACCGATTAGTAGGACTTCCGAGTAACCACGAGGTCGCGCGACGGTGGACGCCCGCCCGTCCCTATCGCTCGCGAGGCACCCCTTGGGTCATCCCACCGCACTGACCGCCGGCCACGCCGCGACGATGCTCGGCCTCGGCGCCTACCGGCCGCGGCGCTCCGTCACCAACGACGAGGTGTGCGAGTACCTCGAGGTCGACGCCGACTGGGTGCACGCACGATCCGGCATCCGGAGCCGGGGCTTCGCCGACCCCGACGAGACCGTGGTCGCGATGGGTACGGCCGCCGCGCGGGACGCCCTCGCGGCGGCTGGAGTGGCCGCCGCCGACGTCGCCGTCACCGTGGTGGCCACCATGTCCTCGGACACCGCGTGCCCCCAGGTCGCGACCCGCGTGGCGCACGAGATCGGCGCGGTCAACGGGGCCGCGATGGATCTCGGCGCTGCCTGCGCGGGGTTCTGCTACGCCCTCGAGGTGGCCGCCTCGCTCGTCGACGCGGGGCACGGCGCGGTGCTGGTGGTCGGCGTCGAGCGGATGACCGACATCGTCGACCGCACCGACCGCTCCACGGCGTTCCTGTTCGGCGACGGGGCGGGCGCGGCCGTCGTCGGGCCCGCGACGACGCCGGGGATCGGCCCGGCGGCGTGGGGCGCCGACGGCGCCCAGGCCGAGCTGATCGTGCAGTCGCCGTCGTTCCTCGAGCACACCCGCGGGCTCGACGACCGCATGCCCGCGCTGCGGATGCAGGGCCCGGCCGTGTTCCGGTGGGCCACGACGGTGATGCCGCCCCTGGCGCAGCTGGCCCTCGACCGCGCCAGGTGCAAGCCCGAGCAGCTCGACGTGTTCGTCCCGCACCAGGCCAACGCGCGGATCACCGACGGGATGGTCCGCGCCCTCGG
>NZ_DASXJS010000154.1:0-3539 GCF_036497245.1 Actinomycetospora sp. | reverse complement strand
CGGGTCGGCGGTGCTCGCCGCGGTGCTGCTGAAGATGGGCACGTACGGGTTCGTGCGGATCGCGATGCCGCTGCTGCCCGGCCCGTGGCGCTCGGCCGCGATCGTCGTCGTGGTGCTCGGTGTCGTGTCGGTGCTGTGGGGTGCGCTGGTGGCCCTCGCGCAGCGCGACCTCAAGCGGATGATCGCCTACACCTCGGTCACGCACCTCGGCTACGTCGTGCTGGCCGTCGGGGCGGCGGGGATCGTGGCCGCCGGGCCCGAGGCGCGCACCCTCGCCGTCACGGGCGCGACCGTCCAGATGGTGAGCCACGGGCTGATCACGGCTGCTCTGTTCCTGCTGGCCGGGGTGCTGCGCGAGCGGGGGCACACCTCGGAGATCGCCGCGTGGTCGGGGCTCGCCGGGCCGATGCCCCGCTTCTCGTGGACGTTCGCCGTGGCGGCGTTCGCGTCGCTCGGCCTGCCGGGGCTCTCCGGCTTCGTCGGGGAGTTCTCGCTGCTGGCCGGGTCGCTGCCCGCGGTCCCGGTGGCGACGGTGCTCGCCGCGCTCGGGCTCGCGATCACGGCGGCGCTGTTCCTGCGGGCGCTGCAGTCGATGCTGCTCGGTGACCGTCACCTCCCGCCTGCCGCCGAGCGACCGCCCACGCCCCGGGCCAGGCTCTCCCGGTTCCGGGCCCCGACCTCGCCGGATCTGCGCCTCGGGGAGACGACGGCGGTCGGGCTGCTGCTGGCGTGCTCGATGGCGATCGGCGTGGCTCCGGCCCTGCTGACGACGACGATCGCGCCTGCCGCCGCGCAGGTGGTGTCCCTGGTGAGCCGATGAGCACCGACGCGCTCGCGCTGCTCCCGGAGATCGTGCTCGCGCTCGGGGCGGTGCTGGGCCTGCTCGTCGGGTCGTTCTCCCCGCCCGGTCGCGAGGGCGGGGTGCGCGGGATCGGCATCGTCGCGGCGGTGGCGGCGGGCGTCGTGACGGTGGCCCGGTCGGGCGCGACGACGGCGTTCGGCGGGACCTACGTCGTCGACGCGGCCACGGACACGGTGCGGGTCGTCGTCGCGGGGGCGGTGGTGGCGACGCTGGTGTTGGCCGGGGACGTGGCCGGGAACGTCAGAAAAGTCGCTTTGCAGACACTGGACGTCCGAAAAGCGTCGTCGATCACCGGGTGGACGGGGCGGACCGACACCGCGTTCGCCGTGCTCGTCCAGCTCTCCGCGGTCGGGGCGATGGTGCTCGGCGGCGCGTCGGACCTGTTGCTCCTCGCGGCCGCCGTGCTGCTCGCCGGCCTGCCGCTCGCCGCGCTGGCGGGCCTCGCGCGGGACGGGCGATCCACCGAGGCCGCGCTCAAGTACTTCCTCTCCTCGGCCCTGTTCGGACTGGTGCTGCTGACCGGCGTCACGGTGCTGCTCGGGCTGACGGGGGCGACGGCGTACACCGCCCTGGACCGCCTGACCGGGCCGACCGCGGGCGCCGCCGCCGTCGCGCTGCTCCTGGTCCTCGCGGGCCTGCTCATGACGATCGGCGGCGTCCCCGCGCACTTCTGGGTGCCCGACGCCGTCGACGGCACGTCGCCGGTCTCCGGCGCGGTGCTCACGACGACGGCGAAGGTCGGCGGCCTGGTCGCGGTGTGGCGCCTGCTCGTCGCGGTCCCGGCGGACACCGTGCCCTGGCCGCTGCTGGTGGCGGTGCTGGCGGTGGCCTCGATGACGCTCGGGAACCTCGCCGCGTTCGCGCAGACCTCGCTGCGACGGCTGCTCGCCTACTCGACGATCAGCCAGGTCGGCTACCTGCTGGTCCCGGTGGCCGTCGCCGCCCGCACCCCGCTCGCCCTGCCGGCGCTGCTCGGGTACCTGGCGGCGTACGCGGTGACCAACCTGGCCGTGTTCGCCGTCGTCGCCGCCCGCCCGGAGGCCCTTGAGATCGCCGACCAGCGTGGGCTCGGGCGCCGTCACCCGGTGCTCGCGGTGTCGCTCGTGGTGGGCCTGCTGGGGCTGGTCGGGACGCCGCCGACGGTGGTGTTCGCGGGGAAGCTCGCCGGGTTCACCGCGGCCGTCGACGGCGGGATGACGTGGCTGGCCGCGGTGGCCGTGCTGAACTCCGTCGCGAGCCTCGTCTACTACCTGCGCTGGATCGCACCGCTCTTCGCGGCAGGCGACCCCGTCCTGCGCGACCCCACGGCGCCGCGGGCCCGGGCGGTGGCGGTCGTCCTGGCCGTCGTGTCCGTGGTCGGGCTCGCCGCCGTCCCCTGGGTGTGACCGGCCCTGCCACTCGTGCCGTCGTGACAGGCGATCCGGCCGAGGTCCGTCGCTATCGTCCGGCCGTGTGATCACTGCGTTCGGGGCGTCGTTCGACGTCGAGCCCGGCTACCTCAACACCGCCTCGGTCGGCGTCCCGCCGCGTCACGTCGTCGACACGGTGCGCGGGTGGGTCGACGACTGGGCCCGCGGCGGCGTCTCAGCGGTCGTCATGGACGGCCCGGTCGACGCGTCCCGCCGGGCCTTCGCCCGGCTCACCGGCGCCGCCGACGACGCCGTGGCGATCGGCGCGTCGGTCTCCGGCCTGCTCGGGCCGGTCGCCGCGGCGTTCCCGCCCGGCACCCGGGTCCTCACCGCGGAGCGGGAGTTCACCAGCGTGAGCTGGCCGTTCGCCGCCTGCGGGCACGCCGTGGACGAGGCCCCGCTCGAGGACCTGCCCGCGCGGGCGGCGGAGTACGACGTCGTCGCCGTGAGCGTCGCGCAGTCGGCCGACGGCGCGCTCGTCGACCTCGAGGCGCTGCGCGCCGCGACCGCGGCAGGCGACACCGTCGTCGTCCTCGACGGCACCCAGTCGGTCGGCTGGCTGCCCGCGGACCTGTCGTGGGCGGACGCCGTCGTCGCGGGCGGCTACAAGTGGCTGCTCGCGCCGCGCGGGGCCTCCTGGCTCGCGTGCTCCGGGCGGTTGCTCGACCGGGTCACGCCGAGCGCCGCGGGCTGGTACGCGGGCGACGACCGCTGGCAGCGCACGTACGGCCTGCCGCTCGCGCTCGCCGACGGGGCGCGGCGCCTCGACGCCTCCCCCGCGTGGGCGTCGTTCGTGGGCGCGGCGGCCGCCCTGGACTGGCACGCCTGGCTGGACCGCGCCGCCGTCCACGACCACGGCGTCGGGCTCGCCGGCCGCGTCCGGAAGACGCTGGACCTGCCGCCCTCGGCGTCGCCGATCGTCTCGATCCCGCAGCCCGACGCCGGGGACCGCCTCGCCGCGGCAGGCATCCGCTGCGCGCCCCGGGCCGGCGCGACCCGCATCGCGTTCCACCTGCACAACACCGACGCGGACGTGGACCGACTGCTCGACGCGCTGGCCTGAGCCACCTCGAGGTCGCCGTCCGGGCTATCCGCCTCGGTGCGGGCAGCGGTCAGTCGGCCTGGTCGCCGAGCGCCCAGCCCACCGGGGCGGCCAGGCGCAGCGCCTCGGTCGGCCCCCAGGTGCCGGGCTCGTAGGGGTACAGCTCGCCGGACCGGTCGAGGGCGGCCCCGGCGGCGTGCCAGACCTCCTCGAGCCCGTCGGGGCG
>NZ_DASXJS010000153.1:0-42150 GCF_036497245.1 Actinomycetospora sp. | reverse complement strand
AGCGAGCCGAGCTGGGACAGCGGCGGGTAGAGGTAGCCGAGGTAGGCGGCGAACCCGAACAGGCCCCCGACCGTGAGCTCGCCCGTCGCGATGAAGGCCGCACCGGCGATGAGCACCGCGAGCAGCGCACCGCTCTGGATGATGGTCGAGATCGGCGAGTAGATCATCTGGAGGCGGCTCTCGCGGGCCCGCGCGCGCCACCAGGTCTCGCTGTGCCGGTCGAGTCGGGCGCTCTCCGTCGCCTCCGTGCCGTACGCCTGGATCAGGGGCAGGTTGGACAGCGCCTGTTCGACGGCGGTCCCGACCTCACCGGCGGCCCGGCGCTCCACCCGGGCGGCCGTCTTGGTGAAGCGCCCGGTGATGCGGCTCGTCAGCCACATCAGCGGGGCGAGCGCGACGACGATCACCGCGAGCTGCCACTGCACCAGGACGGCGGCGACCGCGTAAGCGATGGCGGTGCCGACGGCGATGACCGTGGTGACGATGCCCGAGGAGGCGAGCACCTCGACGCCGTCGACGTCGGTGGTGAGCCGCGACATGAGGTCGCCGGTCGCATGGGTGCCGAGGAACCCCGGCCCGAGGCGCTGGAGATGCGCGAAGACGTCGTGGCGCAGGCGGAAGACGAAGCGCTCCGCGGCGCCGACGAGCAGGAACCCGCCGATCACCGAGAGCACGCCACCGAACGCCGTCAGGGCGAGCCACTCGATCGCCGAAGGCCACACCGCGTCCATCGTGTGGGACACGGTCGCCCCGTCGACGATGCGCGCGAACATCGTGACGACGGCGGTGTCGCACGCCGTCGCGGCGGCCATGGCGAGGAACGCGAGGACGAGCTTCAGGCGGTCGGACCGCGTGTAGGGCCAGAACCGCCGGATGATCGTCCGGAGGGTGAGCGACGGTGCCTCCGGGGTGTCGCCGGAACCCGGCGACGAGGCCCTGGAGGCACCGTCGGACTCGTCCGGGGCGGTCGCGCGCCCACCGTCCTGTCCCCGGGAGGACCCGGGATCAGCAGCGCCCCCGACGCCACCGTGTCCCGTCCCGGGGGCCTCGTCCGGACCCACCGCTGTCATCCCGTCGACCAGTGTCGAGTGCGCGCCCACCGTCTCCCCTCGAACGACCCCGGGCCTCGAGCCCGGGGGAGCCCGCCCGACCCTCCGGCGTCCGGAGTGGGACGGCGGGTGGTCGGGCGGGCCGCGAGCCTCTGCATCGACCCGGTCAGCGCCGGGCCGCTGTCGTGACCGTGGAGGCGGGCGACGTGCCCGCCTCCGGAGCGGTCAGGTCAGTCGTCGCAGCAGGACTTCGGCTTGCACTCCTTGGGCGCGCAGTGCTGCGGCGGCTTGCACTGGTGGCAGCTGCAGCCACGGTGGTGGTGGTGCTTGTGGCGCGGGGGAGCGAGGTGCTGCAGGAGACCGAAGCTCATCGATGTGTCCTCTCGGGGGAAGAACGACCCTCACCGGGTGGCGAGGCGAGGTCACGGTGGGATCACAACATGAGAGCGAGCTGTGCGTGAGCTGTCACCCGGTCGAGTGAAACGCACATATCTGTGAATCCGGCAAACGTTTCCCCAAGTCGATCAGCCCGAGACCAAAGCTTTCCTATGGGATTCCCTCCTCAGCTTCGGCTCAGGCAGCTGAGTTGACACGTTGCGTTGCGGACTCGTCCGTACGGGGACGATGCAGCGGGGGTATGCGAAGGTCAGCGTGCGCTGACAGTCACAACGACGAGGAGGCCGGTGACGGTGCGTCGAGATTCGTTGTCACTCGCACGGGGACCCGACGACCACCGGTACCGGCTCCGTGACCACGCGACGTCGATCGTGGGCGAGCGTGAGGACGGCCGACCCGACTCCGAGGAGGACCACGACGGCGCCGTAGACCTCGGCCGCCGTCGCGAGTCCGACGATGCCGCTGGCGATCCCCGCCGCCACGGCAGGCACCGAGAACGCGGTGTAGGCGATG
The DNA here is from genome assembly GCF_036497245.1 of Actinomycetospora sp. Classification (GTDB taxonomy): domain Bacteria; phylum Actinomycetota; class Actinomycetes; order Mycobacteriales; family Pseudonocardiaceae; genus Actinomycetospora. The sequence continues at coordinate 40,192 of NZ_DASXJS010000153.1, read as the reverse complement.
ACGTAGGCGAGCGCGAAGAGTCCGCCGCGCTCGGTGGGGCCGGCGATCTCGGCGAACACGCCGAAGCACGCGAGTGCGGCCGCACCGAATCCGACCCCGGCGACCACGGTGCCGAGTGCGGTGAGCAGCAGCGAGGCGGTCGTGAACCCCACGAGGGTCACCGCGGTGCCGCCGGCGAGCAGTCCCGCCGCGGGGGCGACCAGCGAGCGCACGGGCCGGTCGCGCAGCAGGAACGAGGCCAGCGCTCCGGTCCCGCAGAGCAGCGTCACGACCAGCCCGCCCACCAGGTGGGAGGACACCCCGAGCAGCGCCCCCGCGATCGACGGACCGAGCGAGAGATAGAGCCCGCCGAGCGCCCAGCTGGTCACGAGCACCGGGGTCACCGCGAGGACCTCGCCCCGCAGGCGCGGCGCCACCCCGACCCTCGGGACGAGCGACGCCCAGACGCCCGGCCGCCGCCCGGAGGTCTCCGGCAGGACGGCGACGACGACCGCGGACACGGCCAGCAGGGCGAGCAGCACGATCCACACCAGCCGCGTCGGTGACGGGGCGAGCTGGATCAGTGCGCCCGCGCCGACCGCGCCCGCGGCCAGCCCGGCGAGCGTCCCGACGCCGGTGACCATCCCGGCGCGGTGCGGGGCCTCGGGCGGGGCGAGGTCGACCATCGTGGCGCCGAGCGTCGTGATCGCCGCCCCCGTGGCGACGCCCTGGATCACGCGCGCGACCAGCAAGGCCGAGACGCCGCCCGCGCCGAGGAACACCGCGAACGAGGCCGCCTCGAGCACGAGGGCTCCGACCAGGACCGGTTTGCGTCCGACGTGGTCGGACAGCGCTCCGACGACGAGCAGGGAGGCCAGCAGGCCCGCGACGTAGACGGCGAAGACGACCGTGAGCGTCGCGGCCGAGAATCCGAAGAGCTGTTGGTAGAGAGGGTAGAGCGGGCTCGGCACGCTCGAGGCGGCCGGGAAGAGGACGACGATGCCGCCCGCGGCCGCGAACAGCCGGGCACGGGTTCTCGGGTGCATGGGGCTCCCTCGTCGAACGCGATCGCAATGATCGCTGCGTTAATACTGCGGCGACGCTAGCACGGTTAAGGCAACGATCACTGCGTTCATTCCGGCGACGTGGAACACTCGGGGTCGTGGCAGAACTCAGCGAGGGTGCGGGGACGCGGCCGGGCGGCCGGTCGGCCCGCGTGCGCGCGGCGGTGCACCGCGCGGTTCAGGACCTGGTCGCCGAGGGCGTACGCACCGAGGACCTGACGATCCCGGTGGTGGCGGCGCGCGCGGGCGTGCACGCGACCACGGTCTACCGGCGGTGGGGCTCCCTCGCGGAGCTCCTGGCCGCGGTCGCCGAGCACCGGTTCACCGGGGACGTCGTCGTCCCTGACACCGGCGGCCTGGCGGGCGACCTCGAGCGGTGGGCGACCGACGTGGCGCGCGACCTCGCCGATCCGGACACCCTCGCGCTGATGCGCGCGTCGATCGGGGCGGGGGAGGCGGCCTCGTGCGCCTGCACCGCGGACCGTCGGGCCCAGATCACGGCGATGCTCGACCACGAACGCCGCCGCGGGGGCGACGTCCCGGACGTGGACGCCGTCGTCGACGGCGTGCTGGCGCCGCTGTACTACCGGGCGCTGTTCGAGCCCGCGTCCCCCGGACACGACGGAGGACCCGCCCCGGAGCACCGGGTGCGGGTCCTCGTCGGGAACGTGCTGGACAGGGCGAGCGGAGCGACGGGGGAGAGACACAGGGCGAGCGGAGCGACGGGGGAGAGACACAGGGCGGGCGGAGCGACGGGGGAGAGGCACAGGGCGAGCGGAGCGACGGGGGAGAGACTCGGTCAGGCGGTGTCGGTCAGCCCGTAGCGCGCGAGGATCTTCGCCCGCTTGCGGGGCATGATGTTGGCCTGCGTGAGGTCGCCGTCGTAGTGGGCCACGACCTTCGGGTCCATCATCCGGCGCCACAGCGGCGGGAACACGGCGACGACGATCATCGTCCCGTAGCCCGAGGGCAGCTGCGGCGACTCCTCGAAGTGGCGCAGCGCCTGGTAGCGCCGGATCGGGTTCGCGTGGTGGTCGGAGTGGCGCTGCAGTTGGTAGAGCAGCAGGTTCGACACGGTGTGGTCGGCGTTCCAGCTGTGCCGCGGGTCGACGCGCTCGTAACGCCCGTCCTCACGACGACCGCGCTTGAGGCCGTAGTGCTCCAGGTAGTTGACGATCTCGAGCAGCGTGAACCCGACGACGGCCTGCACGACCAGCCAGGGCAGCACGCCGGCGCCGAAGACCAGGAACAGCGCGGTGAAGAGCACGATCGTCATGGCCCAGGAGATCAGGATGTCGTTGCGCAGGCTCCACGGGTTCTGCTGGTGACGCGAGAACCGCTTCACCTCGAGGTGCCAGGAGCTGCGCAGGCTCCCCCAGACCGTGCGGGGCAGGAACGAGGTCCAGAAGTTCTCGCCGAAGCGTGAGCTCGCGGGGTCCTCGGGGGTGGCGACACGGACGTGGTGGCCACGGTTGTGCTCGACGTAGAAGTGCCCGTACCCGGAGCTCGCGAGCGCGATCTTGGAGAGCCAGCGCTCGTTCTCCTCGCGCTTGTGTCCCAGCTCGTGCGCGGTGTTGATCGCGATGCCGGAGACGACGCCCATCGTCAGGGCCAGGCCGAGGTTGCTGACGAACCCGAGGTCCTGCGTCGCCCACACCCAGCAGGTGAAGACGAGGCTCACGTACTGCACCGGCAGGAACAGGTAGGTGATCCACCGGTAGTACCGGTCGGCCTCCAGGCGGGCGCGCTCGGAATCGGGCGGGTTGTCGCTGGTCCGGCCGATCAGCAGGTCCAGCGCGGGCAGGACCACGAACAGGATGATCGGGCCGAGCCACCAGAACAGGCTCAGCCCGGTGAGGTGGACCAGGCCGTACCCCGCGATCGGCAGGGCGGGCATCACGGTGCCGAGCGGCCACAGGTAGCGGCGCTTGTCGCGCCATGGTTCCTGCTGCTCGAGTGCTTCGTCCGGTGCCTGCTCGACGGTCATCGTCGGTCTCCTCGCGTCCCGGGTCACGTCGTCCCGAATTACTGTGACAGCGCGTCGCAGTAGAAACAAGACAGAGATTTTGTTTCAGAACGGAGCAGTGCTCTCTCGATGGCGGAGCGGGAGGAGCGATCCGGTCAGACCCGGGAGGGGTCGGCCATCAGGCAGGAGGTGAGCCGGGCGAGCCGGTCGGCGGCGTCGGAGTGGCTCAGGCCGGGGGAGACCAGGTGGCTGATCGTCAGCCGGACGATGGCGTCGACGGCGTCGGCGACCGTGCGGGGCTCGACGTCGGGGCGGCGACGGCGCATCCAGTCGCCGACGAGCGCGTTGCCGCCGGTGATGATCGCGTCGCCGCGGGTGGTGAGGAACGGCAGCAGGCTGGTGTCGCCGCTGCGGCTGCCCGTGAGGATGGCCCGGAGCAGCGGATTGCCGCCGGCCTCGTCGAGCGTGAAGCGGACCGCGGCGCGCACGCCCTCGGACGGGTCCTCGTGCTGTTCGAGCTGCTCGGCGATCCCGGTGAAGAAGCGGTCCGCCTCGCGGGCGACGAGGGCCTCGCCGACGCCGTCCTTGGTGCCGAACTCGCGGTAGAGGGTGGGGCGGGAGACCCCGGAGGCGACGGCGACCTCGCCGATCCGCACCCGGTCCCACCCGCGCTCCACGGTGAGCGCCGCGGCGGTGTCGAGTACCCGCTCGCGGACCTGGCGCCGGAACTCGACGCGTAGCGATTCGCCGGTCATGCGTCGAGTGTCACTCATTGCGACCGAGGTGAATCCTCGGAGGACGTGCGTAACCCCCGTCCGGCCCCTCCCGATGGGCTCGTTACCGCATCGTGACCCTCGTCGGTCACGCGGCGCGTTCGGATGGATGCGCACGGCCGCTCGGTCTAGTCGCGCTGAGCCAACTCAGTGAGAGCTCCCGCGGCCCCGGAGCGGCCGTAACGCGGTCACCGCGGGGACGATGAGGTGCATGTCCCGCCACGACGGTGGAGGGATTCTCAACGCCCGGCGGGGGCGCTGTCCGCCGCCCGGGAGTCGACCCGCCGGGTGGTCACCGCGCCGACCACCCGGCCCTCGATGGCCGGACGGCTCCGGCCACGGTCCGGCGGCGACCCCTGCCCTGGTCGCCGCCGGATCGCGAGGGCCATGGATGGACTGTGTGTGAGCAACCGGTCCGGACCAGTGGTCGCACCCGATGCCTCACCGCCCGTGCACGGGGCGTGCCGAGCGGACGTCGGCATCAGCGCACGCGTCTACGGCCACCTGCCCCACGAAAGTTCGTCCACGTGGCCCTCCCTCGCCAGGGGGCCTCAGACCGCCGACGGCAGGCGCACCGGCAGGTGCTTGATCCCGTTGACGAAGATCGACGAGAGCCGGTCCGGCTCCCCGATCACCTCGAGGTCGGTCATCTCGGTGAGCAGCCGGCGGAACATCACGCCCGCCTCGCGGCGGGCCAGGTGCGCGCCGAGGCAGAAGTGCGGGCCGTGCGCACCGAAGCCGTGGTGGGGGTTGGGGGCGCGGCGCAGGTCGAGCCGGTCGGGGTCGGTGAACACCGTCTCGTCCCGGTTCGCCGACCCGTAGACGAGCAGCAGCTTCTCGCCCGCCGTCACCGGGACGTCCCCGACGGTCGTGTCGGCGACGACGGTGCGGCGCATCCAGTTGATGGGGGAGGCCCACCGCACGATCTCGTCGACCGCGGTCGGCGTGACCCCCTCGATGTCGTCGATCCAGGTCTGCTTGGCCGCGGGATCCTGGTGCATCCCCCACACCCCGTGGGTGACGGCGTTGCGGGTGGTCTCGTTCCCCGCGACGCAGAGCAGGATGAAGAACGACGCGATCTCCTGGGGCGAGAGCCGCTCCCCGTCGACCTCGCCGTGCACCAGCGCCGACAGGACGTCGTCGCGGGGGTTCTCCTCGGCGTCGGCCGCGAGCTCGGTCATCAGCCCGGAGAGGCCGCCGCCAGCGGTGAGGTAGTCCTGCAGCGGGTTGTCGGAGACGTACTCCGGGTCGTCCCCGGCGAGGATCATGTTCGACCAGGTGAAGACGTCCTCGCGGCGCGACTGCGGGATGCCCATCATGTCGCAGATCAGCAGCAGCGGGAGCGGCGCCGCGATCTCGGTGACCAGGTCGAACTCGCCGCCGTGCGCGGCCGCCGTCGTGCGGGCCCGGGCGAGCACCTCGTCGGCGATGCGGTCGACGTCGTCGATCAGCGAGGCCACCCGCTTCGGGGTGAAGGCGCCCGCGGCGATCCGCCGGATCTTGGTGTGCCGGGGGGCGTCCATGCTGATCAGCGAACCGAAGAACTCGTGGGCCTCGGCGGGCAGGTCGAGGATCGACACCGCGCCGCTCCCGGAGCAGAACCGGCCGGGGTTGCGGCTGACCTCCTCGACGTCCGCGTGCCGCGTGATCACCCGGAACCCCGGCCCGGGCTCGAACCCGGGGAACTCCGGCTCGGCGTAGCCCGGGAGCCCCTCGGTGGCGCGCAGGGCGGCGAACCCGGCGTAGCGCTCCGGCCAGGGGGCGGCCCAGAACTCGCGGTCACCGAGATCGAGGGGTGCGGTCGTGGTCGGGCCGGTCATGGGTCCTCCTGAGGGGGTAGCAGGGCGACGAGTGCGGTGACGAGCAGGTCGCGGACCCCGGCGCGGTCGAGCGAGCCGCGCACGAGCCACTCGCGGGACGCGGCGCGCACGAGACCGAAGAAGGCCCGGACACGGGCACGCAGGGCCTCGTCGCCCGTGGGGTCGGAGGCGGTGTCCCGATCCCGGACGAGCGCCGCGATCACCCGGTCGGCGGCCGTCTCGTCGGCCCCCTCGACGACCGCGTCCACGTCCGGATCGCCGCCCGCCCCGCCGACCCCCACCGACAGCCACAGGCCGCGCCGGGTGGAGACGGTGTCGAGGAACCAGTCGACGGCGGCGCCCGCGCGCTCGGTGCGGGTGTGCCCGGGCAGATCGGTCGCGGCCGCCTCGGGAATCGTCAGCAGGATGTCCAGCGCCTCCAGGTAGAGGGCGCGCTTGGTGTGAAAGTAGTGGTTCAGCAGGCCGCGGGCGACGCCGGCCTCCCGGGCGATCTCGGTGGTGGACACGTCCGCGTACGGCCGTTCGGCGTAGATCCGCAGCGCGGCCTCGAGGATCTCCGCGCGTCGGGCGTCGGGGTCGAGGCGGCGGCCGGGCGACGCGGCGACCAGGGCAGCACCCTGAGGAGGGACCTCGCCCTCGGCGGACCGGACGACGCTCTCGGGGGCCGTCATCCCGACACCACGTGCAGCGGCAGGCGCAGCGCGCCCGGGGCGTCCTCGGGCACCGCGGGCCGGCGCGGCGTGACCGGCGCGACCCGGCGGTAGGGCTCGCCCGGGGCGGGGCGCGGGTCCTCCTCGCCGGCGTTGGGCCAGGCCGACATCGCCCGCTCGGCGAGCGCGGTGATGGTCAGCGAGGGGTTCACGCCGAGGTTCGAGGGCACCGTCGAGCCGTCCATGACGTGGACCCCCGGGTGGCCGTGCAGACGGTGGTACGGGTCGACGACGCCGTCCTCCGGGGTGGTGCCGAGCACCGCGCCGCCCAGGAAGTGACCGGTGACCGGGATGTTGGCCAGGCTCGAGGCCGCCCCCACCGGTACGCCGCGGATCCGTCGCGCGACCCGTCGGGCGACCTCGTGCCCGGCGGGGATCCAGGGCGGGTTGCCCTCGCCGTCGGCGGCCGCGCTCGTCAGTCCGGGCAGGTACCGGCGCGGGCGCAGGGTCAGGGAGTTGTTCAGCGCCTGCATCACCAGCAGCACGATCGACTGCTCCGACCAGTGCTTCGGGCGGTGGATGAGGGCCAGCTCGCGGCGCCGCGTGGCGAGCGACGTGAGCACACGACGCCAGGTCGGGCCGCGCCGACCGATCGTCGGGTCCGCCGCGTCGGGGCTGCCGTCGACGAGCATCGCCGACATCAGCGCCAGCAGGTTCGAACCGTGCCCGTAGCGGACCGGCTCGACGTGGGTGTGCTCGTCGACGTGGATCGACGAGGTGATCGAGACGCCGTCGGTGAAGTCGGCCGCCGGGTCCGGGGTGCGGGCGGCGAGGATCGCCTCGGAGTTGGTGCGCACGTGGTGCCCGAGACGTCCGGAGATCCGCGGCAGGTGCTCGCGCTGGCGGTGGAGCAGCCGCTGGGTTCCGAGCGCCGAGGCGGCGACGACGACCTGACCCGCCGTCAGGACCCGCCGGCCCCCTGATCGACCGGGACGCGGCGTCTCGCGGACCTCGACCTCGTAGCCGGACGCCCCGGTCAGGTCGCCGTGCCGGGGGCGGATCGCGGTCACCGTGGTGAGCGGGTGGACGACGGCGCCCGCGGTCTCGGCGAGGTGCAGGTAGTTCTTCGTGACGGTGTTCTTGGCGTTGTGCCGGCAGCCGGTCATGCACTCGCCGCAGTGCCGGCACGTCCGCCGGGCGGGACCCGCGCCGCCGAAGTACGGGTCGGGGACGTCGGTGCCGGGCGCCGTGCCCTCCTCACCGAAGAGCACCCCGACGTCGGCCCGGCGGTAGGTGTGGCCGACGCCCATCTCCTCGGCGACGTCGCGCATCACGGCGTCCGCGGCCGAGGTACGCGGGTAGGTGGTGACGCCGAGCATGCGTGAGGCCTGGTCGTAGTACGGGGCGAGCTCGTCGTGCCAGTCGGTCACGTCCGGCCAGCTGCCGTCGGCGAAGACCCGGGCCGGCGGGCGGTACAGGGTGTTCGCGTAGACGAGCGACCCGCCGCCGACCCCGGCCCCGGAGAGGACCAGGACGTGGCGCAGCGGGTCGAGGCGGAAGATGCCGTGGCAGCCCAGCCGGGGCGCCCAGAGGAAGTCGCGCAGGTGCCACGAGGTGCGGGCGAACTCGTGGTCGGCGAAGCGGCGGCCGGCCTCCAGGACCGCGACCCGGTAGCCCTTCTCGACCGCGCGCAGGGCGGCGACACCGCCCCCGAAACCGGACCCGATCACCACGACGTCGTGGTCGGTGCCCTCGCTCTCGACCATGCCGATCACGGTGCGCCTGTTGTTGGCAGCCTGTCAAGAGTGGGCCCGGCTCCGTGGAACGAACGACGCGTTCGTGGCCTCTAGATGCACGAACGAGTCGTTCGTTCCACGTCGGGGGGCCTCGTACGCTGGTGATCGTGGATGCCCGGGTCGCTGCGCTGCACGTGGCGCCGGAGCGCAGGGCGCCGATGGTGGCGGTGGAGCGGGTGCAGGCCGAGGCCGGGCGAGGCATCGTCGGGGACCGCTACTTCGGCACCCGCCACCGGCACGTCTCCGTCCAGTCGCTCGAGGAGCTCGGCGAGGCCGCGACCGCGCGGGGAGCTCCGGTGCCCGCCGCGGGGACCCGGCGCACGATCACGCTCGACCACGGTCGGGTGCCGACGACGCCGGGCGCGCGGCTCAGGATCGGGGGCGTCGATCTCGAGGTCGTCCGCAAGGCCGCGCCGTGCCGCGTCATGGAGACCTCGGTCGGACCGGGGGCGCGCCGGGCGATGCACGGGCGCGGGGGAGCGGTGTGCCGGGTGCTGACCTCGGGGCCGATCGCGGTCGGGGATCCGGTGGTCACCGAGGCGGCGGTGTCCGGGCCGGCCGCCGGCTGACCGGTCCGGCTCAGGCCTCGCGCATGCCCAGGACGACGGCGGTGGCGACCGCCGTGTGCATGAGCATCAGTCCTGGCGCGGCTCTCGGTGTCTCCCGAGCAGACGCTGCGCATGAGCGACGTCGCCGAGATGGCCAACGGCTCCCTGCCCCGCACCTCGCACGCGGTCACCCGGCTCGAGGACCGGGGCTGGGTGCGCCGCACGGTCTGCACCGGGCGGGGGAGGCGCTTCACGGTCGCGACCCTCACCGACGCCGGCCGGGACCACCTCACCGCGGCCGCGCCCGCGCACGTGGCCACGGTCCGCCGGCTCGTCGTCGAACCGCTCGGCGAGGACGGCCTGCCCGCGCTGGGGGACCTCTGCCAGCCGATCGTCGCCGCGCTCGGGCTCCCCACCGAGGAGCTGCGTCCCTGAACCCCGCTCTCCCTGAACCCGCCGTTCCAGGAGCCCTGACGGTTCGACCCACGTCGAACCGAGACCGTCCTACCGTGGGTCCGCCACCGGGAGACGACGCAGACGGAGGTCATCGTGACCGAGGTCCGGCACGGGGACGTCGAGATCGCCACGGTCGGGGCGGTCCTGGCCGACCGGGCGAGGTGCCGCATCCTGCTCGCCCTCGACGACGGCCGTTCGCTGCCCGCGAGCGTGCTGGCCGACGAGGCCGACGTGTCCCGGCCGACCGCGAGCAGCCACCTCGCCAAGCTCGTCGAGGCGGGCCTGCTCCGTGTGGAGCAGCACGGGCGCCACCGGTACTACCGGCTCGCCGGTGCCCCCGTCGGCGAGCTCCTCGAGATCATGACGCGTCTCGGCCCGACGCGACCCGTGCGCTCGCTGCGGGAGGGGACCCGGTGCCGCGCAGCTGCGCGCGGCCAGGACCTGCTACGACCACCTCGCGGGCCGGCTCGGCGTCGCGGTGATGGGGGGCATGATCGAGCACGGCCACCTCACCGGCGGCGACGGCGTGTACGACCCGGACCGCGCGGTCGAGGACACCCCCACCGGCCACGGCCGCGACCTGGACTACGAGGTCACCGACCGGGGGTGGGACTTCCTCGGCGGCCTCGGGGTGGACGTGTCCGTCGGGAAGCGGCCGCTCGTCCGGTACTGCGTGGACTGGAGCGAGCAGCGCCACCACCTCGGCGGGCGCCTCGGCCGGAACCTGCTCGGGGTGTTCCTCGACCGCGGGTGGGTGTGTCGCCGCGACACGAACCGGAGCGTGGCGGTCACCGACGCGGGCGCCGACGCGCTCGCGCAGCACTTCGGGCTCGCCGCGGCCTGACGACCTCGTGCACCCCTCGACCGGAAGGCCCCGGTGATGACCGCCGACCACCCGGGATCGCGCGCCGCGCGCTTCCGTCACCTGCACGACGCCCTGTTCCTGATGCCGAACGCGTGGGACGCGGCGAGTGCGCGGCTGTTCGCCCGGCAGGCCCCGGCGGTCGGCACCTCGAGTGCCGCCGCGGCCGCGACGCTCGGCCTGCGCGACGGCGAGCGCATCGGACGGTCGGGCGCGCTCTCCGCCGCGGCCGCGATCATCCGCGCCGTCGACCCGATCCCGGTCAACGTCGACCTCGAAGCCGGCTTCGGCGACACCCCGGAGGCCGTCGCGGACGTCGTCGGGGAGGCCGTCGCCCTCGGCGCCGCGGGCATCAACCTGGAGGACACCGACCCCGCCACCGGGGAGCTGCGCGACCTCGGGCTCCAGACCGAGATCGTCGCCGCGAGTGCGGAGGCGATCGCCCGCCGGGACCCGGACGTCGTGCTCAACGCGCGCACCGACGTGTTCTGGAACGGGGTCGGTGAGCCCGCGGAGCGCCCGGCCCACGCCCGTGCGCGGCTGGAGCGCTACCTGGGTGCCGGCGCGACCTGTCTGTTCATCCCGGGGTTCACCCCCTCGGTCGACGACCGGGCGCTGATCGGGGAGGTGGTGGGGGGCTGGGCGCCGGCCCCGGTCAACCTGCTCGCCTCCGCGGCCCTCGGCCCCGACCGGGACGAGCTCGCCGCGGCGGGCGTCCGGAGGATCAGCTTCGGGTCCTCGCTCTACCGGGCGGCCCTGGCCCACGCGGCCGGTCTCGTCGGGGCGGTGGCGGAGTCCGGCGACTGGTCCGCGCTCGCCTCGGCCGACGCCCTGACCTACGGGCGGCTCGCCGAGGTGGCGGCGCCTCGGTAGGTGGCTGCGCCAGGTGAGCGCACCGGTTCGACCCACGTCGAACCGATCCCGGGAGACGGTCGAGTCATGACCGCGACCACGACACCCGAGCGGACGGCCCCCGCGCGGCCCCGGCCCCGTCCCGCCCTCGTCGCCCTCAGCCTGGCCTTCTTCGTCGTCCAGCTCGACGCGACCGTCGTCAACGTCGCGCTCGGGAGCATCGGGCGCGACCTCGGCGGCGGGATCGGCGACCAGCAGTGGATCGTCGCCTCCTACACCGTCGCCCTCGCGGCCGGGATGCTCACGGCGGGCTCGCTCGGCGACCGCTACGGCGCGCGGCGGGTGTGCCTGCTCGGCCTCGCGGTGTTCGGTCTCGCCTCGGCCGCCTGCGCCCTCGCCCCGTCCGTGGGGTGGCTCGTCGCGGCGCGCACCGCGCAGGGCCTCGGCGCCGCGGGCCTGCTGCCGTCCTCGCTCGCCCTGATCGTCGGCCAGTTCCCCGACCCGGGGCGGCGGGCGGGCGCGCTCGGCGTCTGGGGCGGCATCGGCAGTCTCGGGATGGCGACCGGCCCGGTGCTGGGCGGCACGCTCATCGCCGTCGCCGACTGGCGGTGGATCTTCCTGGTGAACGTCCCGGTCTGCGCGGGGACCCTCCTGCTGACCCGTCTCGCCGTCGTCGAGTCGCCCCGCCGCGAGCGCTCCACCGACGTCGTCGGCCTCGCCCTCGGGGTCGTCGCGCTCGGCGCGCTCACCGGCGGACTGATCGAGGCCGGGCAGCGCGGGTGGACCGACCCGTTCTCCCTCGGCCTCGTCGCCGCCGGTGGGTTCGGGGGCGTGCTCCTCGTCGTGACCGAGCGACGGCGAGCCGAGCCGATGCTGCCGATGTCGATGTTCTCCGTCCGCGCCTTCTCGGGCGGGACCGCCGCGGGCGGCCTCTTCAACTTCTGCCTCTACGGCGCGCTGCTCGCGATCTCGCTGTTCCTGCAGGGTCCGCTCGGCCAGAGCGCCTTCCGCGCCGGACTGGTCGTGCTGCCCCTCACGGTCGCCGTCGGGATCGGGTCGACGCTGTCGGCGCGGCTGACCGCGCGCGTCGGTCCGCGTCCCCCGATGCTCGCCGGCTACGCGATGGGGGCGCTGGGCACCGCGATCCTGGCCGTCGCGGGGTCGACGGGGCCGCTGTGGCTCGTGGCCGTCGGGGCGGCCGTGCTCGGGTTCTGCTCGCTCGCGATGCCCGCGATGACCGCCGTGACGATGTCCGGGGTGGACGCCGCCCGCACCGGGCTGGGCAGCGGCGTGCTCACCACCGCCCGGCAGGCCGGGGGTGCCCTCGGGGCCGCGGTCTGCGGCGCCCTGCTCACCGTGAGCGGCACCGTGTCGCTCACCGGCCCGATGATCGCGGCGCTGGCCGCGTACGTCGTGGCGATCGGCGTGACCGTCGTCGCCACGGTTCCGGGCCGGGAACGGAGACGGCGGGGCATGCGGTCGAGGACAGCACCTGACCGCCTCGGGCGCGACCGTGGTGCGGTCCACCGGCCGAGTACGGCGAGGAGCAGCCATGACCGTGACAGAGACCTTCCTCCGGGCGGACCGCGCGATGGTGGAGGCGGTCGCGGGGGTCGGTGGGGGCTCGGGCGGCGGCACGGTGCGCCCGGTGTTCGCCACCGACCCGCCCGGTGGCACCCCGGTCGGTGCGGCCGTCGCCCACCTCGCGCGCGACGAGGCGTGGATCCCGGCGATGCTCGCCGGTCGGACCATGGCGGAGCACGGGCCGGACGCGTTCGACGGCGACCTTCTCGGCGCCGACCCCGCGGCGGCGTTCGCGCGGCTCGGGGTGGCGGCCCGCGACGCCGCGGGCGCGGTGGCCGACCTCGACGCGCCGGTGCACTGTTCCTTCGGGGACTGCTCCGGCGAGGAGTACCTCTGGCAGCTCGTCGTCGCCCGCACGCTCGGGGCGGAGGCGCTCGCGGCTCTCGCGGGGACGCCGGCGCCGGTGGACGACGAGCTGGCGGCCGAGGTGCTGACCGGTCTCGTCCCGCGGGCCGAGCTGTGGCGCCAGGTCGGGATCCTGCTCCCGGGGCGCACCCCTTCCTCGGCCTCGCCACGGGACGAGCTGCTCGCGGTGGCGGGGTCTCCCGGGGTGCCGGTGGGGTGACCCACGCGAGTGCTCACGGCCGGACGGCCGACCTACTAGGCTGTACCGCGTGCTCCACACCGCCGTGCTCGAGCCCGTTCGTGACGAGTTCTGGCCCAGTCGTCGCATCGACGCCTTCGACGAGTTCTGTCGCCCTGGCGTCCGATCCGTCGACTGATCCCCGAGAACCCCTCTCACGACAGGAGAACCCAGCGCATGAGCACCCCTGAGGCCAACTGGTCCTTCGAGACCCAGCAGGTGCACGCAGGCGCCGAGCCCGACCCGACCACGGGTGCACGGGCGACGCCGATCTACCAGACCACGTCGTACGTCTTCCGCGACACCCAGCACGGGGCCGACCTGTTCAGCCTCGCCGAGCCGGGCAACATCTACACGCGGATCATGAACCCGACGCAGGACGTGCTCGAGAAGCGCGTGGCCGCGCTCGAGGGTGGCGTCGCGGCCCTGGCGTTCGCGTCCGGCTCCGCGGCCACCACGGCCGCGATCCTGAACATCGCGGAGGCGGGCGACCACTTCGTGTCGAGCCCGAGCCTCTACGGCGGCACGTACAACCTGTTCCACTACACGCTGCCCAAGCTCGGCATCGGGGTCACCTTCGTCGAGGACCAGGACGACCTCGAGCAGTGGCGCAACGCCGCTCGCCCGAACACCAAGCTGTTCTTCGCCGAGACGATCGCCAACCCGGGCTCGAACGTCCTCGACGTGGCCGGGGTCGCGGGGGTCGCGCACGAGGTCGGCGTCCCGCTCCTCGTCGACAACACGGTGCCGACGCCGTTCCTGCTCCGCCCGATCGAGTTCGGCGCCGACATCGTGATCCACTCGGCCACCAAGTACCTGGGTGGGCACGGCACCACCATCGCCGGCCTCGTCGTCGATGCCGGGACGTTCGACTTCGGCGCCCACGGCGACCGCTTCCCGGGCTTCACCGAGCCGGACCCGAGCTACCACGGTCTGAAGTACTGGGAGGCCCTCGGGCCGGGCGCCTACGCCGCCAAGCTGCGCGTCCAGGTGCTGCGTGACACCGGTGCCGCGATCTCGCCGTTCAACGCGTTCCTCATCATCCAGGGCATCGAGACGCTGTCCCTGCGCCTGGAGCGCCACGTGGCGAACGCGCAGGCGCTGGCCGAGTGGCTCGAGGCGCGCGACGAGGTCGAGAAGGTCTACTACGCCGGGCTCGCGTCGAGCCCGTGGTACGAGGCGGGCAAGAAGTACCTGCCCCGCGGTGTCGGCGCGATCGTGTCGTTCGACCTGCGCGGTGGCGTGGAGGCCGGCCGGGCCTTCGTCGACGGCACCAGCCTGCACTCGCAGCTGGTCAACATCGGCGACGTGCGCAGCCTCATCGCCCACCCGGCGTCGACCACCCACAGCCAGCTCTCCCCCGAGGAGCAGGCCACCTCCGGCGTGACACCCGGCCTCGTCCGGCTGGCCGTCGGGATCGAGTACGTCGAGGACCTCAAGGCGGACCTCGAGGCCGGGTTCACCGCGGCGAAGTCGGCGGTGTGACCGAACTGCTCCCCGGAGGCCGTGCCGCGGGCTCGCCCGGCGCCCCGCCCGCGACCGACACCGTGCCGGTCCTCCCTCCCGCCACCGGTGCGTGGCGGGAGGGGGACCCGGTGGGTCGGCGTCGCTTCGTCACCCTGCCCGATCCGCTGCCGCTCGAGGGCGGTGCGGCGCTGCCGGACGTCACCGTCGCCTACGAGACGTGGGGCGAGTTCAGCGGGGACAACGCGGTGCTCGTCCTGCACGCGCTGACCGGGGACAGCCACGTCTCCGGTCCCGCGGGCCTCGGCCATCCCACGCCGGGCTGGTGGGACGGCGTCATCGGGCCCGGGCTCGCCATCGACACCGACCGGTGGTTCGTCGTCGCGCCCAACGTCCTCGGCGGCTGCCAGGGCACGACGGGGCCCGCGTCCCGGGCGCCGGACGGGCAGCCGTGGGGGTCACGGTTCCCGACCACCAGCGTGCGCGACCAGGTCGCTCTCGAGGTCCGGCTCGCCGACCAGCTCGGGATCGCGTGCTGGGCCGTGGTGCTCGGCGGGTCGATGGGCGGGATGCGGGCCGTCGAGTGGGCGGTGACCCACCCCGACCGGGTGGAGCGGCTGCTGCTGCTCGCGTGCTCGGCGTCGGCGTCGGCCGACCAGATCGCCTGGGCGTCGCCGCAGCTCGCGGCCATCCGCGAGGACCCGCACTGGTGCGGCGGGGACTATCACGACCGGCCGCGCGGCCAGGGCCCGCACGTGGGGCTCGGCGTCGCGCGCCGGATCGCGCACTCCACCTACCGCACCGCCGAGGAGCTCGACACCCGCTTCGGCCGGCGCCCGCAGCCCGGCGAGGATCCCTACGACGCGTCCTCACCCGGCCGGTTCGCGGTGGAGTCCTACCTCGACCACCACGCCGAGAAGCTGGTCCACCGGTTCGACGCCGGGTCCTACGTCGCCCTGACGGCGGCCATGAACGGCCACGACGTGGCCCGCGGCCGCGGTTCCACCGCCGACGCGCTGGGCCGCATCACCGCCCGGACCGTGGTCGCCGGCTCCACGAGCGACCGGCTCTACCCGCTGCACCAGCAGGAGGAGCTGGCGGAGCTGATCCCGACGTCCGGCCCGGTCGAGCGCATCGAGTCGCCCTACGGACACGACGCCTTCCTCATCGAGGCGAAGCGTCTCGCGGAGATCCTCGAGAAGCTCCTGGGGTGACGGCCGCGGCGCCGAGCTCCTCGTACGGGCCCTGGTGCATGCGGTCGAGCAGATCGGTGACGACGGGGTCGGCGAGTCGGTAACGCACGACCCGGCCGTCGCGGTGCGCGCTGACGAGGTTCTGCGCGCGCAGCAGGCGCAGCGCCTGGCTCGTCGTCGAGTCCTTGAGACCCGCCGCGAGCGCGAGGTCGGACACGCAGATCTCGCCGACCTCGTGGATGCAGAGCAGCAGCGTCAGCCGCGTCGGGTCGGCGAGCAGCGCGAAGCGCGAGACCCAGCCGTGCATCGTCGCCCGGTCCGGCAGGGCCTCGATGGCCGCGCAGACCCGGTGATCGCCGTCGACGCCGACCGCATCCGCTTCGCCGGTGAGGTGCACATCGCCAGTATCCCACGGTGTGCGCGCGCGACGCCGGGTAGCGTCGCTCGGCGTGGCGGCGCGGCCGGACGTCCCGGGGGCGGCGGCGTCGCGCGTCCCGGACGAGGCGGCACCGCGCATCCCGCCGTTCCGCGGCAACGTGCTCGGCGAGGCCCGGGTCCAGCTCGAGCTCGCCGCGCTGCTCGGGAGCCAGGTCCACCGCGGGGTCGGTGTCCCGCACGGTGACGGCGCCCCCGTCGTGCTGGTCCCCGGGTTCGGGGCGGGCGACGTGTCGCTCGCCGTCCTGCGCGCGTGGCTGCGCCGGATCGGGCACCGGACCTACCGCTCGGGCATCGCCTGGAACGTCGACTGCTCGGAGGCCGCGGTCCGCCGGCTCGACCGCCGGGTGAGCGACGTGGCCGAGCGATCCGGCCGCCCGGTCGCGCTGATCGGGCACAGCCGCGGCGGGCTGCTCGCGCACGCGGTCGCGGTCCGCCGCCCGAGCCGGGTCCGGGCGGTGATCACCCTCGGGAGCCCGCTCTCGTCGCCCTTCGACGCCTCGGTGCTGACCCTCGCCGCCGTCGGGTGGGCCCGCCTGGGACAGAGCCTGTGGCGACCCGCCCGCCCGCAGTGCCTGACGACGTCGTGCCCGTGTGCGTTCGGTGCGGACCTGCGCCGGGTCGGCCCCGTGCCGCTGACGTCGATCCGGACCAGCGAGGACGGGATCGTGCGGCCGGAGTCGTGCGTGGCGCCCGCGGGTGGTGGGCCGGGGAGCGGCGCCGACCCGGGGGCGGTGAGCAACGTCGTCGTCCGGGGGAGCCACCTCGGGCTGTGCGTGAACGCGGCGGTGTACCGGGAGATCGCCCACGCCCTGTGAGCGGATTTCGTCGTGCGGACGACGAAAATCGCTCACGGGCGGGTACCCGGACCTTCATGGCTCCCTGGACCTCTGCCGACATCCCCGACCAGACCGGCCGCACGTACGTCGTCACCGGAGCGAACTCCGGCCTCGGCCTCGTGACGGCCCGTGAGCTCGTCGCGCACGGCGCGCGGGTGGTGCTCGCCTGCCGCAACACCGACAAGGGCGAGCAGGCGGCCGCCGAGATCACCCGCGGCGGCGTCGGTGGCACCACCACCGTCGAGGAGCTCGACCTGTCCGACCTCGGCTCCGTCCGGCGGTTCGCCGGCCGGGTCGGCCCGGTCGACGTGCTCGTCAACAACGCCGGGCTGATGGCGATCCCGGAGCAGCGCACCGCCGACGGCTTCGAGATGCAGTTCGGCACCAACGTGCTGGGCCACTTCGCGCTGACCGGCCTGCTGCTCGACCGGATCACCGATCGGGTCGTCACGATGTCGTCGGTGATGCACAGGTTCGGCTCGATCCGGCTCGACGACCTCAACTGGGAGCGCCGCCGCTACCAGCGCTGGCTCGCCTACGGGCAGTCCAAGCTCGCGGACCTGATGTTCGCCTACGAGCTGGAGTACCGCCTCGTCGCCGCGGGCTCCTCGCTGCGCTCGATGGCCGCCCATCCCGGCTACTCGGCGACCAACCTGCAGTCGCGCACCGAGTCGTTCCAGGACGCGTTGATGGGGCTCGGCAACCGCTTCTTCGCCCAGGGTCCCGAGATGGGCGCCCTGCCGGAGCTGTACGCGGCGACGGTGCCCGACCTGCCCGGCGGGGTGTACGTCGGGCCGGACGGCTGGGGCGAGACGTCGGGCCACCCGATCCCGGTGGGGTCGACCGCCGCGTCCCACGACCGCGAGGTCCAGCGGGCTCTGTTCGCCGCCTGCGAGGAGCTCACCGGGGTGACGGTGCCCGTGTCCGCCGGGGTGCGCTGAGCGTCCGCGTCACCTCCGCCGGGCACGACGGTCGGGTGCGGGAACCCGGCGCCCGACCGTCGCCGCCCGGAACGGACCGGGCATGATCGCCGCGTGAGCGACGACCCGAGCCCGCTGGCGGTGCTGCGCGGCCTCGTCGCCGACGGGACTCCGCTGGCCCCGGTGCACGCCGCCACCCACGCCGAGCTGACCTCGCTCGAGCGCGGCTCCTGCTCGGCGCGGATGCCGACGGTGCCCGGTGACGGGCTGCTGGAGTCGCTGCTGATCCTCGCCGACTTCGTGCTCGGCGTGTCCTACTCGAGCACCCTGCGGGCGGGCGACCGCATCGTCACGGTCCGGCTGGGGGTGCAGCTGCTCGGGCGACCGCTGTCGGGCGAGGAGCTGTGCGCGACCGCGCAGCTCGACGACGCGAACAACGGCGTCGGGCTGAGCTCGGCGACGGTCGTCGACCGGGAGGGGCGTGCGGTCGCGCGCTGCGTGGGGCGCAACGCCGCGCTCACCGACGAGCTCGCCGGGCGGTACGGGCGCATGGCTCCGGCCTGGTCGACGCGCCCCACCCCGTGGCGGATGCTCATGCCCCACCGCGGCGAGGACCCCACCCGCGACGGCACGACGATGATCGCCCACCCCGACGCGACCGCGATGAACTCGGCGGGCGTCGTGCAGGGCGGCGCGCTCGCGGGCCTGGCGGCGCGGGGGCTCTCGCACGCCCTCGACGTGATCCCCGACGACTTCTCGGTGAGCTTCATCCGCCCGGTGCGCGCCGCGGGCACGCCGGTGATGTGCCGGGTGGTCGTCGAGCACGGCGGGCGGCGGCTGCGGGTCGGGCGCGCCGAACTGGTCGACGAGCAGGGGCGGCTCTACGCCGTCGCCGGGGGTACGGCCTTCCGGCCGTAGGTGGCCTGCGCCGCCGCGGCGGCCCGCGCCTCCCCGGCCTTCCCGGCCCGCTTGCCCCAGATGAACGTCGCGACGACCAGCACCCCGATGACGACGGCGGGGACGACGGCGTTGACCACGACCATCGTCGCCACGGGCAACTGGTAGGTCAGCACGATGCGGACCACGGCCTCGCCGAGCAGGCCGACACCCCACATCGTCGTCATCAGGCGCTGCGTGCGCCGGAAGAGCGGGAACTGCCACAACCCGTTCCACCAGGCGATGCGCTCGGGGTCGCCGTTGGTGGCGAACCGGCGGCCGAACAGGAAGATCGCCGGCCGATTCGTCGGGACGCTCGCCAGGAAGAGCAGCCCGAGGACGCCGGTCACCACCGACTCCTTGAGCAGCAGCAACCGCGCGTCCGAGAACAGCAGCGACGTCGCCGCGCCCACGATGATGATCGTGAGGATGAAGGCGCTGAACTCGTCGATCCGCCCACGCACCACCACCGAGATCACGGCGTTCACCGCCGGCCCGATGGCGCTGAGCAGCAGGGCCGGGACATCTCCGAGGCCGGCGCCCGAGGCGACGCCGTAGACGACGATCGGGGCGGCGATGTCCAGGACGGCCATCAGTACCCACGGAAGGATCTTCGTCAGCACGGCGCCCCCGGAACTGTGACAGGATGACTCCCGATCGTGAGCAGAACCGTACAACAGGAAGCGGCCTCGCGGCAGGGCTCGCCCGCGGCGCTCGTCGCCGCCCTGTTCGGCATGTCCGGGCGATCGGCGCTGCCCGGGCCCGCCCTCGTGGCGCTCCTCGGGGACCTCGGGCTGGCGCCCCCGGCGGCCCGCCGGGCGCTGGCCCGGATGCGCGAGCAGGGGCAGCTGGTGACCACCCCGCGGGGACGGCAGGTCGACCACCACCTCGCCGGGGCGTTCCGCGCCTCCGTCGAGCGCCTGCGCGACGACCGCGGCGAGTCGTCGACCTGGGACGGCTCGTTCCACACCCTCCTGCACCAGGTCCCGGAGTCGGCCCGCCCGTACCGCGACCGGCTGCGCCGGACGGCGGTGCTCGTGGGGTACGCGCCGTGGCAGCCGGGGGTGCTGATCAGCCCGGTCGACCGGAGTGCGGCGCTCGCCGAGGTGCTCGCCGACGCCCCGCCGGGCGCGTCGGTGGTGCTCGGGCGGCTCGCGGTCGAGGGCGGGTTCCCGGAGGACGGCACGCCCGGTCAGAATCCGGCCGACCCCACTCCGGCCGAACATGATCACCGGGACGTAGCGGTTCCGGGCGGTGGGCGTCCGGAACCGCGACGTCCCGGTGATCATGGTGCGACGGGGACCGCGACGGCGGCCGCGATGGCCCGGCGGGCCTGGGCCCTCGACGATCTCGCCGCCGACCTGCGCGCCCACCTGCCGGCCCTGCACGCCGCTCTCGACGCGCCGACCCCCGCGCCCGGCCCCGATGCGCTGCGCCGGATCGTGCACCTCACCAACGCGGTGTTCGTCGACCTGCTGCGCGACCCCGGGCTGCCGCACGAGCTGCGGCCCCCGGACTGGCCCGGGGACGAGCTGCGGGTGCTGATCGGCCGGGTCGCCGCGGCGTACGGCCCACCGGCCGTGGCGCACATCGTGCATCGGTGCGAGGCGGCCGCCTGACGTCTCACATCGGGTCAGGCACATCATGGACACAAGCGTGTGATCCGGCTTACGTTCGGGAAACGGCCCCGACGTCGAGGAGGACGCGTGAGCAGGTTGCGATTCGGCACGTTCCTGGCCCCCTTCCACCGAGCCGGGGAGAACCCGACCCTCGCCCTGCAGCGCGACCTGGAGCTCATGGAGCACCTCGACGCACTCGGGTTCGACGAGGCGTGGATCGGTGAGCACCACTCGGCGGGCAGCGAGATCATCGCCTCGCCGGAGATCTTCATCGCGGCGGCCGCCGAGCGGACGAAGCGAATCAGGCTCGGGACCGGCGTGACCTCGGCGAGCTATCACAACCCGCTGTGGGTGGCCGACCGGATGGTCCTGCTCGACCACCTGACCCGCGGGCGCTCGATGCTCGGCGTCGGGCCCGGGTCCCTGCCGTCCGACTCGTCGATGATCGGGCTGAACCCCACCGAGACCCGCGAGCTCCTCGACGTCAACCTCGACATCATCATGAGGTTGCTGGCCGGTGAGGTCGTCACCGAGCAGACGAAGACCCACAACCTCATCGAGGCCCGACTGCAGCTGCGGCCCTACACCGAGCCGTGCTTCGACATCGCCGTCGCGGCCGTGGCGTCGCCGACCGGGCCGCGCATGGCCGGGCGGCACGGCGTCGGGCTGCTGAACATCGGCGCGACGCTGACCCAGGACGGATTCGACGCGCTGGCGCACCACTGGAACGTCGTTCGGGAGCGCGCCGAGCACTACGGGCAGCCCGAGCCGGACCGGGACAAGTGGCGCCTCGTCGGCCTCATGCACGTCGCGGAGACGAAGGAGCAGGCCTACCGCGAGGTCGAGTACGGCATCGAGGCCTGGTTCCGGTACTTCCAGAAGACGGCGGCTTTCCCGCAGATGGCGGTCGAGGGCGGCGACGTCAAGGAGATGATCGACTTCATCAACGAGGCCGGGGTCGGCGCTATCGGGACGCCCGAGGACGCCCGGGCCCAGGTCCAGCGCCTCGCCGACCAGTCCGGCGGCTTCGGCGCGATGCTCCTGCTCGGCCACGAGTGGGCCAACCCGCAGGCGACCAAGCGGTCGTGGGAGCTCATCGCCCAGGAGGTCATGCCGCACTTCCAGGGCACGACCTGGGGTGGGACCTCGCACGCGGAGTCGACCCGGGCGGCCAAGGAGCGGGCCGGGGGGAAGCGGGACGAGTACGCCGCGTCCCAGCTCTCCGCGGTCGACCACATGACGAAGAAGTACGCCGACGAGGTGGCGTCGAAGGGCTGAGCAGGACGACGCTCGTCACGTCCGGCGACCGGGGACATCGGCCGATCGAGCACCTAGGGTCAACCGCCGTGCGTGCCCGCGATCGTCACCCGAACGCCTCATGAGCGTCACCGTCGTCGGCATCGGCGCCGACGGGTGGCCCGGGCTCGCCCCGCCCGCCCGCACGGCGCTGGAGAAGGCCGCGGTCGTGCTCGGTGCCCCGCGCCAGCTCGATCTGCTGCCCGACACCGTGACCGCCGAGCGCGAGTCCTGGCCCTCCCCGCTGATGCCTGCCCTTCCGGGACTGCTCGACCGGCACGCCCGCGCGGAGCTCGTCGTGCTCGCCAGTGGCGACCCGATGTTCTTCGGCATCGGCTCGACGGTCCTGCGCCACCGCCCGGACGCCGCCGTCGTCGGCCACCCGTCGTCGCTCGCGCTCGCGGCGGGGCGGCTGGGCTGGACGGAGCAGGACGTCGTGACGGTGTCCGCGGTCGGGCGTCCCCTCGCCGCCGTCCGGGCCGCGCTCGCGCCCGGCCGGCGCCTGCTGGTGCTCGCCGACTCGGGGGAGACGCCCCGCCTGCTCGCCGCGCTGCTCGTCGGGGCGGGATACGGGCAGGCCGGGATGACGGTGCTGACCTCGCTGGGCGCGGAGCACGAGTCGCGCACCGACGGCGTCGCCGCCGACTGGGACGCGCCCACGGACGACCCGCTCGCCGTCGTCGCCGTCGCCTGTCCCGCGCTGCCCGACGACGATCTCCTCGGTCGAGCCCCCGGTCTCCCCGACAGCGCCTACGACCACGACGGCCAGCTCACGAAGGCCGAGCTCCGGGCGCTGTCGGTCGCCGCGCTGCGCCCGCTGCCCGGCCAGCTGCTGTGGGACGTCGGCGGGGGAGCGGGCTCGATCGGCATCGAATGGTGCCGCGTCGAGCCGACCGCGCGCGCGATCGCGATCGAGGCGCGCTCCGACCGCGCCGGCCGGATCACCGCGAACGCCGAGACGCTCGGCGTGCCCGCGCTGCGCGTGGTCGAGGGACGAGCGCCCGAGGCGCTGGCCGGGCTCGACGCCCCGGACGCGGTGTTCGTCGGTGGCGGGGTGTCGGTGTCCGGGATGCTCGACACCTGCCGGACCGCGTTGCGCGCCGGCGGGCGGCTGGTGGCCAACGCGGTGACGATCGAGGGGGAGGCCGCGCTCGCCGCCGCCCTCGGCGAGCACGGCGGGACGATCCGGCGCATCGCGGTGTCCCGTGCGACCCCCGTCGGGCGCTATCTCGGGTGGAAGGCCCTCGCCCCGGTCACCCAGTGGGTGCTGCACGTGGGTCCCGACGGCGGCGGCGGGCCGGGTGCCAGGAACGACTCGTTGCAGGCACTGGACGTCCGGGAACCGTCGTCGATCACCCCGCCCTGGAGGAACTCGTGACCGTCCGCTTCGTCGGTGCGGGCCCCGGCGCGGCCGACCTGATCACGATCCGCGGCCTGCGCGCGATCGCGACGAGCGCGGTGTGCCTCTACGCCGGTTCATTGGTCCCCGACGATCTGCTCGCGCACTGCCCGCCACACGCCCACAAGGTCGACACCGCGCGCATGACCCTCGACGAGATCGTCGCCGAGCTGGTCGCGGCGCACGCCCGCAGTGAGGACGTCGCCCGGCTGTGCAGCGGCGACCCCGCCGTGTTCTCGGCGGTCGCCGAGCAGTCCCGCCGCCTCGACGCGGCCGGGGTGCCCTGGGAGATCGTGCCCGGCGTCCCCGCGTTCTCGGCGGCCGCCGCGGCACTGCGCACCGAGCTGACCGTGCCCGGCGTCGGGCAGTCGGTCGTGCTGACCCGGGACGCCGCCAACGCGACGCCGATGCCGCCGGGGGAGTCGCTCGACGTGTGGGCCGCCGCGGGCGGGACCCTCGTGCTGCACCTCGCGGTCCAGCGCTGCGCCGAGGTGGTGGCCGCGCTGCGGGAGCACCGGCCGGCGTCCGAGCCGGTCGCGGTGGTGGCGCGCGCGTCCCGGGACGACGAGCTCGTCGTGCGGGGGACGCTCGCCGACATCGCCGACCGGGTGGAGGCCGCGGGCATCCGGCGGACCGCGGTGATCGTCGTCGGGCCCGTGGTCGGGATGGCCGAGCAGGGGTGCGAGAGCCACCTCTACTCGGCCGCGCGCGAGCGGGCGTGAGGCGGGCTCCCGTGGTGAACGAACGAGTCGTTCGTGGCCTCTATGTGCACGAACGAGTCGTTCGTTCCGGGCGGCGAAGCCCGTGACCCCGCGACGCGTGCTCGTGCTCGGCGGCACCGCGGAGGCCCGCGAGCTGGCGGACGCGCTCGCGGCCGAGCCCGACGTCGTCGTCACCACCTCGCTCGCGGGGCGCACCCGCGATCCCCGCCTGCCCGCGGGCGACGTCCGCACCGGGGGCTTCGGCGGCGTCGACGGCCTCGCCGCGGCGCTGTCCGAGGTCGACCTGCTCGTCGACGCCACCCACCCCTTCGCCGCGCGCATGACCGGGCACGCCGCCGCGGCTGCCGCCCGCGTCGGCACCCCGTGGGTCGTGCTCCGCAGGCCCGGGTGGGCCGAGGGGCCGGACGACGACTGGCGCCGGGTCCCGACGACGGGTGCCGCGGCGACCGCCGTCGTCGGGTTCCGGCGGGTGTTCCTCGCGATCGGGCGGCAGGGCGTGGGGGAGTTCCTCGACGTCGACGCCTGGTTCCTGGTCCGCGCGATCGAGGCTCCGGACGCCCTGCCGACGCGGTCCGAGCTCCTGCTCGCGCGCGGCCCGTTCGCCCTCGACGACGAGCGCGCGCTGCTGCGCCGCCACCGCGTCGACGTCGTCGTCGCCAAGGACTCCGGGGGAGCGACCGAGGCCAAGCTCGTCGCGGCGCGCGAGCTCGGGGTGCCCGTGGTGCTGGTCGACCGGCCGCCGCTGCCGGAGGGGGTCCGGGTCGTCGACGACGTGGCGGGCGCCCTCGCCGTCGTGCGGGAACAACCATCGCCGCCGCACGGTTGGGGCCCGTACAGTAGTTGACGGTTCAACCAAGAGGGAGGCCGCCGTCATGCAGTTCGGAGTCTTCACGGTCGGCGATGTCACGCCGGACCCGACGACGGGACGCGAGCCGAGCGAGGGCGAGCGCATCCGGTCGATGGTGACGATCGCGCAGAAGGCCGAGGAGGTCGGGCTCGACGTCTTCGCGACCGGCGAGCACCACAACCCGCCGTTCGTGCCGTCGTCACCGACGACGCTGCTCGGCTACATCGCGGCGACCACCTCGACGCTCCAGCTGTCGACGTCCACGACGCTGATCACGACCAACGACCCGGTCAAGATCGCCGAGGACTACGCGATGCTCCAGCACCTCGCGGGCGGGCGCGTCGACCTCATGATGGGCCGCGGCAACACCGGTCCGGTCTACCCGTGGTTCGGCCAGGACATCCGGAACGGCCTCCCGCTGGCGATCGAGAACTACGCGCTGCTGCGCCGTCTGTGGGACGAGGACGTCGTGGACTGGGACGGCGAGTTCCGCACGCCGCTGCACGGCTTCACCTCGACGCCGCGCCCGCTCGACGGCGTCGCGCCGTTCGTCTGGCACGGGTCGATCCGCTCGCCCGAGATCGCGGAGCAGGCCGCGTTCTACGGCGACGGCTTCTTCCACAACCACATCTTCTGGCCGGCGTCGCACACCAGGCAGATGGTGGAGTTCTACCGGCGCCGGTTCGAGCACCACGGCCACGGGTCGGCCGACCAGGCGATCGTCGGGCTCGGCGGTCAGGTGTTCATGCGGAAGAACTCGCAGGACGCGGTGAACGAGTTCCGGCCGTACTTCGACCACGCTCCGGTCTACGGCGGTGGCCCGTCGCTCGAGGACTTCTCGACCCAGACGCCGTTGACGGTCGGCTCGCCGCAAGAGGTCATCGACCGCACGCTCGGCTTCCGGGAGTACGTCGGGGACTACCAGCTCCAGTTGTTCCTGATGGACCACGCTGGTCTGCCGCTCAAGACCGTGCTCGAGCAGCTGGACCTGCTCGGCGAGGAGGTCGTGCCGGTGCTGCGTCGGGAGTTCGCCGCGCTGAAGCCCGCACACGTGCCGGACGCGCCGACGCACGAGTCACTGGTCGCTGCGAAGGCCGGCGACGGGGCGCTTGCCAGCGCGTAGGTGCGCCCCGCGCTCGGACCTCGCCGAGTGGACCCTCGTGGCTACGGGGGCAGCCATGGGGGTCCACTCGGAGCCGGTCACGGCACCACCACGACCCGGCCCACCCGCGCGCGGTCCTCGAGCAGCGCGTGCGCCCGCGGGGCCTCGGCGAGCGGCACGACGTCCGAGGTCAGCACCCGCAGCTCGCCGGTCGCGAGCCACCCGGTGATCATCGCCCGGTGCCGGGCGGCCTCCGCGGGGTGGGTCGCCGCCCAGGTGCCGATCCCGAACCCCGTGACCGACCGCCCCGCCAGCAGTGGGCGCGCCGGGATCGAGGGCAGCGTCCCGCTCGCGGCGCCGTAGACGACGAGCCGGCCGAACGGGGCGAGCACCTCCAGCGTGTCCGCGGTGACCTGACCCCCGGCGCTGTCCAGGGCCACGTCCACACCGCCCGGGACGAGGGCGCGCACCGGATCCGTCCAGTCGCCGTCGAGCGCGACGGCGTCCGCGCCGAGCCCCCGGACGACGTCGAGCTTGGCGGCACTGCCGACCGCGCCGACCACCCGTGACGCGCCGAGCAGCCGCGCGAGCTGCACCGCGAGGTGCCCGATCGACCCGGCCGCAGCCTGGACGAGCACGGTGTCGCCCGGCCCGAACCGGCCCAGCGAGAGCGCCGCCATCGCCACCGGTGCCGCCATCGCGAGCACGCTCACGTCCGCCGCCGGGAGGTCCTGCGGTACCCGGACACACGCTGCCGCGTCCGCGAGGACCGCGTCCGCGTAGGCCTGGGCGAACACCAGCGCCGCGACCCGACGCCCTCGCCACGCATCATCCACGCCCTCGCCCACCGCCTCGATGGTCCCGACGACCTCCCCGTGCGGGCTCGACGGCAGGGGACCGGGACCGAAGGGTCCGTCGCCGCGACGCACCGAGGTGTCGACGAAGCTCCCGGCGACGAGCTCGGTACGCAGGAGCACCTGGCCGGGTCCGGGCGTCGGGACGGCGACCTCCTCGACGACGAGCACGTCGGGGTCCCCGTGTCGGTGGAAGCGGACGGTGCGCATGACGCCCTCTTTCGTTGGTTCCGCCAATGTTAGTACGGCCAACGATAGCGCCAGAGCCGTGGGTGTTGCCAACGATTAGGCTGCGCGCATGCGCGACGACGACCAGCGGTGCGACGACACGGCGCCCGCCTCGTTCCGCGACATGACGTTCTGGCGGCTCCGCCGGGCGAACCGGCTGGTGGAGCAGGCGATCCACGCGCGGCTCGAGTCCGCCGGGCTGCGTCGGCCCTACGTGTACGGGATCCTCGCGACCCTGGCCGACGCCGGCCCGGCGTCGCAGGCGGAGATCGGGCGGCGGCTGGGGGTCGACCCGAGCGACATGGTCGCCGCGCTCAACGAGCTCGAGAGCGAGGGGCGGGCCCGCCGCGAGCGCGACCCGGACGACCGGCGCCGCAACCTCGTCGTTCTCACCGACGTGGGCCGCGAGGTGCTGACGGAGGTGACCGCCGAGCTGCGGATCGCCGAGGACGAGGCGCTGGGCGCGCTCGACCCCGACGAGCGCGCGACGCTGCGGGACCTGCTCGGCAAGTGCGCTCCGCGTGCAGGTGCGCTCCGCGCTCGTGAGCACAAATCCGCGCGATAACACGGATGAGAGCTCACGTGGCCGGAGGCCACCTACCAGGGCACCGTCCGCCCCAGATAGTCCAGGTACTCGAGGCCGGGCCGGTCACGCTTGGCGAGGAGCACTTCCACCAGGTTCGGGATGCTCTCCTCGATGGTCAGCCGGGCTCCCGGTCCGCCGAGGGCCGTCTGCACCCAGCCGGGCGCCATCAGGGCGAGGGCGCGCGTCTCGGGCTGTCGGACGGCGAAGCTGCGCATGAACATGTTCAGCGCCGCCTTGCTGCCGCGGTAGACCTCGCGCATCCCGGTCGTGTTGTTCGTGATGCTGCCCTGCCCGGAGGTCATGGCGCCGATCAGTCCGGCGGGCGCGACGAGGTCCTGGAGGGTCTCGACGACACGCATGGGGCTCAGCGCGTTGGTGACCATCACCGTCACGAAGTCGTCTGTCGACACCTCACCGATCAGCGTCCGCTCGTCGTTGGTGGTCCCGGCGTTCACGAACAGGACGTCGAGGACCCGGCCGGACAGACGGTCGCGCAGCGACGCGAGCTGGTCCGGCTCGGTGATGTCCAGGACCTCGACCTCGACCCGGCCCGGGTGGTCGTCGGCGAGGTCGTGCAGCGCGGTGTGCGTCGTCGGGTCCCGGACCGTGCCGACGACGTGCCAGCCGCGGGCCAGGAACTCCGCGGCCATGGCGTGGCCGAGACCCCGGGAGGCCCCGACGATCAGGATCGTGGGTGCAGCGCTGCTCGTCATGGGACCGACGCTAGGCCTGCGAGCGCGCTCTCGATCAACCCCTCACGAGGCCACCCAGGCGCAGGTAGGCCGCCACCGCCGCGTCCGCGAGCGCCGTCCGCTCGCCCGGCTGCGCGTCGACGATCTCGGCGAACCGCCGCACGATCCCCGTGATCGCCTCCGACACCTTCTCGGGCGCGATCACCGGGTCCGCGAGCCCGGCCGCCGCCAGCCGCGCGAGGAACCGGGTGTTCCGCCGGTGCACCCGGTCGAGGATCTCGACCTGCAGCGCCGCGCACTCCGGGTCGGTGCGCGCCCGGGCCGCGAGCAGCTCCAGCACCCGCAGGTGGCGCACCGTGAGGTCGAGGTAGTCGGTGATCACGGTGCGCGCGATCGCCGCGGGCTCGTCGGTGCCGGTGACGGCCTGCGCGGCGAGGACGTCGTCGCGGACCCGGTACGCCAGCGCCCGGAAAATCTCGTTCTTGGCGCCGAAGTGGGCGTACACGGTCGGCCGCGTGACACCTGCTGCCTCGGCCAGCTCACCGATCGACGCGGCGTCCACCCCGCGGCGCGCGAACACCGCGACCGCGCCGGCGAGGATCGCCTCGCGGGTCGCCGCGGGCCCGGTCATCGCGTGTCCACGATCGCCCGCCGCGGTCCGAGCGGGCCCTCGGCGGTCTCGAGGGCCGCGACGACGACGGCGGCCGTGTCGGCCGGGTCGATGACGTCGTCGATCTCGAAGACGACCGCCGCGGAGAGCGCCTTGCCCTGCTCGTAGAGCGCGGCCACCAGCTCGTCGTAGCGCGCCTGACGTGCATCGGGCGCCAGCGCCCCCAATTCAGCCTGGTACCCGAGCTCCACCGCGCCCTCGAGCCCCATGCCGCCGAACTCCCCGCTCGGCCACGCCACCGTCGTGACCGGGACGCGCATCGACCCGCCCGACATCGCCATCGCGCCGAGCCCGTAGGCCTTGCGCAGCACGACGCAGACGACCGGCACCCGCAGGTTCGCCCCGGCCACGAACATCCGCGAGAACCGCCGGACGGTCGCGGTGGCTTCGGCCTCGGGACCCACCATGAAGCCGGGGGTGTCGCACAGCGAGAGCACCGGCAGTCCGCGGAAGTCGCAGAGCTGCAGGAACCGCGCCGCCTTGTCCGCGGCCTCGGCGTCGATCGCGCCGCCGAGGTGGCGCGGGTCGTTGGCCAGCAGCCCGACCGCCCGCCCCTGCACCCGCGCGAACGCGGTGATCATCCCGACGCCGTGGTGCGGCCGCAGCTCCAGCAGCGACCCCGGGTCGACGAGGGTGTCGACCACGGCCCGCACGTCGTAGACCCGCAGCCGGTTCTCGGGCACGGCGTGGCGCAACGCCCGCTGGTCGGCGCGCTCGGGAACCGGCGCCGGGCCCGCGAGCGCGAGGTAGCGCCGGGCCACGTCGACCGCTGCCGCCTCGTCGGCCACGAGGACGTCGACGACGCCGTTCGGCACCTGGACGTCCATCGGCCCGACGTCGCCCGGGGCCACCTCGCCGAGCCCGCCACCGGCGATCATCGCCGGACCGCCCATCCCGAGGTTCGCGCCCTCGACCGCGACGACGAGGTCCGCGCACCCGGCGAGCGCGGCGTTGCCGGCGAAGCAGTACCCGGCGACCACGGCCACCGTCGGGACGCGCCCCGAGAGGCGGGCGAACAGGGCGAACGTGGGCACGTCGAGCTGCGCGACGGCGATCGTGTCGGTCTCGCCGGGCCGTCCGCCGCCGCCCTCGGCGAAGAGCACGACGGGCAGGTCGTGGGCGAGCGCGAGCTCCAGCGCCCGATCGGTCTTGGCGTGCGAGAGGACGCCCTGGGTGCCGGCGAGCACGGTGTAGTCGTAGGCGAGCACGACGCAGCGCCTGCCCTCGATCACGCCGATCCCGGTGACGATGCCGTCGGCAGGCGTGCGCGCCACCAGGTCCGCCATCGTCCGGCGGCGCCGTTGGGCGGCCACCGCGAGGCCGCCGTACTCGACGAACGTCCCGGGGTCGCAGAGGTCCTCGACGTTCTCCCGCGCGGTCCGACGCTCGAGCGCGCGGCGCTTGGCGACGGCGTCGGGGCGGGCCTCGTCGGTCAGCAGCCGGTGACGGTCGTGGATCTCGGCGAGGTCGCCGCGGACGTGGTCGGGGTCGATCGCCGCGGCCTCGTCGTTGCCCGTGGCGGCGTCCGGGTCGGGGGTGACGACAGCGAGCAGGTCGCCCTCGGCGACGACGTCCCCCACGGCCACCGCCACGGTGCGCACCGTCCCCGCGACCGATCCCGTGGCGACGTGCTCCATCTTCATCGCCTCGAGGACCACGACGGGTGCGCCGGGCGTGAGAGCGGCGCCGGCGGGTGTCTCGACGGCGACGACGGTGCCCGCGGTCGCCGCCCGCAGCGCGACCTCGCCGTCGGCGGGCTCCCCGCCCTGCGCGACCTCACCGCCCCGCGCGAGGGGAGCCCTCGTGCCGGTAGAGCGCTCGGATCCTCCCCTCGCGGCCGGGACGGGCCCGTCGTCGTGGGCGACCAGCTCCGGGAGGAGCCGTTCGACGAGCCCGGTGTCCCACCGGCCGGTGCGCACCTCGTCGCGGCCCAGCAGCGCGCGCAGGACGCCGATCTGGGTCGCGACCCCGGCGACGTCGAACGCGGCGAGCGCCCGGGCGGCGTGGTCGACGGCGGCGGCGAGGTCAGCGTCGTGCACGACGACCTTGGCGAGCAGCGAGTCGTAGCGGGGACTGATCGTGGTGCCGACGCCGCCGTGCGTGTCGACCCGCACGCCGCGCCCCGACGGCGGGGTGAAGCGGGTGAGGGTGCCGGCTGCCGGGCGGACGCCCCCGTCCGCGTCGAGGGTCTCGGTGCACACCCGGGCCTGGAGGGCGACTCCCCGCGGCGGGCCCACGGCGTCCAGGCCGACCTCGGCCAGGCTCGCCCCGTCCGCGATCCGCAGGCCGGCCACCACGAGGTCCACGCCGAGGACCTCCTCGGTGACGGTGTGCTCGACCTGCAGCCGGGGATTGACCTCGAGGAACGCGATCCGCTCCCCGGCGACGAGGAACTCGGCGGTGGCGAGCCCACACAGCTCCACCGAGGCGCCCAGGGCGCGGGCCTGGTCGTGCAGCCGGCCGCGCACCTCGTCGGGCAGACCGGGGGCGGGGGCGATCTCGACGAGCTTCTGGTGGCGGCGCTGGAGGCTGCAGTCGCGGTCGGCGAGCACGGCGACGCCGCCGGTGCCGTCGCCGACGAGCTGGACCTCGACGTGCCGCGCCCCGTCGAGGTACTGCTCGGCGAACACCCGCCGGTCGCCGAACGCAGAACCGGCCTCGGACGCCGCGCGAGCGAGGGCGTCGGGGAGCGTCGCGGCGTCCCGGACCACGCGCATCCCCCGGCCGCCACCCCCGGCGACCGCCTTGACCATCACCGCGCCGGTCCGTGCCAGCAGGGCGGCGGCCGCGTCGGCGTCGTCGGGACGCGTCGCCTCGAGCACCGCGACGCCCAGGCCCGCCGCGTGCGACCGCGCGCGGTCCTTGTCGCCGAAGAGCTCGAGGGTCCCGGGCGAGGGCCCGACGAACGTGATCCCGGCGTCGCTGCACGCGCAGGCGAGGGCCGGGTTCTCCGCGAGGAAGCCGTAGCCGGGGTGCAGCGCGTCCGCGCCCGAGTCGACGGCGGCCGTGATCACGGCGCCGACGTCGAGGTAGGCCGCCGGTCCGGCACCGGGCAGCTCCACGGCGTGGTCGGCGCGGGCGACGGGGGCGGACTCTCGGTCGTCGGCGGGGTGGACCACCACCGTCGACCAGCCGAGGGCGGCGGCCCCGTCGAGCAGGCGCAGGGCGATCTCCCCGCGGTTGGCGACCAGCAGGCGGCGCATGGGTGACCTCCGGTCTCGTGAGCACGACATGTCGCTGGAGCCGCTCGTGGTGCTCACATGCCGGAGGCACCGCTGCGGGTGACGCGGATGCCGGCGGCTTCGCGGTCCCAGGTCGCCGACCCGATGCCCGCGTCACGCAGCACCGCCTTCTGCACCTTGTGGGTGGGTGTCTTCGGCAGCGCCTCGGCGACCTCGACGTAGCGCGGCACCATGAAGTAGGGGAGCCGGTCGACGAGGAACGCCGTCAGCTCGGCCGGGTCGAGCGTCGCGTCGGGCTGGAGCACGACCACGACCTTGATGTCGTCCTCGGTCAGGGCGGACGGCACCGCCACCACGGCGCTCTCGTACACCGCGGGGTACTCGTTCACGGTGCGCTCGACCTCGAAGCTCGAGATGTTCTCGCCGCGGCGGCGCAGCGCGTCCTTCATGCGGTCACAGAAGAAGAAGCGGCCCTCGTCGTCGGTGCGGAACGCGTCGCCGGTGTGCACCCAGCCGTCGTGCAGGACACGGGCGGTCTCCTCGGGCAGGCCGTGGTAGCCGGCCATCACGGTGTGCGGCACCTGCGCGCGGACCAGCAGTTCGCCGATGCTGCCCGGGGCGACCTCGGCCCCGTCGACGTCGACGAGGCGCAGCTCGTAGCCCTCGCGCGGGAACCCGGCCTCGCCCCCGACCACGGTCTCGGGCGGCCCGTCGAGTACCGCCCCGATCTCGCTCATCCCGTACACCGCGGCGAGGTCGACCCCGAAGCGGCGGCGGAACTCCTCGACGTCCCCGGCCAGCGGCGCCATGATCGCGAGCTCGAGCGGGTTGTCGGCGTCGTCGGCGGCAGGGGCGCGCTGCGCGAGCAGCTCGGCCATCGCGCCGAGCATCGTCGTGACGGTGATGCGGTGGCGGCGCACGGTGTCCCAGTAGCCGCCGACGGAGAAGCCCGGTTCGAGCACACACCCGATGCCGTGGATCAGCGCCTGGTAGACGCCGTACCACTGGCCGGCCAGGTGGAACACCGGCAGCGTCACGAGCGCGCGGTCGCCGCGGTGCGGGCGTTCCTGGTGCTCCCGGCTGGCGTAGGTGTAGGCCTGCGCGTGCGGGACGAGGACGCCCTTGGAGAGCCCCGTCGTGCCCGACGTGTACATGATCGCGTGGAGGTCTCCCGGCCCGCGGCGCACGGGGCTCGCGGCGGCGGCGGCGTCCAGCTCGGCGAGCTCGACGATCCGGAACCGGCCGCGGGGCAGGACGGTCGCCGCCTCGAGGGCGCCCCGGACGACGAGGGTGTGCAGCTCGGGGACCTCGTCGGCGATCCGGGCGATCCGCTCGAGGTAGGTGTCCTCGACGACGAGCACCGAGGCGCCGCAGTCGCGCAGCACGTGGGCGAGGAAGCGGCCCTTGTAGGCGGTGTTCACCGGGACCTCGACCCCACCGGTGAGCACGACGCCGAGCCAGGTGTGGATGCCGTCGAGCGAGTTGTCCAGCATCAGCGCCACCGGGCGGTCGACTCCGCTGCCCCGTGTCGCGAGCCCGGCGCCGAGACGGAGCGATCGCTCGACGGCGGCGGCGAAGGTCCACTCGCCGTCCCGGTCGGTCTGCGCGACGAGGTCCGGGTCCCGGGCGAGGACACGGTCGACGGCGGCCAGGAGCGTGCGGTCCTCGACCCCGGGCAGTGCCACGTCCGTCCCCCTCCGCCGATGGATGCGGCGGTGACTTTACAACGGTGTCAAGTGGTCGCGTGCGCAGCTGTCGGACTCCGCACCGAGGACGTGTTCATCAACCTGGTCGAGGTCCCGAAGGAGAACTGGTCCTTCGGTGCCGGCGAAGCTCAGTACGCCGGCTCACCGCCTTCTCGTCCATCGCGGCCGTCGGCGCTCAGGGGTAGCGGCGCGGCGTGTACACCGAGCCGGTCGCGGCCCAGCGGGTCTGCGACGAGCCGATGATGAGTAGCGTGCGCATGTCGACCTCGGACGGCTCCAGGGCACCGAGCTCGACGACGCGGACGGTTTCCTCGGGTCCGTCGACGTCGCGCCCGATGATCACCGGCGTGGCGGGGTCGCGGACCTTGAGCAGGATGTCGCGGGCCGCCTCGACCTGCCAGGTGCGCGACCGGCTCGCGGGGTTGTAGAGCGCGACGACCATGTCGGCCTCGGCCACCGCGGCGAGCCGGCGCTCGACGACGTCCCACGACTTCAGCCGGTCGGACAGGCTGATCGTCGCGAAGTCGTGGCCCAGCGGCGCGCCGATCCGGGCGGCGACCGCGTGCGCGGCGGTGATGCCCGGGATGACCTCGACCGGGACGTCGGGGTAGTCCTCGGCGGCGACCTCGACGACGGCGGAGGCCATCGCGAACACGCCCGGGTCGCCCGAGGAGACGACCGCGACCCGTCGTCCGGCGCGCGCCAGATCGAGGGCGAAGGCGGCGCGCTCGGACTCCACCTTGTTGTCCGAGCCGTGCACCCGCTGGCGGGGGTTCACGGGCACCCGGGCGACGTAGGTGGTGTACCCGACGACGTCGTCGGCCTCGGCGAGCGCGGTGGCCGCCTCGGGGGTCAGGCGGTCCCGCGCACCCGGGCCCAGTCCGACGACGGTGACACGGCCGCTGGTCGAGCGCGCAGAGCCGTTCGAGCGTGCGGAGTTGCCGGCGTTGGGTGCAAGCAGGTGCGCATCGCTGGCAGGGGAACGGGCCGAGTCCCCGTCCGCACGCGCCTGCTCCGTCGTCGCGACGTGTACCCGCGACGGCACGATCCCGACCGAGAAGTACGGCACCGACGCCGGGTCGACGTCCTCGAAGGCGCCGTGTCGCTCGGTCTGGGTGCTCGCCCGCTCGACGTAGCGGGCCTCCTGGGCGCGACCCGAGCGGCGCAGCGCCGTCCGGACCCCGGTGAAGGTCCGGCCGAGCTTCATGACCGCGGCCGCGTCGGTGTCGGCCAGCCGCCGCGTCAGCTCGTCCTCGTCCAGCGTGCCGGGCAGCACCGTCAGGACCTCGTCGCGCTCCACCAGCGGCGTCCCGAGTGCCGCCGCCGCGGCCGACACGCTCGTCACCCCCGGCACGACCTCGGCCGGATAGCGGTGCGCGAGCCGCTTGTGGAGGTGCATGTACGACCCGTAGAAGAACGGGTCGCCCTCGGCGAGCACGACGACGTCGCGCCCCGCGTCGAGGTGCGCGGCCAGCCGTCCGGCCGCCTCGGTGTAGAAGGCGTCGATGAGGCCCTGGTAGTCGTCGGTCGCCTCGGTGGTGACCGGGTAGGTGAGCGCCTCCTCGACCTGCGTGCCGAGGTGCGCCGCCGCGATCGCCCGCGCGTTCGACCGGCCGTGCCGTGCGCAGTGGTAGGCCACGACATCGGCGCCACGGATCAGGTCGACCGCCCGCACCGTCATCAGGTTCGGGTCCCCGGGACCCACCCCGACCCCGTAGAGCCGACCCCCTATCGGCGTGCTGCCCTGGATCTCCGTCGGGTCCCCGCTCACGCTCCTGCTCCGAGGGCCAGCGCGTTCACGGCGCCGACCGTCATCGCCGAGCCGCCCCGGCGCCCGTGCACGACGACGTGGTCCGGTGCGGCCGG
The DNA here is from genome assembly GCF_036497245.1 of Actinomycetospora sp. GTDB lineage: Bacteria > Actinomycetota > Actinomycetes > Mycobacteriales > Pseudonocardiaceae > Actinomycetospora. The sequence goes on along the minus strand of NZ_DASXJS010000153.1, from coordinate 4,703 downwards.
ATGTCCGGCCAGTGCCGCCTTCGACTCCATCGCCCCCACGAACCCCACCGGCAGCCCCAGGACGACGGCGGGTCGCGGCGCGCCGGCGTCGATCAGCTCCAGCAGGCGGAAGAGCGCGGTCGGGGCGTTGCCGATGGCGACGACCGCGCCCTCGAGCAGCGGCAACCACAGGTCGAGCGCGGCGGCGCTGCGGGTGGTCCCGAGCGCCGCGGCCTTCGCGGGGACGTCCGGGTCGTTGAGCGTGCAGACGACGTCGTTGCCCGCGGGCAGGAAGCGCCGGGTGATCCCCGACGCCACCATCATCGCGTCGCAGAGCACCGGGGCCCCGCCACGCAGGGCGGCGTGGGCGGCCGCGACGGCACCGGGGGAGACCACGGTGTCGCCGGCGAGATCGGTCATCCCGCAGGAGTGGATCATGCGGATGACGAGGTCGTGGGCGTCCTCGGGGAGGTGGGTGAGATCGGCCTCCTCGCGGATGATCGCGAACGAGCGCCGGTAGATCTCGGCACCGTCGGCGACGTAGGCCGGGACCGCCGGAGAGTCCGGCTCGTGGATCCCGTGCTGCTCGGCCACCTTGCCGATACTGCCCGAGGTCATCCGGTCACCCTTCCCGAGCGGACCACCGTGCGGTAGGTCCCGCGCTGCTGATCACGGACTGCGCAAGCATGCCCGTCGTCTCCCCGTGGTTCACCGGGATCCAGGGCCTCGATCACCGCGACCCGTCCGCCGGGCGTGCCGCAGGCCCGCCCGCATCCCACCCAGTGCTGGCGGACGGTGCCGCCGGCGTGGCCGGACGCGACGGCGGCGGCGAGGTCGCCGCGCACGTCGGCGAGCGACTTCGCGCAGCGCGGTGCGCCCACGCACGCCGAGAGCCCCCGCCAGCGCGAGACCGGATCGGTCTCGACGAGCCCGTCCAGGGCCCGGGCGGCGGCGTGCGGATCGGTGAGACCGCGCAGGACCAGCGTGCGCCACGGGGTGGCGCGCAGGGTGACGCCGTCGGTGAGGAGTCCGACGAGCGCCGCGGCCGCGGTGGCGTCGACCTCGCCGAGGCGGGGGAGGACCTCGAGGGTGCCGTCGTCGCGGGAGCCGAGGGCGGTGGGGTCGGCGGGTGCGGGCGTCAGCGCGGCGGTCCGATCGGTCGCGGGCTCGTCGGCGGCGGTCCGGTCGCGGACGTCGGCGACGAGCGCGGCGCGGGTGGCGTCGTCGAGCTCACGCACCCGCCAGGCGGTGTCGCGTCGCGCGGTGAACGCGTCGACGGCGGCGACGGCGAGGGCGGCGGGGTCGGTGTGGCGCAGGCCGGTGTCGACGACGGCGCCGTCGGGTCCGTCGAGCAGCAGCGCGGCCGTGACCGGTGCGCGCCTACCGGGCTCCGGAGCCGCCGAGGAGCCGGACGCGCCCACGCCCGGCGTCAGGACGACCGTGATGTCCGCGCCCTGTCCACTCACGTCCCCCGTCATGACCGTGGTCACGTCGCCGCCCGCGGGGACGCGGTCCTCCAGGGCCACGAGCAGTCGCCCGGGCACGTCGGTGCGCCCGCGCAGCCCGTCCGCGACCTGCGCCGATGCGGCGTCGAGCCGGGTCGAGCGCGGCGAGGTGAGCAGACCGCACGGGATGTCGCGTCCGAGGGCGTCCAGCAGTGCGTCGGGGCGGTCGGCACGCAGCGCGTCGGCGAGGTCGTCGGCGGTGCTTCCCGCGAGGCCCCGGACCTGCCACGATCCCCGGGACGTGAGCTCGAGCGGCGATCCGCCGAGGGTCGCGGCCCCGGCGAGCAGCCGGAGCTCGGCCGCGGTGGTCGCCCCGCCCACGGGGCGGAATCGCGCGAGGGCCCCGTCGGCGGCCTCGTGACGGCGCCACGCGCCGGGGCAGGCGTCGGGCCGGGCGCGGGTCGCGGCGCGGTCTCGGGTGCGGGGCATCGATGACACAGTACTTGCGCAGATGGTGAGATGTTGACCGTGCTGCTCCTTCTCTCGACGTCCGACACCGACCTGCGATCGGCCCGTGCGGGGAGTGACGCGGCGGCCGTGAGCTGGCGCTGGGCGAACCCCGCGCGCGTCGACCCGGAGACGGAGCTGCCCGGGCTGCTGGAGGGGGTCGACCTCGTCGTCGTCCGGCTCCTCGGGGGCAGGCAGGCATGGGAGGCGGGGCTCGACGCCCTGTTGGACCAGGCCGCCCAGCCGCGACCCGTCGTCGTGCTCGGCGGGGAGCAGGCGCCCGACGCGCAGCTGATGGAGTCCTCGACGGTGCCGGTGGGCGTCGCGACCCAGGCGCACCTCTACCTCGCCCAGGGCGGGCCGGACAACGTGCGCGAGCTCGCCGCGTTCCTCTCCGACACCGTGCTGCTGAGCGGCTACGGGTTCGCGGCGCCGGAGGAGATGCCCACGTGGGGTCGGTTGCCGGGCTGGTCGGCCGAGGATTCGGCGGAGAATGTGGAGTTGCAGACGTCCGACGTCGTGGCGATGCGCATCGAGCACACCGATAGGGCATCGCTGACGCACGCAGACCGGCCCCGGATCGCCGTCGTCTACTACCGCGCGCACCACATGGCCGGGAACACCGCGTTCGTCGACGGCCTGTGCCACGCGATCGTCGACGCGGGCGGCATCCCCGAGCCGTTGTTCTGCTCCAGCCTCCGTGCCCCCGACGACGACCTGCTCGAGCGGCTGCGCCACGCCGACGTCCTCGTCACGACGGTGCTCGCGGCCGGCGGCTCCCGCCCGGCCTCGGCGAGCGCGGGCGAGGACGACGAGTCCTGGGACACCGGGGCGCTCGCCGCCCTCGACGTCCCGATCCTGCAGGCGCTCTGCCTCACCCGGTCCCGCGAGGAGTGGCTCGCCGACGACGACGGCGTGAGCCCCCTCGACGCCGCCAACCAGGTGGCCGTCCCGGAGTTCGACGGACGCATCATCACCGTGCCGTTCAGCTTCAAGGAGACCGACCAGGACGGGCTCCCGGTCTACGTCGCCGACCCCGAGCGGGCGGCGCGGGTCGCGGGGCTGGCGGTGAGCCACGGCCGGCTGCGTCATCTCGACAACGCCGAGAAGAAGGTCGGGCTCGTCCTGAGCGCCTACCCGACCAAGCACGCCCGCATCGGCAACGCCGTCGGGCTCGACACCCCGGCCTCCGTCGTCGCCCTGCTGGACGCGATGCGCGACGCCGGGTACCGCGTCGGCTCCGCCGAGAACCCGGTCCCCGGGCTCGAGGAGCACGACGGCGACCTGCTCATCCGTGCCCTGATCGACGCGGGCGGGCACGACCAGGACTGGCTCACCGAGGAGCAGATGGCGGCCAACCCGGTCCGCATCCCGGTCGCCGACTACGTCGCCTGGTTCCGGACGCTGCCCGCCGACTTCCGCGCGGAGGTCGAGGAGCACTGGGGCCCGGCGCCCGGGCAGATGTTCCGGGACGACTCCGACGGCACCGACGCGATCGTGCTCGCCGCGATCGTCCGGGACCACGTCGTCGTGATGATGCAGCCGCCGCGCGGGTTCGGGGAGAACCCGATCGCGATCTACCACGACCCGGACCTCCCGCCGAGCCACCACTACCTCGCCGCCTACCGGTGGCTGCAGAGCGAGGCGGGCTTCGGCGCCCACGCCGTCGTGCACGTCGGCAAGCACGGGAACCTGGAGTGGCTGCCCGGCAAGACGGCGGCGCTGTCCGCCTCCTGCGCGCCCGACCCGATCCTCGGCGACCTGCCGCTGATCTACCCGTTCCTGGTCAACGACCCGGGCGAGGGCACCCAGGCCAAGCGCCGCGCCCACGCCACCCTGGTCGACCACCTGGTGCCGCCGATGGCGCGCGCCGAGTCCTACGGCGACCTCGCTCGGCTCGAGCAGCTGCTCGACGAGTACGCCTCGATCCAGGCGATGGACCCGGGCAAGATCGAGGCGATCCGCGGCCAGATCTGGCAGCTCATCCAGGCCGCGAAGCTCGACCACGACCTGGGGATGACCGATCAGCCCGACGACGAGCGCTTCGACGAGTTCGTCATGCACCTCGACGGCTGGCTCTGCGAGATCAAGGACGCCCAGATCCGCGACGGCCTGCACATCCTGGGGCGCGCGCCCGCAGGCCAGGAGCGGGTCGACATGGTGCTCGCGGTGCTGCGGGCGCGGCAGATGTGGTCGGGGACCCAGACACTGCCGGGCCTGCGGGAGGCGCTCGGCCTCGACGAGGCGGCGGGAGCCGCGAGCCGCATCGACGTCGATCGCGCCGAGGAACTGGCCCACAGCCTCGTCGTCGGGATGGAGAAGCGGGGCTGGCGGCCCGACGACGCGGGAGACGTCGTCACCGAGGTCCTCGCGCGCACCGAGGACGACACCGTGGAGCGGATCCTGCGCTTCGCCGCCACCGAGGTCGTCCCGCGCCTCGGGCGCACCACCGAGGAGATCGACGGCGTCCTGCACGCCCTCGACGGCGGGCACGTGAAGGCCGGGCCATCAGGCTCGCCGCTGCGCGGGCTGGTCAACGTGCTCCCGACCGGGCGCAACTTCTACTCCATCGACCCGCGCGCGGTCCCGTCGCGGCTGGCCTGGGAGACCGGCCAGATGCTGGCCGACTCCCTGCTCGAGCGGTACCGCGAGGACCACGACGGCGAGTGGCCCACCAGCGTCGGGCTCTCGCTCTGGGGGACGGCGGCGATGCGCACCAGCGGCGACGACATCGCCGAGGCCCTCGCGCTGATGGGTGTGCGGCCGGTGTGG
>NZ_DASXJS010000152.1:0-20703 GCF_036497245.1 Actinomycetospora sp. | reverse complement strand
GACTTCGCCGAGGCCTACGCCGAGCACGAGTCGGCCTGGACCGAGCTCTGGGACGTCTGCGCGATCGACCTGCCGTCGGAGCCGCGGGTGCAGCTGCTGCTGCGCTTCCACACCGCGCACATCCTGCAGGTCTGCTCGCGGCACACCGCCCGCCACGACGCGGGCGTCCCCGCCCGCGGGCTCAACGGCGAGGCCTACCGCGGGCACGTGTTCTGGGACGAGCTCTACGTCTACCCGTTCCTGGACTTCCGGCTCCCGGAGGTCACCCGGGGCCTGCTGATGTACCGCTACCGCCGGCTCGCGGAGGCCCGCGCCGCGGCCGCCGAGGCGGGCTACGCGGGCGCGATGTTCCCGTGGCAGTCCGGGTCCGACGGCACAGAGGAGACGCAGGTCGTCCACCTCAACCCGCTCTCGGGCACGTGGGACCCCGACCACTCGCACAACCAGCGCCACGTCAACGCGGCGATCTTCTACAACGTCTGGCAGTACTACCAGGCCACCGACGACCTGGAGTTCCTGCGGGACTACGGCGCCGAGCTGATGCTCGAGATCGCCCGGTTCTGGGCCTCGATCGCGCACCGGAACCCGCAGACCGGACGCTACGAGATCCACGGCGTCATGGGGCCCGACGAGTTCCACGAGCGCTACCCCGGCGCCACCGAGGGCGGGCTGCGGAACAACGCCTACACCAACGTCATGGTCGCCTGGATCTGCTCGACGGCGCCCCGCGTGCTCGGCATGCTGCCCACCGCCCGCCGTCGGGCCCTGCGCAGCCGCCTCGGACTGACCGACGCCGAGATCGAGCGCTGGTCCGAGATGACGCGGCTGATGTACGTGCCCACGCACGCGAGTCCCGAGGGATACCGCGTGATCAGCCAGTTCGAGGGCTACGAGAACCTCGAGGAGCTGGACTGGGACGGCTACCGCGCCAAGCACACCAACATCCAGCGCATGGACCGCATCCTCAAGGCCGAGGGCGACGACCCGGACCACTACAAGGTCGCCAAGCAGGCCGACGCGGTGATGCTGTTCTTCCTGTTCTCCGACGACGAGCTGCGCGAGATCCTCGGCCGTCTCGGCTACTCCGACGTCGCGGGCGACCCCGACCTCGCCCGCCGCACCATCGACTACTACGACCACCGCACCTCGCACGGGTCGACCCTGTCGCTGGTCGCGCACGCCGCGGTGCTGGCCGGGATCGACCCGGCCAGCTCCTGGGAGCGGTTCCTCGTCGCCCTGGAGTCCGACGTCGGCGACGTCCAGGGCGGCACCACCAAGGAGGGCATCCACATGGGTGTCATGTCGGGCACGCTCGACCTCCTGCAGCGCGCCTACGTCGGGTGCAGCGTGCGCGACGGGGTGCTGCACTTCGCGCCGCGGCTGACCACCCGCCTCGACGGCCTGCGGTACTCGATGGTCTTCCAGGGCACGACGCTGCAGGTCTCGGTGAACGACGGGCTGCTCGTCGTCGAGGTGGCCACCGAGGGGTTCTCGCACCCGGTGAAGATCGGCATGGGTGGCGAGGTGCGCGAGCTGGGCGCCGGCGACCGGACCTCCGTGGCCCTGGTCGACGACCCCGCCGACATTCCGTCCCCGTCGGCCGAGGACGGGCAGGTCCTGATCGGGCAGAACGGGAGGAGCGAGCAGTGAGTGACGGCTTCAAGGGCGCGATCTTCGACGTCGACGGGGTGCTCGTCGACTCCCCGCACGAGCAGGCGTGGCGGCAGTCGCTGCAGGAGCTGATGGAGGGCCCCTGGTCCGACATCCGCCCGCAGACCACGTGGACCCCCGAGGGGTTCACCTCCGAGGTCTACCACCAGCGGATGTCCGGCAAGCCCCGCAAGGCCGGGGCGACGGCGGCGCTGGAGTACTTCAACATCCCCGACATCGATCGCCGGGTGGTCGAGTACGGCGACCACAAGCAGGAAATGATCATCAAGCTGATCACGGAGGGAAAGTTCTCCGCCTACGACGACGCGGTGCGCTTCGTCATCGCGGTCAAGAACGCGGGCATCCCGATCGCCGCGGCCTCGTCGTCGAAGAACGCGAAGCTCTTCCTCGAGCGCGTCGACCTCGGGAAGTACGGCGGATCGGGGAACCTTCACGAGATCTTCGACGTCGACGTCTCGGGCCGTGACTTCGCCCAGGGCAAGCCGCACCCGGAGATCTTCCTGACGGCGGCCAAGGAACTGGGAGTCGACCCGCACGCCGCGTTCGTCGCCGAGGACGCCACCAACGGCATCCAGGCGGCCCGGGCAGGCGAGTTCGGGGCCCTCGGGGTCTCCCGCGCCGACGACGTCGACGCCCTGAAAGCCGAGGGCGCCGACCTCGTCGTCACCTCGATGGACGACATCGACGTCGTCGCGCTGTCCTCCCACCGGCTCGCGACGAAGTGAGCGGGCCATGACCGAGGGGGACGTACCGGCGGACGCACTGACCGTCGGGGTGGACGTCGGGGGCACCAAGATCGCAGCCGGGGTGGTCGACGGCACGGGCAAGCTGCTCTCGCACACCCGCCGGGAGACCCCGGCGCAGGACACCGCGGGGGTCCTCTCGGGGATCGCCGACGCCGTCCGCGAGCTGGCCGCGACGCACGACATCGCCGCCGTCGGGATCGGCGCCGCGGGCTTCGTCGACGCGGCACGCTCCACGGTGTTGTTCGCGCCGAACCTCGCCTGGCGAGACGAGAACCTGCGCGCGTCGCTGACCGCGCAGCTGAACCTGCCCGTCGTCGTCGAGAACGACGCGAACGCCGCGGCGTGGGCGGAGTCGCGCTTCGGCGCCGGGCGTGACCACGACGACCTCGCCGCGATCACGATCGGCACCGGGGTCGGTGGCGGCCTCGTCGTCGGCGGGCGGCTGCTGCGCGGCGGGTTCGGGGTGGCCTGCGAGATCGGCCACATCACGATGGTCCCCTACGGCCGGCGCTGCGGGTGCGGGCTGCAGGGGTGCTGGGAGCAGTACGGCTCCGGGCGCGCGTTGCTCAGCGAGGCACGCGAGATCGCCCGCCACTCGCCGGCGTTCGCGGCCGGGCTGCTCGCCGACGCCGGCGGGGACCCGGACGCGATCACGGGCGAGATGGTCACCGCCGCCGCCCAGCGCGGCGACGTGGGAGCCCTGCACTGCTTCGACGAGATCGGGCGCTGGATCGGACTCGGACTGGCGCAGCTCGCCGCCGTGCTCGATCCCTCGCTGTTCGTCATCGGCGGCGGCGTCTCCGCGGCGGGGGAGGTGCTGCGCTCCCGCGTCGAGTCGACCTTCCGTGGTCATCTCACCGGGCGCGGGCACCGTCCCGTGGCCGAGGTCCGCCTCGCCGAGCTCGGCTGGGAGGCCGGGATGGTCGGCGCCGCCGACCTGGCTCGCACACATCGCGACACTGCCGTCTCCGGGAGGGCGTCATGAGCACCGATTCACCTGCTGGGTCATCCGATCCGGCCGCGTCCCACGGCGCCTCGGGGACACCACCGACGACCTCGACGAAGGCGATCCTCGTCTCCATCGTGGCCGCGGTCGGGGGGTTCCTGTTCGGGTTCGACTCCAGCGTCATCAACGGCGCCGTCGATGCCCTGAACAGCAACTTCAACCTGACGAACAGCCCGCTGCTGTCCGGCTTCGCGGTCGCCTGCGCGCTGCTCGGCTCGGCGGTCGGCGCGTGGTTCGCCGGCCCGGCGGCCGACCGGTACGGCCGGGTGCGGGTCATGCTCATCGCCGCGGCCCTGTTCGCGATCAGCTCGATCGGGGCGGGCCTCGCGTTCGCCGTCTGGGACCTCATCATCTGGCGCATCCTCGCCGGTGTCGGCATCGGCATCGCCTCGGTGATCGCGCCCGCCTACATCGCCGAGATCGCCCCCGCCCACATCCGCGGCCGGCTCGCCTCGCTGCAGCAGATGGCGATCGTGCTCGGCATCTTCATCGCGCTGCTCTCCGACGCGCTGTTCGCGGGGATCGCGGGCGGCGCCGCCAACGAGCTCTGGTTCGGGCTCGAGGCGTGGCGCTGGATGTTCCTGGTCGGCCTCATCCCGTCGGTCATCTACGCGGTGCTCGCCCTGCGCATCCCGGAGTCGCCACGCTATCTGGTGGCCAAGGGTGAGCTGACGCAGGCGGGAGAGGTCCTGGCGTCGGTCGAGACGTCCCGCTCGCCGGCCTCGGTGAAGACCAAGATCGACGAGATCGCGGAGACCCTCCGCCGGGAGGAGAAGCCGTCGCTGCGCGACCTGCGCGGGCCGCAGCTCGGCCTCAAGCCGATCGTCTGGGTCGGCATCCTGCTGTCGGTCTTCCAGCAGTTCGTCGGTATCAACGTGATCTTCTACTATTCGACGACGCTGTGGCAGGCCGTCGGGTTCTCCGAGTCCGACTCCTTCCTGGCCTCGGTGATCAACGGTTTGATCAACGTGCTGTCGACGATCGTGGCGATCCTCATCGTCGACAAGGTCGGCCGGAGGCCGATGCTCCTCGGTGGGTCGATCGGCATGACGATCACGTTGGGGGTCATGGCGATCGCCTTCTCCCAGGCCCTCCCGGCGGTCACCCAGAGCGGCAAGTCGTCGGTGTCGCTGCCCGGAATCTGGGGTCCGGTCGCCCTCGTCGCGGCGAACCTCTTCGTCGTGTCGTTCGCGATCACGTGGGGCCCGGTGGTCTGGGTGCTGCTCGGTGAGATGTTCCCGAACTACCTGCGCGCCGCCGCCCTGGCCGTCGCGGCCGCCGCGCAGTGGGTCGCGAACTTCCTCATCACGGTGACGTTCCAGTCGCTCGCGAGCGTGGGGCTGACCCTCGCCTACGGGCTCTACACCTTCTTCGCGCTGCTCTCCTTCATCTTCGTCTACAGAGCCGTGAAGGAGACCAAGGGCAAGGAGTTGGAGGAGATGTTCGCGTAGGTGTGCTTCACCCGGCGGTGAGCACCGTCCTTCGCGAACGGCGGAACCCCCTGCGACGGCCCGGCGCCGCGCAGGGGGTCGTCGTCGTGCATGGGACTCTGGTGGCCATGCACGAGAGGCCCCTGCGAGTCGGGATCGTGTGCCCGTACTCGCTCGACGTCGCGGGCGGGGTCCAGGCGCACGTCCTCGATCTGGCGCGCGCGCTCGTCGGCCTCGGCCATCACGTCGACGTGCTCGCCCCGGCGAGCCCCTCCACGCCGGTCCCGGACTTCGTGACGCGGGCCGGCCGCGCGGTCGGCATCCCCTACAACGGCTCGGTCGCCCGCCTGACGTTCGGACCGGTCTCCATGCACCGCGTGCGCCGCTGGTTGCGCGCGGGGGAGTTCGACGTGCTGCATCTGCACGAGCCGACCGCCCCGAGCCTGTCGATGCTGGCGCTCGTCGTCGCCGAAGGACCCGTCGTCGCCACCTTCCACACCTCGACGCCGCGGTCGCGGACGATGGCCGTCTTCGCGTCCTGGCTGCGACCGATGCTCGAGCGGGTCACCGCGCGCATCGCCGTCTCGCCGCTGGCCCGGCAGGTCTACGTCGAGCACCTCGGCGGCGACGCGGTCGAGATCCCCAACGGGGTCGACGTCCCGGCGATCGCCGCCGCGGCGGCCGACCCCCTGCCCCGTCCTCCCGGGAGCACCACCGTCGGCTTCCTCGGGCGCTTCGACGAGCCGCGCAAGGGGATGGCCACCCTGCTCGGGGCGCTCGCGCCGCTGGCGGCGTCGCGGCCCGGGCTGCGGCTGCTCGTCGTCGGGCGCGGCGACGTCGTGGACCTGCGCCGGCACCTCCCCGCCGCGCTGGCCGACCGTGTGGACGTCCTCGGCGCCGTCGACGACACCACCAAGGCCCGTGCCCTGGGCGCGATGGACCTGCTCGCGACCCCGAACACCGGCGGCGAGAGCTTCGGCATCGTCGTCGCCGAGGGGATGGCGGCGGGCACCCCGGTGGTCGCGAGCGACATCGAGGCGTTCCGTCGCGTCCTCACCGACCCGGACTCCGGCAGCGTCGCCGGGCAACTGCTGCCGCCGGACGACACCGGCGCGTGGCAGCAGGGGATCGCCGATCTGCTCGCCGACCCCGCACGTCGAGCGGGGCTCGCGCGCGCCGGGCGGTCCCGGGTGGCCGCGTTCGACTGGTCCACGGTCGCCGCGGCGGTGCTGCGCGTCTACGAGGTGGCGGTCGCGGCGGATCCGCGGCAGGTGGTCCCCCGTGAGGACGACACCATGGGCCTCGACGGGCGGCTCGGCTCGCCCGGGAGCCGTGTCGGCGCGGACACCTCCTCGCGGGCGGCGGACGGGATCCCCGGGCGCCTACCGTCGTCGTCGTGAACCTGTTCGGCGCTGGCGGCTGGCTCGTGGTCCTCGTCGTCGCGCTCGTCGTGACGGTGCTCGTCGTGCTCGCCGTCGTGATGATCGCGCGGGCCCGGCGCCTGGACCGCCTCCATGTGCGGGTCGACGCCGCGTACCACGGGCTGGTCACCGCGCTGGACCGGCGCGCGGCCGTGGTGCGGGCGGTCGCGGCCAGCGCGCCGCCGTCGGCGCTGACGCCCACGGACCGCCGGGCGCTGCGGGGCGCCGCGCGGGCGGTCGAGGGCGCCCGGGGCGCCGAGGCCCGGGAGGCAGCCGAGAACGACCTCGTCGTGCGCCGCGCCCCGCTCGAGGACGCGCTGCTCCCGCCGGACCTCTCGGCCGAGCTCGCCGACGCGGACGCGCGCGTGGTGGTCGCCCGCCGGGTGCACAACGACGCCGTCCGGGACACCCGCGCGCTGCGCGGCAGGCGGATGGTGCGGGTGCTGCGCCTGGCCGGCACCGCGCCCTGGCCGCGCTACTTCGAGATCGCCGAGGCGGGGGAGGGGACCGGCGAGGGCGACGGCGGTGCGGACCTCCCCGTGGCGCGCGACGCGGCGCGGGTCGTGGTGCTCGACCCCGACGACCGGGTGCTGCTCTTCGAGGGCGTCGACCCCGCCCGCCCCGGCGAGGCGTTCTGGTTCACCCCCGGCGGCGGGGTGGAGCCGGACGAGGACCCGGCCGAGGCCGCGCGCCGCGAACTGGCCGAGGAGACCGGGATGGTGGCCGGGAAGCCCGCGATCGGCGAGCTCGACGGCCCGCTCTGGGTGCGCGACGTGATCTTCGACCACGACGGCGTCACCTACGCCGCCCGCGAGGTGTTCTTCCTCCTGCGGGTGGACCCGGTGCCGACGGTGGACGTCTCGGGGTTCACCGAGCAGGAGCGGCGCACGGTGCACCGGCACCGCTGGTGGACCCGCACGGAGCTGGCGGCCACGATCGACGTCGTCTACCCGCGCCAGCTCGCCGATCTGCTCGGCGACCCCGGTTCGCTGGCCCCTCCGTCCCCGCCGGTGCCCATCCAGTGAGAGGGCTCGACCCGCCCGTTCCCGGTCAGCGATGCGGCATCGCTGACGTCGGGTGTCCGCAACACCACATTCTCGGCGCGGATCGGGGCAGGCGTGACGTGGGCCGCGTCGCCGGCGCCTGACGGTGTCCGGGGGCGCGTCTAGCATCGGGGTGTCCGACCACCGTTGCTGATGGAGGCACTGCCGTGACCCGCCCCGATCCGACCACCTCGTCCGACGCGCGGGGGGTCAAGCGCGGCCTCGCCGACATGCTCAAGGGCGGCGTGATCATGGATGTGGTCACCCCGGAGCAGGCGCACATCGCCGAGGACGCGGGCGCCGTCGCCGTCATGGCGCTCGAGCGCGTGCCCGCGGATATCCGCGCCGACGGCGGGGTCGCCCGCATGTCCGACCCCGACATGATCACGGGCATCGTCGACGCGGTGTCGATCCCGGTGATGGCCAAGGCCCGGATCGGCCACTTCGTCGAGGCGCAGGTGCTGCAGTCGCTCGGCGTGGACTACGTCGACGAGTCCGAGGTGCTCACCCCCGCGGACGAGGCGCACCACATCGACAAGTGGGCGTTCACCGTGCCCTTCGTCTGCGGTGCGACGAACCTCGGCGAGGCCCTGCGCCGCATCGGCGAGGGCGCCGCCATGATCCGCTCGAAGGGCGAGGCGGGCACCGGGAACGTCGTCGAGGCCACCCGGCACATGCGGGCCATCCGCGCCGACGTCCGCAGGCTCTCGCGCATGGACACCCAGGAGATCTACGCCGCGGCCAAGGACCTGCAGGCGCCGCTGCCGATCGTCACCGAGATCGCCGAGTCCGGGCGGCTGCCCGTCGTGCTGTTCACCGCCGGAGGCATCGCGACCCCGGCGGACGCGGCGATGATGATGCAGCTCGGCGCCGAGGGTGTCTTCGTCGGTTCCGGCATCTTCAAGTCGGGCGACCCGGCGCGCCGGGCCGAGGCGATCGTCAAGGCCACGACCTTCCACGACGACCCCGACGTCATCGCCAAGGTCTCCGCGGGGCTCGGCGAGGCCATGGTGGGGCGGACGACGTCCGATATGCCCGACTCTGAGAAGCTGGCCACCCGCGGCTGGTGACGGGCCGCCGATCCGGGTGACGACCGGGGTGGGAGGATCGCCACGATGACCGGCGAGACGAACGAGGGCGCCCGTCGCGTCCGCGTGGTCCCGCGGCAGGGACCGGCGAACGCGCAGGCCGGTCCGCCCCCGGTCGCCCCGCCTCCGGGCGCCCCGCCCGCGGTCGCCCCGCGTCCGGTCGCCCCGCCTCCGGTCCCGCCGCCGATCGACGCGGAGACCGAGGTCCTGCCGCGCGTCGACCCCGGCCGGCCCGGACGGACCGCGCCGCCCGGACCTCCTCCTCCCCCTCCCGGAGCGCCGGCCCCGCGGAGCGCACCCGGGAGCGCGGCTCCCGTGGGCGCGGCTCCCGTGGGCGGCGCCGACGACCCCGGACCGTCCGAGGGCACCGAGCGTCGCAACGGCATGGGGACCCCGGCCCTGGTGCTGGGCCTGCTCGCGGCGGGCACCTGCTGGACCGGGTGGGCAGGTGTCGTCCTGGGCCTGTTCGGCGTGGCCGCCGGTTACCTCGGGGCCCGGCGCGCGTGGAACGGCCTCGCGACCGACGGCGCCTCGTCGCTCGGCGGCCTCGCGCTCGGCGCGATCGGGCTGGTCGTCGGCGTGATCGTGGTCTGGCCGACCCTGTTCGGCACCGGCAACTTCGGGGACGGCCTGACGCTCGACCAGTGCCTCCAGCAGGCCAACGGCGCCTTCGAGATGCACATGTGCAAGTCGCAGCACATCACCGAGTTCAACCAGCGCTTCCCGAACGCCGCCAGCTGACGTCGCGGCCGTGCGCGGCGCACCGCCATGGCCGTGGCACCATCGTCGCCCATGACGACACCCCGCCCCGCTGGTCCCGCGGAGCCCGCAGCCGGTGGATCCACGAAGGGGAAGGGGCTCGAGGGGTGGGGCACCCCGGCCCTGGTGCTCGGGGTCGTCGCGGCGGGGACCGCCTGGTTCCTCGGCTGGGTCGGGATCGTGGCCGGTCTCGCCGCGGTGGTGGTCGGCTTCATCGGCGCGCGGAAGGCGTTCCACGACCCGGACCGCTCCGGCGGTGCCGCACTGGCCGGGCTCGTCCTGGGGCTGATCGGCCTGGTGTGGGGTCTCGCGGTCGTCGTCCCGGCGATGCTCGGGATCGGTACCTTCGGTGAGGGGATGACCCTCGACCAGTGCATGGGGCAGGCGAACGGCCAGCAGGAGCAGCGGATGTGCGCCACGCAGCACCTCGACGAGTACCACGCCCGGTTCCCGGACCGGAACAACAGCTGAGCCGGGCCGCGCCCGGGGACGGAGGAACCATGACCGCCGCCGGGCCGCCGGTGGGCGTCCTCGCCCTCCAGGGCAACGTCTCCGAGCACCTCGACGCGCTGCGCGCCTGCGGGGCCGACCCGCGACCGATCCGCCGGCCCGCCGAGCTGGAGCAGGTCGCCGGGCTCGTGCTCCCGGGAGGCGAGTCGACGACGCTGTCCAAGCTGCTCGTCGCGTTCGATCTCCTCGATCCGCTGCGCGAGCGGCTCGCGGGCGGGATGCCCGCCTTCGGCTCGTGCGCCGGGATGATCCTGCTCGCCCGCGAGGCGATCGACGCCCGCCCCGACCAGCACCAGCTCGGGGCGCTCGACATCGTGGTCCGGCGCAACGCCTTCGGCCGCCAGGTGCAGTCCTTCGAGTCCGACCTGTCCGTCACCGGGATCGGCGGCGGCCCGGTGCGCGCGGTGTTCATCCGGGCGCCGTGGGTCGAGTCGGTCGGGCGCGGCGTCGACGTCCTCGCGCGGGTCCCGTCGAGCGTCGGCGGGCCGGCGTCCGGGAAGATCGTCGCGGTGCGGCAGGGGCCGGTGATGGCCACGGCCTTCCACCCCGAGCAGACCGGGGACGCCCGCCTGCACGACCTGTTCCTGCGCCGGGTCCGGGAGTACGCCGCCTGACGACGGGCTGGGTAGCCCTCGACCACCCAGGTAGCGTGGGCGCGGTGAGTACCGAGACCCCGGCGTGGCGTGACCTGGACTCGGGCGCCTGCTCGATCGCGCGCACCATGACCGTGCTCGGCGAGCCGTGGACGGTGCTCGTCCTCCGCGACCTGCTCAACGGTCTCGGACGGTTCGACGAGCTGGTCACCCACCTCGGGATCGCGCGCAACATCCTCACCCGGCGCCTGACCACGCTCGTCGACGCCGGCCTCGTCGAGACCCGCGAGTACCGCGAGCCCGGGCGGCGGGCGCGCCGGGAGTACCGGCCCACCGCGGCGGGGCGGGACCTGCGCCCGGTCCTGCTGGCCCTCATGGCCTTCGGCGACCGCCACCACGCAGGTCCGGAGGGCCCGCCCGCCGTCGTGGCGCACGACTGCGGGGCGCCGGTGGTGCTGCAGGAGGTCTGCGCCGAGGGCCACGTGCTCGGTCCCGCCGACCGCGTGCGGACGGTGCCCGGTCCGGGCTCCCGACGCCGACCCGACGCCGGGTAGGACGACGGGCCACGGCGCCGCTCGGGGGATCCGGCCGGCGACTGCGCTCGGGGACCCCTCAGGGGCGCAGGATCAGGCAGCTCGACGTCGCCTCGCCGAGCAGCCGGCCGGCGGCGTCGGTGATCGAGGCCCGCGCGAGGGCGGTGCGCCGCCCGGACGAGACGATGATGCCCTCGCAGCGCACGAGCCCGGTGTCGGTCGACATCGGCCGCAGGAAGCGCACGGACAGGTCGAGGCTCGTGTATCCGACGCCCGCGGGCAGCGTCGACTGCACCGCGCACCCGCAGGCTGAGTCGAGCAGCGTCGCGAAGACGCCGCCGTGGACCGACCCGATGGGGTTGTAGTGGTACTCGGCGGGCTCGAGGACGAACACGACGCGGCCCTCGTCGGCGGACTCCACGCCCGCGCCGATCGTCGCCATGATCGGCGGCGGGGGCAGCTCGCCGTCCACCATGGCCCGCAGGAACTCCAGCCCGGTGCGCTGCGGGACCTGCGCGGCGAGGGCGCGCGGGTCCTCCCAGCGGTACGACCGTTCGCGGACGACGACGTCGGTGCTCACGCGGGGCCTCCTGGGTTGCAGATCAGAACTCAGACGTTAGGGCGTGACACCGGGTGGGGGCAACGGTGGCCCCGTCACACCTGTCCGACATGCCGTCCCACCGGTGGGGATGTCGTCACCTAGACTGGATCGTCGAGGCAGGAGTGCGCGACGACGTCGGACGATGGGTCCGGAGTCGGGTCGCGCCCCGTGCCGTCGTCGGGACGCCCGCCGCACCGAAGCCCCCGGGTCGGCGTGCGGTGTGCGCCGGCGCTGCACGGCACGCGCGCGAGACGAAGGGCGGAAGATCCATGAGCGGCCACTCCAAGTGGGCGACGACGAAGCACAAGAAAGCCGCCATCGACGCCAAGCGCGGCAAGATCTTCGCGAAGCTGGTCAAGAACATCGAGGTCGCGGCGCGGACCGGCGGCGGCGACCCGGCGGCCAACCCGACGCTCTTCGACGCCATCCAGAAGGCGAAGAAGACCTCGGTCCCGAACGACAACATCGATCGCGCCCTGAAGCGCGGGTCCGGGGCCGAGGCCGGCGGGGCCGACTACCAGGCCATCACCTACGAGGGCTACGCGCCCGGCGGGGTGGCGGTGCTCATCGAGTGCCTCACCGACAACAAGAACCGTGCCGCCGGTGAGGTCCGCACGGCCATGAACCGCAACGGCGGCGCCATGGCGGACCCGGGCTCGGTGTCCTACCTGTTCAACCGCAAGGGCGTCATCCTCGTCCCCAAGGAGCAGTCCCGGGGCGACCTGGCCGAGGACGACCTGCTGCTCGCCGTCCTCGAGGCCGGCGCCGAGGAGGTCAACGACTACGGCGAGAGCTTCGAGGTGCAGTGCGAGCCCACGGATCTCGTGGAGGTGCGCACCGCCCTGCAGAACGCCGACATCGACTACGACTCGGCGGAGGCGTCGTTCGTGCCGTCGATGAACGTCGAGGTCGACGTCGACGGCGCCCGCAAGGTGCTGCGGATCATCGACGCCCTCGAGGACTCCGACGACGTCCAGAACGTCTACTCGAACTTCGACGCCTCCGACGAGGTCATGGCCGAGGTCGGGTGACCCTTCCCGGCGGCGCACTCGCCGGGCTCGTCGTCGGGCCGCTACGACCCGAGCACGCCGGCGAGGCACTCACCGTCCAGTACGCGGCGTACCTGTCCGAGGGTCGCCGGAACGGGACGACCGACATCCCGCCGCTGGTCGAGACCCGGGACGAGCTCGCCGCCGATCTGCACCGTCGCGACGTCGCGGGCTTCGGAGCCTGGGTGGGCCCGCGGCTGGTCGGGTCGGTCCGGCTGCGCGGGGTCGGCGGCGAGGGCCCGGTGGCCTTCGTCCGGTACTCCGTCGCCCCCGACGTGCAGGGTCAAGGGATCGGCGCCGTCCTCATCGACGCGGCCCACGCGGCCCTGCCCGGCGGGACGAGGTCCTGGCTGGTCACCGGGGTGGACAGCGCCGAGAACCTCGCGCTCTACGCCCGGCGCGGCTACGTGGAGTCCGGTCGCGAGCTCGATTCCGCGGGCGTCGCGGTGGTCCGGATGGAGCGCACCGCGCCCTGATCGGGCGTTCGTTCGGCGCGCCTCCGTGCCCGGGACCGTCACCGTGGGCAGGTCCGGCCGTTGCCCCTGGTGTGGCCGCGTCTGAACGGGGCGTGAACGGCAGGCGGGAGCGATGGATGGCGACGACGGGCCCCGGGCGTCCGGACGCCGTCCCCTGGTACTGCGTGCACGAGTCCCCGCGGGCCGCGGCCTCGACGATGATCGCGGCGGGGCTGGTCGCCACGGCCTCGCTCATGGCCATGGTCGGCCTCCTGGTGGTCGGTGACGAGGTGTCGGCTCTCGTGGCCGCGATGGTGCTGCTCGTGGCGGGGGCCAACACCTGGTCGGCCCGCCGCAGCCGGAGCTGGCTGCGGGACGCCGCGCCTTCGTCCGCCCCGACGGCTCCTGCGCAGCACCGGTCGCGGCCGTCGCCGTCGCCGACCCGGGCGCCCGGTCCGGCTGCCGCCGCCGAGGCGCCCGCCGTCGCGTCGGTGCCCGCAGTCGCTCCGGTGCCCGCCGTCGCGCCTGTGGCCGCCGTGGCGTCGGTGCCCGCCTTCGCGCCTGCGGCCGCCGCTCCGGCGCCCCGGCCGTCGCCGGGCCCGCGGCCCGCCGCGCCGGTGTCTCCCGCTGTCGGTCCCGAAGCGGCGCCGGCACCGGCGTCCGTACCGGCGTCCGCCGTGGCCTCCGAGGCGGCCGACACGGTCATCCTCGTGCCGGTGCGCCGGCCCGCGCCCGACCCGACGCCCGCCCTCGGCGACGGGGGAGCGGTGACCGAGGAGGTCGCCGACCGGGGCGAGGACCGGGCGGCCCCGAGGGCCCCCCACCTGGCCGAGCCCGCGACGGCCGACGAGGTGGCGTCACGTCCGGGACACGGCACCGGCGCCCGGGCCCGTCGTCGGACCGCCCCGGTGCGGCCGACGAGCCGCCGCGTGGCGGGGTCGCGCCGACCCTCCTGACGGCCTCAGGCCTCCCGGGCGTCCGGCGGCGGTGAGGCGATCTGCCGTCCGCCGAGCTCGGGGACGTGCTTGTACAGGGTGGATCGGCTGACACCGAGCATCCGGGCGATGGAGGCGACCGAGTTCTCCGGCCGGGCGAGCATCGTCCGGGCCTGCCGGACCTGGTCTGGGGTCAGTGCCGGAGGCCGCCCCAGCCGCTGTCCGCGGGCGCGGGCCGCGGCCAGACCGTCGCGCGTGCCCTCCACCAGCAGCTCGCGCAGGAAGTCGTTCAGCGCGGCGAAGACGTCGAACACCAGCACGCCACCCGGCGTCGTGGTGTCCAGGCCGTCCTGGAGGGCGCGGATGCCGACTCCGCGGGACCGCAGGTCGTTCACCAGCGTCACGAGCTGCGGGAGCGACCGGCCGAGCCGGTCGAGGCGCACGACGACGAGCGTGTCCCCCGGCTCGAGGGAGGCCAGACAGGCGTCGAGCTGGGGCCGGGCGGCGCCGCCCCGACCCGACGAGGTGTCGAGGTAGACGCGGGTGCAGCCGGCGTCGAGGAGGGCGGCCCGCTGGTCCTCGGGACCCCCCACCTCGGCGGGGGAGGAGCCGGAGCCACGCCCATACCCGATCGCGGAACCCGACGGCACCTCCGGCTCCGCCGCGAGCAGATCGCGATCCTGGGTACGGTTCATCCTCGAAATAATAGGAGAATACCGACCGGTATGTCATTCCCCCCGGAATCAGAGCGGCGGCAACGATTCGAGTGGGTTGTCGTCGCGTTTTTTCGTCGCAGTATGAACCTGTCGATCACTACTTGCCCCCCGAGTTCTCTCGCTGAGTGATCGAACCCCGGGATCGGACTTCTGGCGGCGTGCCGTTGTCTTGAGATCCGAGAATCGCCCGATTGGTCCAACGGCGCGGCCGTTTCCGTCACAGAGCCGCCCGGTGATCGGCCTGACCGACTGGGTCGGCCCAGTGTTCGTGCAGGTCGCGACCACGCGGCCACGCGGCGTCGCCGATGACAGGCGGCGAGGCCGCGGGTGCCGTGGCGGCCCCGGCCCGGCCGGGTCCCGACAGGCTCCGGGGAGGTGAATCCGGCGCCCGGGGGGAGAGAGGGTGTCGGGGTGCGGTCGGGGACGTGCCCGGATCGGCATTCCCTCGATGGGGGACGGGGGCGCAGAACTTCAGACGCGAGTATCGAATATATCGTGTCGACGAGCACAATGACGGGCTGACGACATGGTGCCCCGAACGGTTGTGCGCACCCTTGTGGAGCACACTCGTCCGGCTCGGAATAGTTCGCCCGGCTCACGGAATTTCTCGCCGAGGCCGGTGAATCATGAACCCGGGCGGAGGTCTTTCTGCATGAGCACGGTGTCCACCCATTGACCGCGCTTGTAGCCGACCGCGGGCATGCGTCCGACGATCTCGAAGCCGAGGCGGCGGTGCAGCACGATCGACGGGGTGTCGTGACGGGTGTCGGGCAACGTGGCGATGACCGCCACGACCTGGCGCATCTCGGTGTGGGTGAGCTCCTCGACCAGGGTCGTGAGCAGCCGGCCGCCGAGGCCCTGCCCGGTCGCCTCCGGGGCGATGTACACCGAGTCCTCGACGGTGTACCGGTACGCGGCGTGCGGGCGGAACTCCGCGCACGCGGCGAAGCCGGCGACGCGCAGGCCGCCGGGCGGGGCGCTGGAGTGGCCCTCGGGGAGGTCGGCGACGAGGAACGGGAGCTTGCGGTCCCGCGCGCCCGCGATCCGCTCCGCCCAGGTCGACGCGGACGGCGGCTCCTCGACGAACGTCGCGATGGAGGCCAGGACGTAGCCCGCGAAGACGTCGGCGATCCGCTCGGCGTCCCCGTGCTCGGCCGGGCGCACCGAGATCCCGGAGTCGGTCATGTCGGCATCATCCCGCGCGGCCCGGCCCGGCCGCCACGGGCCTTATTCGATGCGGACGAGCTGGAACTCCCACTCGTCGGCGTCGTTGAGGGCGGTCCGCTCGTACACGGCGTGGCTCTGCCCGCCGACCATCCGCGACATCGTCTGCTGCACACCCCGCTCGGTCGGGGGGAGCGGGATGCGCTGGACCAGTGGGGGCTCGCCGGGGGCGTCGTCCGGGACCGAGATCGACCCCTCTCCCTGCAACGGACCGTTCACGTAGCGGACGACGAACTCCCTCACTGCACCCTCCCGAGTGATCGTTGCCGCTCAGCGTACGGCCGCGCTCCGCAGTCGTCACGGACCTCAAGACGACCCGAACAGACTAACGCCGTCCCCGGAGGCGGCACCTAGCGTGGTGAGGTGCGTTCCGCGGTGTTACTCCTGACCGGTTTCGGGATGGTCGCCGCCGGTGCGGCGATCGCCTTCGGGGTCGACGGCGGCGTGATCCCGGGAGTGGCGCTCGTCGTGCTCGGTCTGCTGATCAAGGGCGCGGGCTTCCTGCTGGGCGACTCGTCCTCGGCGACGCGCGCCGGGCGCGGGCCGCAGACCCTCGGCGGACGCAGCGTCGAGCGGCCCCGGGCGGGCATCCCGGTGGGTCGCGCCGCCATCCGTCGCCGCATCCCGGCGCGGGCGTCGGCAGCCGTCGTCCGGCCGCTGTCGGACCCTCGACGCCGCGATGCCGAGCCGGCGCCGACGGCCCAGGAGCGCCGCCATCGCCGGGCGTCCTGACGCCCGCCCGCAGCCGAACCTCGTGACGGGGTCGCGCCCGTGACGTCCTGGGAGTACGCGACCCTGGAGATCTCCGCGGTCCAGCTGTCCACGGGCAACCTCGACCCCGCCGCGAGCAGCCACGACACGGCGGAGTGGCAGGCCTACGCGATCGGCCCGAAGGACGAGCTGCTCTTCGAGGAGTACCGGCCCTACAGCGTGCCCTGGGCTCGGCTGTTCGCCGAGCACCTCAACCGCCTCGGACGTGACGGCTGGGAGCTCGTGCAGTTCGGCGGGCCGCACCACGCGCTGTACCCCACCGGCTACGTGCACTCCTCGGGCACGTACACGACGGTGGTCGAGAGCCGGTTCGTCCTGCGCCGCCCGGCCTGATCCCCGGACACACGACGGAGCCCGCCCCGCCGGCCGGCGGGACGGGCTCCGGGTGGGTCGTGCGCGTCAGCCGCGGGCGTCAGCGCCCGTGCGGACCAGCTCGCGGGCCTCCTCCGGCGTGGAGACGGCCGGGTTCGACCCGGGCAGCGGCTTGCCCGCCGGGTCCTTGAGCTTGACCAGGACGGCCAGGCCGACAAGACCACCGAAGATCAGGTACACCGCAGGCCAGTAGGCCCACCCGGTGGTCGGGACGAGCGCCGTCATGATCAACGAGGTCGTCCCGGCGAAGGCCGACACGAAGATGTTGAACGAGATCGACAGACCGCCGTAGCGAATCTCCGTGGGGAACAGCGCAGGCAGGGTCGACGGCGAGGTCGCGGAGAACAGGATCAGCAGGATCGCCATCACCGCGAGCCCGACGGCCACCAGCGGCACCGACCCGAGCGTGAGCACGTAGATCATCGGGAAGGCGAGCACGACGAGCCCGATCGCCCCGGTCATCATCAGCGGCTTGCGCCCGACCTTGTCGGACACGTTGCCGAGGAGCGGGATGACGAGCACCGCCACCCAGAGGATGACGATCTGCAGGACCTCGGAGGTCGTGGTGTCGATCGCCTTCCCGCCGGTGTCGGTGACGTTCTTCTCCAGGAACGTCGGCATGTAGCTGGTGAGCATGTAGTTCGTGATGTTCCAGGCGACGACGATCCCACCGGCGGTGAGCATGGCCGGCCAGTAGTTCACGAACATCATCTTGATGGCCTGCTTGACCTCGGTGCCCTCGCGGCTCTCGGACTCGTCGAGCAGGGTCTGGAAGGCCGGGGTCTCCTCCAGCTTGACGCGCAGGTAGACCCCGACGATGCCCAGCGGCAGCGCGATGAAGAACGGGATGCGCCAGGCCCAGGTGGAGGCGAATTCGGGCGACGAGATCAGCGGGATGACGGTGGCGACGGTGGCGCCGAGCGCGTACCCGATGAACGTGCCGCACTCGAGGAAGCTGCCGAAGAACCCACGGCGTTTGTCGGGCGAGTACTCGGCGATGAACGTCATCGCTCCGGCGTACTCACCGCCGGTCGAGAAGCCCTGGATCACGCGGCAGAGGACCAGCAGGATCGGGGCCCAGATGCCGATGGCGGAATAGGGCGGGATGAACCCGAGCAGGAAAGTCCCGATGGCCATCATGATGACGGTGATCGAGAGGACCTTGGTGCGCCCGATGCGGTCGCCCAGCGGGCCGAAGAACAGCCCGCCCAGGGGCCGGACCAGGAACGAGACCGCGAAGCCCGCGAACACCCCGATCTGGGCGAGTGTCTGGTTGTCCGGGGGGAAGAAGTTCTCCTCGATCGTCGTCGCCAGGTAGGCGTACACCCCGAAGTCGAACCATTCGGTGATGTTCCCGACCGCGGCGGCTCCGACCGCCCGCTTCATCGTGGGCGTATCGGTCACCGTGATGTTCGGCGGTGTTCCACCTGTGTCGAGGTCCGTCGTTCCTGTCACGTCTCTTCCTTCCGCCCTACGGCCCCCGCGCACCCTGCGAGTCCGTTATCGGTGAAATGTCCGATTCGTATCGTTCGTTCGGGAAACCGTACTGCTCCAATACCCGCCGTGCGCGTCGGACACCTGAGGGTGACATGGAACACCGGAAATCACCGGGCGAGGTCTGGAACATCCCCCGAGATCGACGCGTCTTACGGGATGGATGCAGCCAGCATCCACTCGATACGCAAGCGTCGGACTCCGACCGGGTCAGCAGGACCCGCCCACCGGATGCGACGCGTGCACGCGGTGAGGAGGAGCCACCAGATGGCGGCAGTGTTCGTGGCCATGGTTGTCGTTGCGGGAGCGGGAGTGGGTGTGGCGTCCAGCCTCGCCGCGTACGCGCAGCGCAACTGGAAGGACGCCCGGCCGCAGGCCGAGGCGGGTCTCGCCCAGGCCTGAGGTTCCAGACAGCTCACGACGGCGGGTCCACCCCACGGGGTGGGCCCGCCGTCGTCGTTCGCGGTCCGGAGTCGAGGGTCCGTCTCAGACGGGCCAGCACTCCCGGCGCCATGCCGCGTCCCAGAACATCCACTCGTAGCGCGACGTCGTCCGGTAGTGCCCGACGACCCGGCTCCGCTCGGCCGGGGCGAGGTCCACGGCGACGCGGTCCATGACGCCCACCGCCGCGTCGACCACCGCCTGGAACTCGTCGCCGCCGTACATTGCGATCCATCGGGCGTAGAGCGGGTCCGGGGACGACTCCGCGAGCAGCGCCTCGCCCACTCGCGCGTAGATCCAGTAGCAGGGCAGCACCGCCCCGAGCCCCTCGGCGAACGAGCCGCCGTGGCAGGTGGCGAGCAGGTAGCTGGTGTACGCGAGCGTGGTGGGCGCAGCCGGGGTCGCCGCTCGGTCCGCGTCGAGGGCGTCCGAGAGAGCGGCGTGCATCTCCTGCTCCGCCGCGATCGCGCCCGCGGCGTGCTGCGCGAACAGTGTGGTGTCGTCCTCGGTGGGGGCCCGTGCGGCGAGCACGGCCAGTGCCCGCGCGTAGCCACGCAGGTAGTGGCTGTCCTGCACCACGAACTGTCCGAACGCGGCGTGCGGCAAGGTCCCGTCGGTCAGCCCCGTGAGGAAGGGATGGGCGCGGATCGCGGCGTAGACGTCGGCCGCGGACTCCCAGAGCTCGTCGCTGAAGGCCACGCCCGCAGCGTGTCACGGCGGCCCTCCGGTCGCTGCTGCGATGATCACACGATGCGAGGACGGGCCACGGGACTGCTGCTCGGCGTCGCCGCGGACGCCGTGCTGGGAGACCCGCGCCGCGGCCACCCGGTTGCTCTGTTCGGAGCGGGGGCGGCGCGTCTCGAGCAGGCGTGGTGGGCGGACTCGCGCCCGCGGGGCGCCGCGTACGCCGGGGTGCTCGTGGGCGGCGTCGTGCTCGGCGGGGCGGTGCTGGAGCGGGCTGCCGGGCGGTCGCCTGCCGCGACCACCGCGGTGACCGCGCTCGCGACGTGGGCGGTCCTCGGCGGTCGCTCGCTGGCGGGGGAGGGCTCGTCCCTGGCGGGTGAGCTCGCGGCGCGGGACCTCGGTGCGGCCCGACGACGGCTGCCCTCGCTCTGCGGGCGCGACCCCTCCTCGCTCGACGCCGACGGTCTCGCCCGGGCGGCGCTCGAATCGGTCGCGGAGAACACGTCGGACGCCGTGGTGGCCCCGCTGGTGTGGGGCGCCGTCGCGGGGGTTCCCGGCCTGCTCGGGTACCGCGCGGTGAACACCCTGGACGCGATGGTCGGGCACCTCTCCGCCCGCCACGCCCGCTTCGGGTGGGCGAGCGCGCGGGTGGACGACGTCGTCAACGGGGTGCCCGCCCGCCTCGCTGCCCTGCTCGCCGCGGGGACGGCGCCGCTGGTCGGTGGGCGGCCGCGCGGGGCGCTGGGGGCGTGGCGGCGCGATGCGGCCCGCCACCCGAGCCCCAACGCCGGCCCGGTCGAGGCGGCCTTCGCGGGTGCGCTGGGACGCAGGCTCGGCGGACGCACCGAGTACCCCTACGGCGTGCAGGAGCGCCCGCCGCTCGGCAGCGGCCCCCCGCCCCGTGTCCCGGACCTGCGCCGTGCGGTGCGGCTCTCCCGCGCGGTGACGGTGGGGGCGGCGCTGCTCGCTGGAGTGGTGGCCGTGTCGGTGGACCGGGTCGAGCGGCGCACGCGTGGCGGGCGGCCCGTTCGCGGCAAGTGAGCGGTCGCGTGGTGGCGGGGGTGGTGCCGCTCGTGCTCCGAGTGCCTGGGGTTCGACTCGAGGCGGACTCGGGCATCGCTCCCGCTAGGCAGTTGATCATGCCGAGCGCGGCGCCCAGGG
>NZ_DASXJS010000151.1:0-25317 GCF_036497245.1 Actinomycetospora sp. | reverse complement strand
GGAGATGGTCACCGGGGCCCGGGACCTGCTGACCGAGCTCGGGATCGGCCGCGAGAAGGTGCACGCCGAGCTGTTCTACGTCGACACCCCGCCGCCCCTGCCGGTGCGGCACGAGGACGGGGTGGGCGGGGACGGCACGGATGATGGCGCGCAGGCCACGATCGTGCTGCACGGCCGGTCGGTCACCGCGACGATCCCGCGCGACAGCTTCGTCCTCGACGCCGCCCAGAAGGTCCGCTCGGATCTGCCGTTCGCCTGCAAGGGCGGGGTGTGCGGGACGTGCCGGGCGAAGGTCACCGGCGGCGAGGTCCGCATGCAGCGCAACTTCGCGCTCGAGCCCGAGGAGGTGGCGGCCGGCTTCGTCCTGACGTGCCAGTCGGTCCCCGTCTCCGACGAGCTCACGATCGACTACGACGTCTGAGCACGTCGCGCCGCTTTCCGCATTTCCTTCTCGAGGAGGACGTCCAGATGACCGCGCTCGCGCCGAGCTTCCTGCAGGGCCGCTGGCAGGCCGGGACCGGGGACGGGCGGCCCATGCTCGACGCCGTGACCGGCGAGGAGGTCGGCCGGCTCTCGACAACCGGGCTCGATCTCGCCGGGGCGGCCGCGTACGCGCGCTCGGTCGGCGGGCCCGCGCTGCGCGATCTGACGTTCCACCAGCGTGCGTCGCTGCTCAAGGCCCTGGCCGGGCACCTGCGCGAGCACCGCGAGGAGCTCTACGAGGTCTCGGCGCGGACCGGCGCCACGCTCGGGGACTCGAAGTTCGACGTCGACGGCGGCATTGGCGTCCTGGCCGCCTACGCCTCCAAGGGCAAGCGCGAGCTGCCGGCCGGGAGCGTGCTCGTCGAGGGCGAGGTGGAGCCGCTCTCGAAGGACGGCTCGTTCCTCGGCCAGCACGTGCTCACGTCCCGGCACGGGGTCGCGGTGCAGGTCAACGCCTACAACTTCCCGGTCTGGGGGCCGCTCGAGAAGCTCGCCCCGGCGCTGCTCGCGGGCGTCCCGTCGATCGTCAAGCCGGCGACGCCGACGGCGTTCCTCACCGCGAAGCTCATGGAACTCGTCGTCGGCTCGGGGCTGCTGCCCGAGGGGTCGGTGCAGTTCCTCGCCGGCTCGGTCGGGGATCTGTTCGACCACCTCGCCGAGCAGGACCTGGTCTCGTTCACCGGCTCGGCGTCGACGGCCCAGCAGCTGCGGACCCACCCCACGCTCACGGCCCGGGCGGTGCGCTTCACCGCCGAGGCCGACTCGCTGAACTGCTCGATCCTCGGCCCCGACTCCGGCCCGGGCACCCCCGAGTTCGACCTCTACGTCAAGGCACTGACCACCGAGATGATCGTCAAGGCCGGCCAGAAGTGCACCGCCATCCGGCGCGCGTTCGTCCCCGAGCAGCACCTCGACGCCGTCGCCGAGGCGGTGATCGGCCGGCTGGAGCGGGTCACCGTCGGGAACCCGACGAACCCGGACGTCCGGATGGGCGCGCTGGCCGGCCTGGAGCAGCGTGAGGAGGTGCGCCGCTCGCTCAAGTCGTTGACCGACGGCGGGCGGGTGCTCTTCGGCTCGTCGGAGCACGTGGTCGTGACCGACGCCGATGCCGAGCGCGGCGCGTTCATGTCCCCGGTCCTGCTCTCGGCCGACCCCGACTCCGCGGCGGTCCACGAGGTCGAGGCCTTCGGCCCGGTCTCGACGCTCGTCCCGTACTCCTCGACGGCGCAGGTCGTCGACCTGGCCGCCCGTGGGCAGGGCTCGCTCGCCGGCTCGGTGGTCACCGGGGATCCGGAGTTCGCCCGCGACGTCGTCCTCGGCGCCGCACCGTGGCACGGCCGGATGCTCGTGCTCGACCGGGCCGACGCGACGTCCTCGACCGGGCACGGTTCGCCGATGCCCCAGCTCGTCCACGGCGGCCCCGGTCGCGCGGGCGGTGGCGAGGAGATGGGCGGTATCCGCGGCGTCACCCACCACATGCAGCGCACCGCCGTCCAGGCCTCGCCCGACATGCTCACCGCGATCACGGGGCGCTGGGTGCCGGGCTCGGTCCGCACGACGACTAACGTGCACCCCTTCCGTAAGCATCTCGAGGAGCTGCGGCTCGGCGACACCGTCGTCGGCGGGCCCCGCACGGTGACCCAGGCGGACGTGGAGCACTTCGCCGAGTTCACCGGCGACACGTTCTACGCGCACATGGATTCCGAGGCCGCGGCGCAGAACCCGTTCTTCGGCGAGCGCGTCGCCCACGGATACCTCGTCGTGTCGTTCGCGGCCGGCCTGTTCGTCGACCCCGCACCGGGGCCGGTGCTCGCGAACTTCGGGGTGGACTCGCTGCGCTTCCTCACGCCCGTCAAGTTCGGTGACGAGCTCACGATCACCCTGACCGCGAAGCAGATCACCCCGCGCGATACCGCCGCCTACGGCGAGGTCCGCTGGGACGCCGACGTCACCAACGCCGCAGGCGACTCGGTGGCCCGCTACGACGTCCTGACCCTCGTCGCGAAGCAGGCCACCTCATGAGCGACGGCCCGATCGTCGCGTCCGTCCGGAGGATGTGGGACGACGACGCGGCCTCCCGCAAGCTCGGGATGGAGCTGCACTCCGCGGCCGACGGCCAGGCCCGGGTGACCATGACCGTCACCGCCGACATGGTCAACGGCCACGGGATGTGCCACGGCGGCTACCTGTTCCTGCTCGCCGACTCCGCGTTCGCGTGCGCCTGCAACAGCCCGGGGCCGGTCACCGTTGCGGCCGGGGCGGACGTCGTCTTCGTCGCCGCGGCCCGGGAGGGCGACGTGCTGGAGGCGACCGCGACGGAGCGCACCCGCCACGGGCGTTCCGGGGTCTACGACGTCTCGGTCCGCCGCCCGACCGACGACCAGGTGATCGCCGAGTTCCGGGGACGGAGCCGCACCATCCAGCGCTCCTGACCCCGCGCGAGGCGGTGGTCCCTATCCCTCGCCGCCGCCCGCCGCAGCCGCGACCGCGTTCCGGGCGGCGCGCTCACCGGAGAGGATCGCGGCCTCGACCCCGGCGTGGGCGAAGTAGTCACCGGCGAGGTGGATGCCCGCGGGCATCTGCGCATGCAGGGCGTCCATGCGCGCGTAGTGCCCGGGCGTGGCGATCGACAGGCCCCGCGGGTAGTGGAACAGCTCGACCACGTCGGGATGCGGGGCAGGCCCGTAGACCTCGGTGATCGCGTCGAGCGCGGCCGCGACGATCTCGTCGTCGGTCATGTCGGCCAGCGGCGGGGTGTAGAAGTAGACGCCGACCCCCTCGCCGCCCGGCGGCACCGAACTGGGGTGACGGTGGCTCTGCAGTACGCACGCACCCCATGCCCGCGGGGTGGACGCAGGCAGCGCGACGCTGGCCTTGAACCTCGGCCACGGGTTGGTCTTGTAGCCCACCTGCACGTGGGCGTAGTCGGAGTACGGGCACTCGCGCAGCGTGCGCACGCTGTGGTCCGGCGCGACGCCCTCGAGGAGGTCGGCGGCCACGCCCGGCTCCGGGGCCATCACGATCGCGTCGACCTCGTGACTCACGCCGCCCGCCTTGAGCGTGTACCCGCCCTCGGGGCGGGCCGCGACCTTCTCCGCACCGGTCGACAGGTGCAGCTCCAGGTGCGGCGTCGCGTCGACGATCCACTGGCTGATCTGACCGATGCCCTCCTTCGGCACCGACAGCGACAGCTTGTGGAACTGCTTGAGGACGGCGTGGAACAGCGCAGGCGACAGCCAGCTCATCGGCACCGCGTAGAGGAAGCCCATGTAGGGCTCGGTGATGTAGCGGGTTCCGCGGTCGCCCAGCACACGGCGCGACCAGGTGTCGAGGTCGCCGGTGTCCCATTTCGCCAGCTCCGCACCGTCGAAGCACGACCGCGGACCCCGCGACAGGAACGTCTTCGCCACCCCGGCGGTGATCCGCAGCTTGTCCCGCCAGCTCAGCACCGGCATCCCGAGGAAGCTGACGACCTGGTCGAACTTCGCGCGGTAACGCTGCCCGTCGTCGTCGAGGACCTGGGTATCGGCGTCCCACGGCACCAGCTCACCGGTGCGTCCGAGCTCGGCGAGCAGTTCGTTGGTGTGCGGGTAGATGCCGCCCATCAGGAACAGCGCCCCGGATCCGAGATTGAACCCCTCGCGCTGCACCTGGCTGGTCCGCCCGCCGACGTGGTCCTGGGTCTCGAAGAGCACGGGCTCGTGCCCGAGCTTGCGCAGCGTGTACGCCGCCACGCATCCCGCCGGACCCCCACCGACCACCGCGACCTTCATCAGCCGACCTCCACACTCCGTCGCCCCTGGACGAGGCCGATCGGTCCAGCCTCGCGCGGGACCCCGGGTGGGCTGCTTCTCCCTACGGGAGGGTCTTCGTCCGCCCTTTGCCCTCGACCCGGGACGGGACGAGGGCCGGGATCGCGGTGCGGTGGGGCTTGACCTGCTCGGTCAGCGGGACGTCGTCGGTCGCGACGCCGGCGACCGCCTACCCGGGGCTGTGGTTGCTGTCGTCCTGGGACTGGCCGGCGTCGGTCTCGGGGGACTCGCCCTCACGCGGTCCCGGACATCGGCCCGACCTCGCTCTGTCCCGCGGATCCTGGTCGTTGTGCCGGTTCGAAGAGCTCGACCAGGTTGCCGCCGGGATCGGCGATCAAGACCTGGCGACCTCCCGGACCGGCGACGAGGTCGCTGCGGAAGGGCAGACCGGCGGCGCGCAGGCGGGTGATCTCGGCGTCCAGGTCGTCGACCACCAGGTGAATGCGGTTGCGTCCCGGGGTCGAGGCGTCCTCGGGGGTGGCGCGCGCACCGGAGCTCGCGGGCCCGGAGAGCAGGAGCCGGAGTCGACCACGCAGGACATCGGCGAAGGCGGGCGCAGCGCTCATGTTGAGCGTGAACCCGAGGTACCCGGTGTAGAAGTCGATTGAGGCCCCGACGTCGTCGACGAGGTAGCGGACGCTGACGTACTGCTCGGCTGGGTTCATCGCTCACTCTCTCCGTGATTTGCCGTGGCGAGGACAGGCACCAGGTGCCACACGCGCTTGTCGATCTCCTCCGTGGCGCGCTCGAAGGCCGCGTAGCCCTGCGCATCGTCGCCGGCGGCGGGGTCCGGGATGCTCCAGTGCACTCGCCGGACGCGGCCGGGGAACTCCGGACAGACCTCCCGCGCCTTGTCGCACAAGGTGACGACGAGATCGAACGACTCGTCGGCGAGGTCCTCGAGATGCCGGGGACGCCGGCCGGACACGTCGATGCCGAACCGGTCGCGCAGGACGCGGACCGCGTCGGGGTGCAGGTGCTCCTTGGGTCGGCTGCCCGCGCTCATCGCACGGACCGTGCCGGCCGAGCGATAGGAGAGCAGAGCTTCGGCCACCGGCGAGCGGGCACTGTTGCCGGTGCAGACGAACAGCACCGAGGGATGTCGCGGTCCGTGCCGCGCCGGCGGCGACGATGGCGGGGTGTGCAGGGCCGGGTGGAGCGCCGCACCGCTGCCGGCCAACTCGTCGGCGCAGCGATCGAGATCGAGGTGGTAATAGCTGTCCCGCCGGTCGGCCGAACTGCGAGTTGCGGTGACGAGCCCGCCGTCGCGCAGCAGCCGCAGGTGGTAGGAGACCAGGTTCTGGGGCTGCTCGAGCCGCGTCACCAGCTCCCGAACGCGGAAGTCGCTCCCGGCGAGCTCGGCCATGAGACGCCACCGCACGGGGTGCGCTGCCAGCTGCAGGAACGCCGGCGGCGAGGTGTCTTGACCCACAAGCGGCACGCGCACCAGTATGCGCGCCGACCACTCAATACATCAAACACAGTTGATGCACTTCGGGCCAGGTCGAACGAGGGAGTCGAGGTGACCGATCCACCGTTGGCGCGCCGGCTCGGGCTGGCCGACGCCGTGCTGATCGGACTCGGCTCGATGGTCGGCGCCGGAGTGTTTTCGGCGTTCGCACCGGCCGCGGCGGTCGCCGGCGCTGGGCTGCTGATCGGACTGGCGATCGCGGGAGCGGTCGCGTACTGCAACGCCACCGCGTCGGCCCAGCTCGCGGCGCAGTATCCGGTCTCGGGCGGGACCTACGTCTACGGCCGCGAGCGGCTCGGGAACTGGTGGGGATTCATCGCCGGCTGGGGATTCGTCATCGGGAAGACCGCGAGCTGCGCGGCGATGGCCCTGACCTTCGCCGCCTACGCCGTGCCCACGCCTTGGCAACGGCCCGCGGCCGTCGCGGCGGTCGTCACGCTCGCGGCGGTGAACTACCGCGGCATCACCCGCACCGCCTGGCTCACCCGCGTGATCGTCGGGCTGGTGCTGTTCGTGTTGACGGTGACGGTGATCGCCGCACTCACGGGCGCGCCGCACGACATCGCCCATGTGGTCGAGGAGCCCATCGGGAACGTCGGCCCGCACGGAGTGCTGCAGTCAGCGGGCCTGTTGTTCTTCACCTTCGCGGGCTACGCGCGTATCGCCACCATGGGCGAGGAGGTGCGCGACCCCCGGCGCACGATCCCGCGCGCCATCGTCACGGCCCTTGCCATCGCGGTCGCGCTCTACGCCGTCGTCGCGCTGACGGTCCTGTTGGTGCTCGGGCCCCGGCGGCTCGCGACCTCGCGCGCTCCGCTGGCCGACGCGGTCGCCGTCGGGAGCTGGGCCTGGGCTGTGCCGGTGATAGCCGTCGGCGGCTCGGCCGCGGCGCTCGGGGCTCTGCTGGCCCTGATCGCCGGAGTCGGCCGCACCACCCTGGCCATGGCCCGCCATGCCGACCTCCCCCGCTGGCTGGGCGCGGTCCACCCGCGCCACCAGGTACCGCACCGCGCGGAGATCACGGTCGCGGTCGTCGTGTCGGCGCTCGTCCTCACGGTCGACCTGCGCGACGCGATCGGTTTCTCGTCGTTCGGCGTGCTCCTCTACTACCTGGTCGCCAACATCTCGGCGTTCACCCAGTCGCCCGCGCAGCGCCGGTTCCCACGCTGGCTCCAGGTCGTCGGGGCAGCCGGTTGCCTGCTTCTCGTGGCCACCCTGCCCTGGCAGGCCGTGCTCGCCGGGCTCCTGGTGTGTGCCATCGGAGTCATCTACCGCGCCGTCCGGCTGGTACCGAGTCGTGGATGAGCGCGTCGATCTCCACGCACGGTGAACCGCTCCGCCTCAGTGTCGAGACTCGGGTGAAACAAGTCGGGCGCCTGGTCCCGGGCCGGTCTTGGTGTCAGTGGCGGTGAGGACCTGCCCGTCGTCAGTGCAGCGGACGACGGCTTCCACCGCGTGACCGCAGTCGCCGTGGCGGACGGTCCAGGCGGGGCCGGCATCGTCGGCGAGGTGCCGGTCGCCCCACTGCATCAGCGCGGTGATCACGGGGAACAGCTCCAGGCCGCGGTCGGTGAGGCGATAGTGCTGCCGGGTTCGCTGCCGTTCGGCGCGGTAGGCGACGCGCTCGAGGAGGCCGGCGTCGACCAGGCTGCGCAAGCGGCGACTGAGCACGGATTCGGAAACCGACAGGTGCCGGGTGAGGTCGTCGAAGCGTCGGACGCCGTTGAATGCCTCGCGCAGGATCAGCAGCGACCAGCGGTCCCCGATGACGTCCAGCGTTCGTTGCACCGAGCAGTTCTCGGTGTCCAGTTCCAGCCAGCTCACCCCCTCAGAGTAGGTATTGCCGATCTTCCCGTGTACCCCCTAGCTTCGGCGAGAGCAGTCAGATGCTCGGAGGTGTGCGTGGTCGGCGACGGTGGTCATGAGGTCAAGCGGGCGGTGTGCACGGTGTGCGACATCGCCTGCCAGCTGCACGTGCACGTCCGCGACGGCGCGGTCGATCGCGTGACCCGGCCGACGAACCCGGTCACCAAGGACCACTTCTGCGTGAAGGGGCTGTCGGCCCCGAACCTCTACGCGCGTCCCGAGCGGCTCACCACTCCCTTGCGGCGCGTCGGCGAGCGCGGCTCGGGTGAGTGGGAGGAGGTCTCGTGGGACGAGGCGATGAGCGACATCGCCGCGCGCCTGCAGAAGGTGATCGACACCCACGGGCCCGAGTCGTTCGCGGTGTCGACGTCGAACTGGAACACCAGCACCGAGAACGGCATGGGCCGTCGGGTGATGAACCTGCTCGGGTCGCCGAACTGGATCAGCGGTGTGGCGATGTGCATGGGCAACACGGCCGCGGTCAACAAGCTGACCTACGGCTGGTTCCCGTGGCCCGACCTGCTCAACACCGACTGCATCGTGCTGTTCGGGCACAACCCGCGGCGGCATTCCTGGGTCCCGATCTACGACCTGATCCTCCAGGCGCAGGCCAAGGGCGGGACGTTGATCGTGCTCGACCCCCGTGAGTCCGGTCAGGCCTCCCGCGCCGATGTGCACCTGCCGCTGCGCTCGGGCACCGACGCGGCGATGCTGCTGGGCTGGCTGCGGGTGATCCTCGACGAGGAGCTCTACGACCACGAGTTCGTCCGGAACTGGACCGTCGGCTTCGCCGAACTGCGCGAACGGGTCGCGGAGTACCCCCTCGAGCGCGTCGAGGAGATCACCGGCGTCCCCGCCGAGCGGATCGCGAAGGCCGCCCGGATGTACGCGACCGCCCGGTCGGCGTGCATGCCGTGGTCGCCGACGCTGGATCAGCAGGTGTCCTCGACCTCGGCGATCCGGCTGCAGTCCATCCTGCGCGCGATCTGTGGGCACCTCGACGTGCCCGGCGGCGAGCTGATGTACGGGTTCAACCCCGAGATGCGCTCCGAGTCGTTCCTCGAGCTGCACGAGGCCCTGACCCCCGAACAGCGCGCCACGCAACTCGGCTACGACAAGCACTCGGCCTACACCTACCGCGCCGGGGAAATCCTCGCCCCGCACACCAAGCGCGTGCACGGTCACGAGTGGGCCAACCTCGTCATGGGCTCCTACATGGCCAACCCGACCGAGCTGTTCCGAGCGATGGCGACCGGTGAGCCCTACCCGGTCAAGGCGATGATCACCTTGGGCAACAACACGCTGATGAGCTATCCCAACCAGCAGCAGGTCGAGGCCGGCCTGTGCCAGCTCGACCTGCTGGTGGCGCACGAGCTGTTCATGACGCCCACCGCCGCGCTCGCCGACTACGTCCTGCCCGGTGACACCTGGCTCGAGCGCCCCGACGTGCACGACTCCTTCGGCTGGCGCTCCTGGCTCATCGCCTCGGAGAAGTCGGTCGAGCCCCCGGAGGGATGCCGCGGGGTCTTCGAGTTCTGGCGCGACCTCGGTGTGCGGATGGGCCTCGAGGAGCACCTGCCGTGGCGCACACCGGAGGAGGCGCTGGACTACCGGCTCGAACCGCTGGGGATGACCTTCCGCGAGTTCTGCGCCGACCACGACATGCGCCTCGCGCCCGTCCACTACCGGTCCTACCGCCGCACCGGGTTCGGCACGCCCAGCGGCAAGGTCGAGCTGTACTCCTCGGTCCTCGACGAGCTCGGGTTCGATCCGCTGCCCTACTTCCGGGCGCTGCCATCCGACCCCGAACGCCCCTACAGCGTGTTCATCGGCGTCCGGGAGGACCCGTACTTCCAGACCGGGCAGCGGCAGCTCCCTCAGCTGCGCAAGATGTCCCCGCTGCCGCGGACCTTCGTGCACCCGGACGACGCTGCGGCCGAGGGCCTCGCCGACGGCGACTGGGCGGAGATCGCCAGCGCCCACGGGCGCATCAGCGCGATGGTCGAGGTCCGCGAGGACATGCAGCGCGGGCACCTGCGGGTGCCGCACGGCTGGTGGTTCCCCGAGTTGCTCGCCGACGACCCGCGCGGGGCGGCCGACCGGCACAACGACGGCATGCTCGTCGACGACGCCGACGTTTTCCTCGACCTCGAACAGGGCGTCCCGCACTTCAAGGGCTTCCCCGGCGCCATCACCCGCCTCGAGCACCCACCCGAGCACCTCGCCGGCACCCACGCCCCGTCCCGTCCGACCGTGTCCACCCCCCGATGAATCGCCGCGACAAGGCCGCCCTGGTGATGCGGGAGCGTCGCGCCGAGCTGGAGCAGACGCTGCTCAACCGGGCCTTGCGCCACGACAAGGGCCCCGTGGACCGGGTGGTGACCCGCCTGGTCGCCGCCACGCTGCCCGACACGTCGACGGTCGCGCCGAAGCACGCCGGTGTCCTCGACCGCCCCGATCCCACACGGCCCCGCGGCGTCGTCTCCTCCGACACCGTGGCCGACCGCATCGTCGAACAGGAGAACCCGAGCCCGATGAGCGAGCCCACCGCCAGCGCCTCCGTCACCGTCGCCGCGTCCGCCGAGCAGGTCTACGCCCTTGTCAGTGACCTGCCCCGTATGGGCCGCTGGAGCCCCGAGAACACCGGCGGCCGCTGGATCGGCCAGCAGCGTGGGCCCGCTGCAGGCGCGCGGTTCGTCGGCACCAACAAGGGGGCGCGCCGCTGGTGGCCGACCACCACCGTCGTCACCGACGCCAACCCCGGGCGCCGCTTCGCCTTCGTCACCCAGCTCGGGCCGCTGACGGCTGCCGAGTGGGCCTACGACATCGCCCCGACCGACGACGGCGGCTGCGTCCTCACCGAGAGCTGGGTCGACCGGCGACCCGACTGGTTACTCGTCGTCGGCAGGCACCTCACCGGCGTCGACGACCGCGTCGCCCACACCCGCCGCATGCTCGACACCACCCTCGCCAACCTCAAGGTCGCCGTCGAATCCGGGCGGTAGGGGCTGTACGCCGCGGTAGGTGCCCCGGGGGGCGCCCCAGGACGACGGCCAAGCCCGTCGATGTTCCACGTGGAACACATCATCGCAGGTCAGGATGGGTGGAGACGAAGGGAATCGAACCCTCAACCCCCGCCTTGCAAAGGCGGTGCTCTGCCAATTGAGCTACGTCCCCGCGTGGGCGACGGTCTACGCGCGGGTCGCCTCGCGCCAGACCTCCGCCGCCGGCCGCTCCTGACGGCGCCGCACGAGGTGCGCGACCCCGAACGCCGCGGCCAGCAGGACGACCAGCTTCATCACGACTCCCACGCTAGCAGCCGGACCGCGCCCTCGAGCGCGGCCGCGAAGCCGGCGGGCTCCTCGACGTAGCCCAGGTGCCCGCCCGGCACCTCCACCGCGTCGAGGCCGAGCTCCGGCGCCAGCCTGAGGTTCGGCCGGCTCGCGAGCTGCCCCTCTTCCCGGGACCGGCGACCGACGGCGAGGACCAGGCGGTCGGCGTGACGGCGCAGGGCGGCGAGATCGAGCTCGTGCACCGGGTACGGCCCGTACTCGTGCTCGAACCAGAACGCGTTGTTGGCCGGCCAGCGCTCGCGCATCGCGAGGAACTCGGGCGGGATCCGCTCGGGCTCGGCGGGCTCGGCGGGCTCCTCGGGCGCTGCTCCGTCGTCGTCGGGAGACCGTCGGCGCACCCCGACGCCGGTGACCTCCCCGAACTCGGGCATCGCCGCCTCCGCCCCCTCACGGCGGTAGGTCGCGAGCACGGCGTCGAACCGCGCGACGATCGCGTCGCGGTCGGAGAGCACGGACACGAGCGGCGGCTCGTGCGCGACCACGGCGCGCACCAGATCCGGTCGGCGGACGAGCAGTTCGAGGGCCACGATCGCGCCGGAGCTGCTGCCGAGCACGACTGCGGGCCCGCCGTGGCGCTCGACCAGTGCGGCCGCGTCCTCGACGTCGGCACCGAGCTTGTCCTCGCCCACCTCGCCGTCGACCGGGCTGCGCACGAACCCGCGCCGCACGTACGTGACGACGGTCCACCGCGGGGCGAGGAGGTCCGCCAGCGGCCCGAACACCGTCGGGTCGCCGTTGCCGCCCACGACGCACAGCAGCAGCGGGCCCGACCCGCGGATCTCGGTGTGCAGCCGGGCCCCGGGCACGGCGACGTCCTCGACGCTCGTCACCGGCCCAGGCTAGGCCGGTGATCGGATCGAGGATGTGGTGCTACTGACGTCCAGTGTCGGCGGTGCCGCATCGCTGACGCCGGCAGGACGCGCCGCGCGGGCGCCCCGAGTGCGATAGGACGGTGCCAGGACGACGACGTCGGGAGGTCATCGGGATGGCGCACGCCTACGTGGTGGGCACGTTCGACACGAAGGGCGACGAGCTCGGTTACGTCGCCGAGCAGATCCGCGGCGCGGGGCACGAGGTGACCACCGTCGACGTCGGGACCACCGATCCGGGGGCGCGGCGCGCGGACGTCACCCCAGCCGACCTCGCCGGTCCGGAGGCCTTCACCGGAGACCGGGGGACCTCGGTCGCGGCCATGGCGGACGCGCTGGAGCGCTGGCTCCCGCAGCGGAACGACCTGGACGGCGTGATCGGGCTCGGCGGGTCCGGGGGCACCGCGCTGATCACCCCGGCCCTGCAGCGGCTGCCGGTCGGCGTCCCCAAGATCGTCGTCTCGACGGTGGCGTCCGGCAACGTGGCGCCGTACGTCGGGTCGAGCGACA
This sequence comes from Actinomycetospora sp., assembly GCF_036497245.1. Lineage (GTDB taxonomy): Bacteria > Actinomycetota > Actinomycetes > Mycobacteriales > Pseudonocardiaceae > Actinomycetospora. Next base: position 12,953 of record NZ_DASXJS010000151.1, on the reverse strand, counting down.
TCGCGCTGATGTACTCGGTCACCGACGTCGCGGGGCTCAACCGGATCAGCCGCGTGGTGCTCGCCAATGCCGCGCACGCCCTTGCCGGCGCGCTCTCGGCGCCACCGGTCGATCGGGGACAGGACCTTCCGGCGCTCGGACTGACCATGTTCGGGGTGACGACGCCGTGCGTCACCGCCGTCACCGAGACCGTCGCCGACTCCTACGACTGCCTCGTCTTCCACGCCACCGGCACCGGCGGACGGGCGATGGAGAAGCTCGTCGACGACGGACTCGTGTCGGCGGTGTGCGACGTGTCCACGACCGAGATCGCCGACCTGGTCGCCGGCGGGGTCATGGCCGCCACCGAGGACCGGCTCGGCGCGATCGCCCGACGACGGGTGCCGTGGGTCGGGAGCGTCGGCGCGCTCGACATGGTCAACTTCGGGGCACCGGACACCGTGCCGGAGCGCTACCGGGGCCGGCTGCTCTACGAGCACAACGCCCAGGTGACGCTGATGCGCACCACTCCCGACGAGTGCCGGGCCGCGGCCGGGTTCCTCGCCCGCAAGCTCAACGCGTGCGAGGGACCGGTGCGCCTGGTCGTCCCGCTGCGGGGCGTCTCCGCCCTCGACGTCGAGGGCGGCCCGTTCGCCGACCCGGCCGCCACCGAGGCCCTCGTCGAGACCCTGCGCGCGGAACTCGTCCAGGACGCCGATCGGCACCTGATCGAGACCGACCACCACGTGAACGACCCGGAGTTCGCGGCGCGCCTCGTCGCCGAACTGCACGGGATCACCGGCTGAGAAGGAGCTGCATGGGCACGCACGGACAGCAGACGCCCGGTCGCCTCGAGATCGTGGAAGGTCTGCGCGAGAAGGTCGCGCGCGGCGAACCGATCGTCGGCGGCGGCGCAGGGACCGGATTGTCGGCTCGCTGTGAGGAAGCGGGCGGGATCGATCTCATCGTCATCTACAACTCGGGGCGCTATCGGATGGCGGGCCGCGGATCGCTCGCGGGACTGCTCGCCTACGGCAACGCCAACGACATCGTCGTGGAGATGGCCCACGAGGTCCTGCCGGTGGTGTCGCACACTCCCGTGCTCGCCGGGGTCAACGGCACCGACCCGTTCCTCATCCGACCGCGATTCCTGCGCGAGCTGCGTGAGCTCGGATTCGCCGGGGTCCAGAACTTCCCGACGGTCGGCCTCATCGACGGCGTCTTCCGCGCCAATCTCGAGGAGACCGGTATGGGCTTCGCGCACGAGGTCGATCTCGTCGCCGCGGCCCACGAGGAAGACCTGCTCACCACGCCGTACGTGTTCTCGGCCGAGGACGCCCGCGCGATGACGACGGCGGGCGCGGACGTCGTCGTGTGCCACATGGGCCTGACGACCGGCGGCTCCATCGGCGCCGACACCGCGAAGTCCCTGGACGACTGCGTCGCACTGGTCGACGAATGGTCGGCCGCGGCGCGGGAGGTCCGCGACGACGTCCTCGTGCTCGTGCACGGCGGGCCCGTCTCGGCCCCCGACGACGCCCGCTACGTGCTGGAACGCGCCGCGACCTGCCACGGGTTCTACGGCGCCAGCAGCATGGAGCGCCTGCCCACCGAGGAGGCGCTCACCGCCCGCACCCGTGAGTTCACCCGCATCCGCCCGCACCAGAAGGAGTCCTGACTCATGCCCGAAGCGTTCGCCTCCGCGATCATCCCCGCCGACGCCGCCGCCGTCTGGGCGGTCGTCCGCGACTTCGACGGACTGCCGCGCTGGCATCCCGCCATCGCGTCGAGCGAGCTCGAGACGCCCGGTGACTCCGTGGGAGCCGTCCGCCGTCTCACTCTCGGCGACGGCGGCCAGGTGCGGGAGCTCCTGGCGTCCCTCGACGACACGGCACGCTCGCTCACCTACGAGATCCTCACGTCACCGTTCCCGGTGCGGCTCTACCGCTCCACGATGCGCGTCGTCCCGGTGACGACGACGGGGGAATCGTTCGTCGAGTGGGGAGTCGTGTTCGACTGTGACTCGGGGGACGCGGAACAGCTCACGGAGTTGTTCGGGCAGGGCGTGTTCGCCGGCGGACTCACCGGTCTCGGGGCCCATTTCTCACCCTCCGTCGAGTGACATGCCGCCCTGTGCTCGCGATCGGTGGATTCACTGATAACGTGAATGGAACCCGGTGACGATTCCGGGTGCATTTCCCCCGCGAGCCGAGGAGTACGCCGGATGGCCCAGAAGACCGTCGTCACGTTGGTCGACGACCTGACTGGTGAGGAGTCCGAGGACATCACCACCGTCGAGTTCGCGCTGGACGGCGTGACCTACGAGATCGATCTCGACGACAAGAACAGTGCGGGGCTGCGCGACTCGCTCGCGCAGTACGTCGCCGCCGCCCGGCGCACCGGGGGGCGCCGCGCAGCCGGCCGTCGTCGTTCCAGCGGCGCCGGGACCGGAACGCCCCGGGCCACGTCGCCCGGCGGATACGACCGCGAGACCTCGAAGCAGATCCGCGACTGGGCCCGTTCCGAGGGCTTCGAGGTCTCGGATCGCGGCCGCGTGCCGAACAACGTCGTCGAGGCCTGGGAGTCCCGCGGCAAGAACGGGTCCGCCGCGGCCGCCTTCTCCGGCTGACGTTCTCCCCCCCACGACGACGGCCCCGGAGCGCAGAGCTCCGGGGCCGTCGTCGTGCTGGGGTGACCTGGCTGGTGGGCCCAGCTGGATTTGAACCAGCGACCTCGTCGTTATCAGCGACGCGCTCTAACCAACTGAGCTATGGGCCCCCGCGCGGTGGCGCTGCCAGATTACCGGAGGGTGTCCGGTCCGTCCGCCACCGGGGGTCGCGGTCCGGCAGTGCCTAGTCCCGCTCCGAGAGCGTGACCTCGATGCCGCCGGCCACGTCGGCCGAGATGTTGTAGATGAACGCCGAGACGCTCGCGAGTGCGGTGAACAGGATCGTGTTGACCACCCCGACGATGGCCGCGATACCGAAGACCCCGCCCGCGGTGATCAGCTGACCCGCACCGCCGGTGTCGGAGGTGAGGTCCTGGTAGGTGCCGTTGAGCTGCGCCCAGACGCCCATGCCGTCGAGCACCGCGTAGAGCACGCCGACCGCGAACATCCACACGAAGAACAGCGCAACACCGAGCACCAGCGCGAGCTTGAGCACCGACCACGGGTCGAAGCGCTTGACCTGCAGGCTCGCCCGCCGGGGCACCTTGCCCCGTGACGGGCGCGCGGAACGGACGTCGTCCTCGATGTCGTCGAGGTCGGGCTCCGGCTCCGGGTTGCGCCCGCCCGTGCGCATCCCGAGCTGCTCCGGTGAGAGCTGATTGGTCGGCGCGTCGATCAGCGCGGTGTTCGACCGGCGCTCCCCCTGCGCCGGCATCGGACCGCTCGGCGGCGACGGACGCTGGCCGGTCGGGATCGGGCCGCTGGGTGGCGGACCCTGCGGCGAGGGACGCGGGACGCCCGCGGCGGGGGTGCCCGTGCGCTGCTCCCCGCCCGCGGTGGGCAGCGGGCCGGTCGCCGGACGCGGCGAGGGACGGTGGTCGCCCTCCGCCGGCCGGGCCCCGCCCTCGCTGCGCGAACCGGCACGCTGCCAGGGCGGCGGCGGTCCGCCGGCCGAGGCGGCCTGCTCCGACCCGCGTGCGGTCTCGTCCCCGGAGCTCGCGGGCGTCGTCGCCACCGTGTCGGCGGCGGTGTCACCGCCCGCGTTCTTGCCGGCGGCGGTGCCGGCCTGCTCGCTGTCGCGAGCGTCGTCCTCGTCCGGTGTCGCAGTGCTCACGGTGCTCGTCTCGTGGTCGGGGGCGGGAGCGCGGTTCAGGCCTGGACCGGGATCACAGGAGCGTGTCCGGCTGTTCCGGGCCGCCGGCGTCCGGGTCCGCCGAGCTCTCGGCGTTGCGGGCCACCGCGAGCAGGGTGCCATTCTCGCCGAGGTTCATCAGTCGCACGCCCTTGGTCTGGCGGCCCGCCTTGCGGACCTCCTTGGCCGTGGTGCGGATGACCCCACCGCTGGCGGTGATCGCGTACAGCTCGTCCTCCAGCTCGACGATCAGGGCGCCGACGAGCGTCCCGCGGCGACGGTCGTACTGCAGCGTGAGCACGCCCTTCCCGCCACGACCCTGCACCGGGTAGTCCTCGATCGGCGTCCGCTTCGCGTACCCGCCGCCGGTCGCGACCAGCAGGAACGTGCCGTCGCGGACCACGCCGATGGAGAGCAGCTCGTCTCCGGAGTTGAACCGCATCCCCATGACGCCCGAGGTCGCCCGGCCCATCGGGCGCAGGGCGTCGTCGGTGGCCGAGAACCGGATCGACTGGCCCTCCGCGGAGACGAGCAGCAGGTCGTCGTCACCGGAGCAGAGCACCGCGCCGACGAGCTCGTCCTCGCCGCGCAGGTTGATGCCGATCAACCCGCCGGTGCGGTTCGAGTCGAAGTCGGTGAGCTTGGACTTCTTCACCAGGCCGCTCTTGGTGGCGAGCACCAGGTACGGCGCGGCCGTGTAGTCCTGGATCTGCATGACCTGGGCGATCTGCTCCTCGGGCTGGAACGCGAGGAGGTTCGCGACGTGCTGACCGCGCGCGCTGCGGTTGGCCTCGGGCAGCTCGTAGGCCTTCGCCCGGTACACGCGGCCCTTGTTCGTGAAGAACAGCAGCCAGTCGTGCGTGGAACAGACGAAGAAGTGCGCGACCAGGTCGTCCTGCTTCAGCTGCGCGCCCTGCACCCCGCGCCCGCCGCGCTTCTGCGCGCGGTACAGGTCGGTCTTGGTGCGCTTCGCGTAGCCGGTCCGCGTGATGGTGACGACGACGTCCTCGACCGCGATGAGGTCCTCGTCGGCGACCTCGCCGTCGTAGCCGACGAGCCGCGTCTTCCGCTCGTCACCGTGCTTCTCGACGATCTCGCCGAGCTCGTCACGGACGATCTGCCGCTGGCGCTCGGGCCGGTCGAGGATGTCCTGCAGGTCGCGGATCGTCGCCTCGATCTCGGCGAGCTCGTCGATGATCTTCTGGCGCTCGAGGGCGGCCAGGCGGCGGAGCTGCATGTCGAGGATGGCCTGCGCCTGGAGCTCGTCGATCTCGAGGAGCTCGATCAGGCCGGTCCGCGCGACGTCGACCGTCTCCGACGCGCGGATCAGGGCGATGACCTCGTCGAGCGCGTCCAGCGCCTTGACCAGGCCGCGCAGGATGTGGGCCCGCTCCTCGGCCTTGCGCAAGCGGTAGCGGGTGCGCCGGACGATGACCTCGATCTGGTGCCGGACCCAGTGCCGGATGACCTGGTCCAGCCGCAGCGTGCGCGGCACGCCGTCGACGATCGTCAGCATGTTGACACCGAAGCTGTACTGCAGCTGCGTGTGCTTGTAGAGGTTGTTCAGCACCACCTTGGCCACGGCGTCGCGGCGCAGGGTGACGACGATGCGGCGCCCGATGCGGTCGGACGACTCGTCGTTGATCTCGGCGATCCCGGTCATCCGGCCCTCGCGGACCATCGTCGCGATCGACTCGATGAGGTGGTCCGGGTTGACCTGGTAGGGCAGCTCGGTGACGACGAGGGTGGTGCGGCCCTTCGTGTCCTCCTCGACCTCGACCACGGCGCGCATCCGGATCGACCCGCGGCCGGTGCGGTACGCGGAGTCGATGCCGTCGCGGCCGACGACCAGGCCGGCCGTCGGGAAGTCCGGTCCCTTGATGCGCTCCATGAGCGCCTCGAGGGTCTCCTCCTCGGAGGCGTCCGGGTGGTCGAGGGCCCAGGTGGCGCCCTCGGCGACCTCGCGCAGGTTATGCGGCGGGATGTTGGTCGCCATGCCCACGGCGATCCCGGCGCTGCCGTTGATCAGCAGGTTCGGGACGCGGCCGGGGAGGACGGACGGTTCCTGGGTGCGGCCGTCGTAGTTGTCGACGAAGTCGACGGTCTCCTCGTCGATGTCCTGCAGCATCGACATGGCGAGCGGCGTGAGGCGGCACTCCGTGTACCGCATCGCGGCCGCGGGGTCGTTGCCCGGCGAGCCGAAGTTCCCCTGGCCGTCGATCAGCGGGTAGCGCATCGCCCAGGGCTGCGCGAGCCGCACGAGGGCGTCGTAGATCGCCGAGTCGCCGTGCGGGTGGTAGTTGCCCATGACGTCGCCGACGACGCGGGCGCACTTCACGTAGCTGCGGTCCGGGCGGAACCCGGAGTCGTACATCGAGTAGAGGACCCGGCGGTGCACCGGCTTCAGCCCGTCCTCCACCAGCGGGAGCGCGCGCCCCACGATCACGCTCATCGCGTAGTCGATGTAGGAGCGCTGCATCTCCTGCTGGATGTCGACCGGCTCGATCCGGTCGCCCGAACCCGGAGGCAACGTCGTCTCGGTCACGCGGTGTTCAACTCCATCCTGGGTCCCACTGCACCCACTGGGCGCCCCCGGGGCCGCGGCCGGTCACCGCGGAGAACGCATCAGGGGCGCGCCCGTCCCGCCGAACCGGCGGCGGTCACGAGGACACCGGGCCCGACACCCCGATTCTACCGGCGACCTCCGCGAACCCCGTGGCTCCCCCGCGCGTGTTCTCCCCGGTCAGGTGCGGTGCAACCCGTGCGTGGCCCCGCCGCGGGTCGGCGTGTCTTCTCCGGCGGGTCCTTCGGGGACGAACAGCACGTTACGACGGTCGTCATCGGGGCGGCGGGAGACCCAGCCCCGCTCCGCGTCCCAGGTCCGGGCCGTGTAGCCCGCGGTCCCGAGGCCGGCCACGATCTCGGCCACGGACGCCCCGAACCGCGCCAGGTGACGGTCCTCGAGCTCGAGCATGAGGATCGGGCGCAGCGTGGCCAGGGTGGCGTGCGCCCCCGCCAGCAGCAGCGCCTCCGCCCCCTCGATGTCGGCCTTGACCAGGTCCAGCCGGGAGAGTCCGAGGTCGGAGACGAGGTCGTCGAGGGTGGTCACGGCCACCGGCACGTCCTCGTGGTGGTCGAACTCCGCGTTCGACCCGAGCCCGCTCGCGCCCGTGGTCAGGAACGCCCGGCCGTGGACGGGCAGCAGGCGCCTGCGGGGCAGCGAGAGGACCCCGCCTCCCGCCGCGGCTCCGAGGGCGGTCCGGTGCACGGTGACGGTGCGCGCGCGCAGCAGGCGCCGGACGGTATCGACGAACGCCGACGGTCCGGGCTGGGGCTCCACCGCGTGGACGTGGCCGGAACGTCCGGCCAGACCGGCGAGGGTCCACGTGTAGAGCCCGTACTCGGCGCCGACGTCGAGGCACACCGCTCCGGGGCCGACGAGAGCGGCGAGCCCCGCGACCTCGTCCTCGAGGAACCACGCGTGCGGGGCCGCCGTGCGGAGCGCCCGGCTCAGCAGCCCCGTCGACCCGGTCCCGGACCTCGACTCCGCCACCCGATCCACCGCGCTGCTCCTCAGCTCCGGCAGGCGGGGGAACCCGCCGTGCGACGGAAAGAGTAGCCAGGGGGTAGTCGATCACCCAGGCGGGCTCCGGTCCCGAGGGGTGGTTTCCCGTGGAACGTGCGCCGGGGCGGGGAGGGCACGGCCGACGAGGGGCACGTGGCGCAGGAATCAGCGTCCCACCGCGTGCCTCATGTGCTCCTGATCAACGGCTGGGCAGGCCCCGGCGCCCCGAGGCCTGCCCGCGGCGTCAGATGTCGAGGAAGCGGACGTCCTTGGCGTTGCGGGTGATGAACGAACGCCGCGACTCCACGTCCTCACCCATGAGCACGCTGAACAGCTCGTCGGCGGTGGCCGCGTCGTCGAGGGTCACCTGCATCATCATGCGCGTCTCGGGATCCATCGTGGTCTCCCAGAGTTCCGTCGCGTTCATCTCGCCGAGGCCCTTGTAGCGCTGGATCCCCTCGTCCTTGTTGATCTTCTTGCCGGCCGCGCGCCCGACCTCGAGGAGCCCGTCGCGCTCGCGGTCGGAGTACGCGAACTCCGGCTCGGCCCCCCGGCCACCCCACTTGATCTTGTAGAGCGGCGGCATCGCCAGGAACACGTGACCGTTCTCGACCAGCGGCCGCATGAAGCGGAACAGCAGCGTCAGCAGCAGCGTCCGGATGTGCTGGCCGTCGACGTCGGCGTCGGCCATCAGCACGATCTTGTGGTAGCGCAGCTTGGTGAGGTCGAACTCGTCGTGGATGCCGGTGCCGAGCGCCGTGATGATCGACTGGACCTCGTTGTTCTTGAGGACGCGGTCGATGCGGGCCTTCTCGACGTTGATGATCTTGCCGCGGATCGGCAGGATCGCCTGGAACATCGAGTCGCGGCCCGACTTCGCCGAACCGCCCGCCGAGTCACCCTCGACGATGTAGACCTCGCTGCGGCTCGGGTCGTTGGAGCGGCAGTCGGCGAGCTTGCCCGGCAGCCCGCCGATGTCGCCCGCGGTCTTGCGGCGCACGAGCTCGCGGGCCTTGCGCGCCGCCATCCGGGCCTGGGCCGAACCGACCGCCTTGTTGATGATCGTCTTGGCCTCGGCGGGGTTGCGCTCGAACCAGTCCGAAAGCCACTCGTTGCAGACCCGCTGGACGAACGACTTCACCTCGGTGTTGCCGAGCTTGGTCTTCGTCTGGCCCTCGAACTGCGGCTCCGCGACCTTCACCGACACGATCGCGGCGAGGCCCTCGCGGATGTCGTCGCCGGTCAGCGCCGGGTCCTTCTCCTTGATGAGCTTCTTGTCGCGGGCGTAGCGGTTGACCGTGGTGGTCAACGCCGAGCGGAAGCCCTCCTCGTGGGTACCGCCCTCGCTGGTGTTGATCGTGTTGCAGAAGGTGTAGACGGACTCCGAGTAGCCGGAGTTCCACTGCATCGCGACCTCGACCTGGTGGCCGGTGCCCTCCGCCTGGAACGCCACCGGCTTCTTGTGGATCGGGTCCTTCGCGTGGTTGATGTACGCGACGAAGTCCTCGAGCCCGCCCGGGTACTGGAAGGTCCGCTCCTTGACCTTCGCGACGTAGCCCTCGGCGTCGGGGGCGTCGTCCAGCTCGGCGGCGTCCTCGGAGTCACCGTCGGCCTTGCGCTCGTCGCGCAGGTTGATGGTCAGCCCCTTGTTGAGGAACGCCATCTCCTGCAGCCGGCGCGAGATCGTCTCGAAGTTGTAGGTCGTGGACTCGAAGATCCCGGGGTCGGCCCAGAACGTGATCGTGGTGCCGGTCTTGCGGGTCTTCCCGGCCTGGATGAGCGTGCCGGGGACCGAGTGGTCGTAGTGCTGGGTCCAGACCTGGCCGTCGCGGTGGATCTCGACGTCGAGCGCCGTGGAGAGGGCGTTGACGACGCTGATGCCGACGCCGTGCAGGCCGCCCGAGACCGCGTAGGACTTGTCGTCGAACTTGCCGCCGGCGTGGAGCATGGTCATGACCATCTCGACGGCGGGCTTCTTCTCGACCGGGTGCTCGTCGACCGGGATACCGCGTCCGTCGTCGACCACCGAGATGCCGCCGTCGGCCTGCAGCGTCACCGTGACCGCGGTGGCGTAGCCCGCCATCGCCTCGTCGACCGAGTTGTCGACGGCCTCCCAGATGAGGTGGTGCAGGCCGCGCTCACCGGTGGACCCGATGTACATGCCGGGCCGCTTGCGGACCGCCTCGAGGCCCTCGAGGACGGTGATGGACGACGCGCTGTAGTCGTTGTTCTTCTTCGCGGCAGCCACGGGCGTCTGAATCTCCCTACCTGAAACGGTCGGTGCGCCGAGCCCGCCGACACCGGGACGACAGCGGTCGCGCACTACACCTGACAGTCTACTGGTCGACCCACGCCAGAACGGGCCGGTCCGCCTGTTGAGCGCGTCGCAGAGCGCCTGGCGGGACCACGGGAGGGTCCGACCGCCCGCCATGGGCCCCTCCGGCGTCCTGGGCCCGGACAGCGGGCGCTCAGCCGTACGTGTCGCGCGGTCCCCGCCCCGAGACGTGCCGGGGGCCCCGGCGCCAGCTCGGCGCGGACGGTCCGTGGATGCGCATCTTGGTCACGACGCCGTGACCGAGCCCCGCCGCGATCTTGGCGAGCAGCTGGCGCTGGAGCAGGCGCAGCTGGGTCGCCCACGCCGTCGAGTCGGCCTGGACGGTCAGCTCGCCGTCGCGCAGGGCCGTCGGTGTGGCGTGCTCGGCGACCTCGGTCCCCACCAGGTCGGCCCACCGCCCGAAGACCGAGCCGTTCGCGAGGTTCGGGGTCCACCCGCGCTGGGTCGACAGCCGTGAGGCGACGCGGCCGAGGGGCTGCGGGTCCCTGTCGTCGGAGCCCGCCCCCGACCATCCCCGACGACGGCGGCGGGCCCCCTCGCCCGGGACGCCGCGCCGGACCGTGCGCCGCGACGAGCCCCGGGTGCCCCCGCCCCGCTCCGCCTGCCGTGCCCGGGCCGCGTCCAGAGCGGCGCGGGCGATGTCGGACCCCCGCGGCTCGGCGTCGGGATCGGCGTCGGGGCCGGCCTCCGATGGCCCGGTCGAAGCGGCCTCGACCGGGCCCCCGTTCGCACCCTCGGTATCCGCCCGGCGGCCGTTCGTGTGGCCCCGGGGGCCGAGGCGGGCCGGAGGCAGCGAGACCGCGTCGCGGTCCGTACCCGGGGTGTGGACGGCGCCGCCGCGTCCACGTCGCAGGTCAGACCCCGGATCCGGGGCCTCGGAGGGGTCCCTGCCGCCGATGCTGAACAAGTTGTCCACAGCATCCACAGGTCTGTCCCCAGAATTGGGACCTTCTTCACCGATTCGGCTCATCAGCGACCACCTCCATCGGTCGTCCCGAGGACGCTTCGTCACGGACCGTGCCGTCTTCGACCACGAAGCGTGCTCCCGCGAGGATCGCGGGCACGTCGTCGTCCACCGCCGCCGTGACCAGCACCTGCTCGGCCCGTGCCGCCGTTCGGGCGAGGGCCTCACGGCGGCGGGCATCCAGCTCGGCGAAGACGTCGTCGAGGATGAGGACCGGTTCCGAGCCCTCGGCGCGCAGCAGCTCGAACCCCCCGAGGCGCAGCGCGAGGGCCAGGGCCCACGACTCGCCGTGGCTGGCGTAGCCCTTCGCCGGTCCGTCCCCGAGGGTGAGCTCCAGGTCGTCGCGGTGGGGGCCCACGAGGCACACCCCGCGCTCGATCTCCTGGTCGCGCCGGCGGCCGATCTCCTCCAGGAGCGCCGTCTCGAGCTCCTCGGCGAGGGCGGCGTACCGCGGGCCGCCGGTCGCCTCGTCGCGCTCGGCCTCGTCACCCGGGCCGGCGTCGGCGGCCTCGGGCCCGGCCAGCGCGTCCACCGCGTCCACCCGGGAGCGGTAGCGCGCCCCGACCGGCACCGACTCCGGCGCGACGTCGGCGTAGGCCGCCGTCACGTGCGGCGCGAGAGCGCGCGCGAGCAGGATGCGGCCCGCGGTGAGGGACGCCCCGGCCCGGGCGAGATGGGCGTCCCACACGTCGAGGGTGCCCGCCTCGCGAGCACCGCGGGCCGACCGCGCCGACTTGAGCAGCGCCGACCGCTGGCGCAGCACCTTGTCGTACTCGCTGCGCACGCCCGCCCAGCGCGGGGCACGGGCCACCAGGAGGTCGTCGAGGAATCCCCGGCGCTCCCCGGGGTCACCGCGGACCAGTGCGAGGTCCTCGGGAGCGAACACGACCGTCCGGACGATGCCGAGGATCTCGCGGGGGCGGGGTACCGGCGACCGGTTGACCCGCGCCCGGTTCGCCTTGCCCGGCTGTATCTCCACCTGCACCGTCAGCTCGCGGCCCTCGTTGACCGCGGTCGCCCGCACGACCGCGGCGGACGCCCCGCGGCGGACCAGCGGAGCGTCCGAGGACACCCGATGCGACGACAGCGTGGCCAGGTAGCCGACGGCCTCGACGAGGTTGGTCTTGCCCTGGCCGTTGGCGCCGACGAGCACGGTGACCCCGGGGGTGAGGCTCAGGTCCGCCTGCGGCCAGGAACGGAAGTCCGTGACCGACAGCTCCCTCACGTACACGGTGTCGTCTAGCCGCCCGTCGGCGGCTCGTTGGCGGCCTCCCCGGCCTTGCGCGTCGCGTGACCGCCGAACTGGGCCCGCAGTGCGGCGACGGCCTTCATCGCCGGCGAGTCGACCTGGCGGGAGGCGAAGCGCGCGAAGAGCGCCGCGGAGATCACGGGCAGCGGCACGGCGTGCACGATCGCCTCGTCCACGGTCCAGCGGCCCTCGCCGGAGTCCTCGGCGTACCCGGTGATCTGATCCAGGTGGGGATCGGACTCGAGGGCCAGGACCATGAGGTCGAGCAGCCAGCTACGCACCACGGTGCCGCGGCTCCAGGCCTTCATCACGGCGCCGACGTCGGTGACCGGGCCGCCCGCGGACAGCAGCTCGTATCCCTCGGCATAGGCCTGCATGAGGCCGTACTCGACGCCGTTGTGGACCATCTTGGCGTAGTGCCCCGCCCCGACCGGGCCTGCGTGCGCGAAGCCCTCGTCGCGGGGCCCCTCCGGCCGCAGCGCGTCGAAGACCGGCATCAGGCGTTCGATGTCGGCGGGCGCGCCGCCCGCCATCAGCCCGTAGCCCTCGGTGCGCCCCCAGACGCCGCCGGACACCCCGCAGTCGGCGTAGTGGACGCCGTGGCCGGAGAGCAGCTCGGCGTGCTCGGTGTCGTCGGTGAAGCGGCTGTTGCCCCCGTCGACAACGAGGTCTCCCTCGTCGAGGAGGTCGGCGAGGCTGCGGACCGTCGAGTGCGTGGGCTCGCCCGAGGGCACCATCAGCCACACCGTGCGCGGCGCGGTCAGGGCCTTGGCGAGCTCGTCGAGCGACTGCACGTCCCCCGACCCGTCGTTGGCGTACCCGACGACCTCGTGGCCGGCGGCCCGCAGCCGCTCGGCCATGTTGCCGCCCATCCGGCCGAGCCCGACCATCCCCAGCTGCACCGCGATCCGCTCCCCTCGTGTCCAGCCCCGGTTCCGTGCGTGCCCCCGGCGATGCGCCGGGTCCGATCCCTTCGTACCCGCTGCGGGCCGGTTCCAGCGGCCCGCCCCCGGGCCGCGGTCAGCCCGGCAGGCGGACCGGCATGAGCAGGTAGAGATACC
>NZ_DASXJS010000150.1:0-47116 GCF_036497245.1 Actinomycetospora sp. | reverse complement strand
GTCGGCGGATCCTCGTAATCCAGCGGATCGTCCTCCGGCCCGATGGTGTGCTTGGTCATGCCGCCCCCGCCGTCCACGCGGGGGTCACAGCGCACCGCGGCGGGTGATCCGGTCCTTGAGCTCACGGGTGTGCCGGCGGCTCACCGGCAGCTCGGCCACGTCGCCGCTGCCGCCGCCGTTGCCCAGGCGCACGACGTAGCCCGAGCCGGCGAGGCGCAGCTCGGTGATCAGCGGCAGCGCGACGAGGTAGGACCGGTGGATCCGCACGAAACCGGCGTCCGACCAGCGCTCCTCGAGCACCGAGAGGGGGATCCGCACGAGGTGGCTGCCCTCGGTGGTGTGCAGGCGCGCGTAGTCGCCCTGGGCCTCGACCCAGCGCACCGTCGAGCGCTGCACCAGCTTCGTGGTGCCGGCGAGCTCGACGGGGATCACCTCGTCGTCGCCCTCCTCCTCGACGGCGGGCTCGACCGGGACGGTCGTGCCGCGCGAGGCGAGGATGCGGGTGAGCGAGGCGTAGAGCCGCTCCGGGCGCAGCGGCTTGAGCAGGTAGTCCACCGCGCCGACGTCGAAGGCCTCGACGGCCCGGTCGTCGTGCGCGGTCACGAAGACCACGGACGGCGGGATCACGTAGCGGGAGAGCACCTGCGCGAGCTCCAGGCCGTCGAGCCCCGGCATGCGGATGTCCAGGAACAGGACGTCCACGTCGGACTGCTTGGCGGGCGCGGAGATGCCCGACGGCGGGGTGCCGAAGCCGCCGATGCTGACCTGGTCGCCGCCGGTGAGGATGCGCAGGGCGGATATCGAGTCGTTCGCCTTCAGCACCGTGGAGACGCGCTGGTCCTGCTCGAGGAGGTAGGCGAGCTCCATGAGCGCGGGTTCCTCGTCGTCGACGGCGAGGACGACCAGGCCGTCGTTGTCGTTGGTAGTCACTGCTTCGCCATCCTGCCCAAGGGTCGGTCCCGCGTCCACGATAGGGACCCCGCCGGTCGGGCGATCCCGGGGTGCCCGCGACGGCACGCCGACGCCGCCACCACCCCGGACATCGTCACCCTTTCCCGCCGATCAGGGGGCGTCGGTGCCCGGACCGAGCGAGTCGGAGATGGAGCGCTCGGTGGACTCCCACGCGGCCGTGCCCTCGACCACCGCGCGCCGGACCGCGTCGAGCTGGCGCGACAGGTCGTCGGCGGCGGGCACGGTGTCGGTGACGAGCAGCTCGCGGTACCACGCGGCCATCTCCGCGTTGTCCTGGCCGGTCCCGGTGGACAGCGGGTCCTCGGCGAGGCGGCGCAGCGCCTCCCGGGCCTCGGCCACGGTGCGCTCCAGGTCGTCCACCCGGCCCGCGAAGCGTCGCGCGTCCGCCGGGTCCAGCGCCGCGGACCCCTCGTCGCCGGAGGGGCCGGGCCCGGGGGGACCCAGTCCACTCATACGGTGCTCCTTCCGGGCCAGGACGGACCCGGCAGACCGAGCGCGTCCTCGAGCTCACGACGGACCGCGGGCGACCTCGCATCCTCCCCGATCAACCGGGTCCGCCCCGGCCGGTCCGGGCGGGCCCGCCCGGGCCCATCGTGCCTCGGAGCAGGATCCTGCCGCAGTCGGTATCGGCCGCGGGGCCCGTCCAGCCATTTGATCGTGGCATCGCGACGTTCTCCGGCTGAAGTTACGCCGTTCGGAGCAGGGACGATGCCGACCTGGGTCCAGGCCTCCGCCGACGCGAGCAGGTCCTCGACGGCGCGGCGCTCCCGCTCGCCCCGGACCGTGCCGGGTCCGGCGTGACCCGACGGCGGCGTCGTCGGGACCTCCAGCGGCGGATCCGCCGCGGCCGGGCGCGGCGGCACGAGCGCGAGCAGCCCGGCGACGAGGCCCGCGGGGTCGAGCGGGCGCACCGCGACGTCGGCGTCGGCGTGGTCGGCCGACCAGAGCAGCGCCCCGTCGGTGGCACCGCCGACGGCGACCGCGGCGCAGGGAGTCGTCGCGCAGCGCCGCACGAGGTCGACCTGGCGGTCCCGGTCGCGCACCGCGGCCCCGACCGCGAGCAGCACGGCGGCCGGTCCCGGCTCGAGCAGCCCGCGGGACCGCAGGGTGTCCTCGGTGCGGGCCCGGGCGAGCACGGTCTCGTCGTCGCGCTCCGCGGGCCACGCCACCGGCGCGAGCGGGTAGGGCCAGTCGCCCGCCCCGCACTGCTCGAGCACCCACGCGAGCTCGTACCGGCTCAGCGCGAGCGTGGGGAAGGGCGCGCTCACGACGGCTCCGCGGGGTCGCCGACGTCGTCCTCGTCGTCCTCGCCGAGCACCGGCGGGGCCACGCGACGGGTGGCGTCGGCTCCCCAGCCGACGGGGTCGGGGTCCACCAGGTACTCGGTGCGCCGCGGGGGGAGGCGGTGCTCGCCGGCTCCGCCGCCGACCGGGGCCGGCCCGAACGGGACGGCGTCGAGCGGACCGGGGGCGGCGGAGCCGACGGAGCCGTGGCCGCCGGTGCCCGTCGCGCCCGGGTGGTCCCCGGGCGAGGCCGGGTGCGTCGCCTCCCCGGGGTCCGGGCCCCCGGCGAGGTGGGTGTCCGGCGCGGTACCGGCGTCGGGCGCGGAGCCCGGCCGGGTGGTGCGGCGCGGGTCCGGTCGGCGGACCTCGGCCGCGGGGAGGGGGACAGGACGGACGCCGTCGGCGCCCCGGGACGCGGCCGCCCCCGGGGTCGCCCGGCCGGCGTCGGTCGCCGCGGCGCCCGGCCGTGAGGACGCGGCTCCCGGCGGGGACGACGGGGCACCCGGCGGGGACGACGGGGCGGGGACCGACGGGCCGGGCCGGTCGGGCACCGGGCCTGCACCGGCCGCTCCGGACCCGCCCGGGACGGCGCCGGCGTCGACCGCCCGCGGACCGACCGGCAGGTCCCCCGGCGGGGCGGGACCCGGGGGCGCGGCGGCGGCCCGGGCCAGGACGCCGGTGACCGACCCCCGCGCGCCGGCGACGGGGGTGGCGCCCCGCGCCGCGGTCGGGCCGGCCGGGGTGCTCGGCGCCGGGGCTGCGGTCCCCGTCGGTCGGGTGGTGGCCGCGGCCCCGACCGGTGTCGGCCCGCCCATCGCGGCCGGGGCGGCGCCGCCGGGCCCGGGGGCGGCGGCGGGCGCGGCGGAGGGCGGGGGCGGGCCCGCACCGGCGGTGCTCACGCCGCGCGCGGCGGCCGCCGTCTCGGCCAGGTAGGTCCGGTAGGCCTCGCGGGCGGCGGACTGCTCCGCCGCGGCGGCCCGGAAGGCGGGGAAGCCGTCGGCGGGCGCCCCGGTGACCAGGGCGCGGAGCTCGCCGAGCACGGGCGGGGCGCCGAGCGAGGGCAGCGCCGGCGGCCGCGGCGGGCCGACCGCCGCCTGCACGCGCAGGAGCGCGACCCGCATCCCCTCGACCCCACGGGCCTGGCCGGACACCGTCTCGGCGAGCTGCTCCATGCGTGACGCGAGCGCCCCGGTCCGGTGCCCGGCGGCGTCGGCGTCGCGGCCGATCCAGGTTTCGGCGACCCCGCGGTGGGCCGTCCGGAGCCGGTCGGCCGTGCCGCGCAGCTCGTCGGCGCGGGCCTGGTGGCGGTCCCGGGCCGCGGCGAGCGCGTCCGGGCTCGCGCCGTCCCGGGTCCACCGGTGGATCTGCTCGTGGGACAGCCCCGACACGTCGCGCCCGTCCCAGCCCACCGCCGCCACCCGCGCCCCCTCTCCGGGAACCGTCGAGGATAGGGGCCCACGGCCGGTGAGCACCAAAGATCGCCGGGAGGCGCTACAGGCCGAAGCGGCTCCAGTGGGCGCGGTGCTCGAGCCACTCCAGCGCGCCGACGAGCGCGGCCGCCGGGTCGAGCGCCGGCCCGGCGAGCCCGGGGACCCCGGCCGTGACGCCCAGCCCGAGGCGCGCGAGGAGCGGCCTGCGGGGCTCGACCCCGACCGGCTCGGCGTCCGGGAACCGCTGCGAGAGCACCTCCCGCGTCGTCCCGATCCCGTCGACGAGACCGAGCTCGAGCGCGCGGCGACCGGTCCAGACCTCCCCGGTGAACAGGTCCCCGGCCTGCGAGAGCTTGTCCCCGCGCCGGGAGCGCACCCACTCGATGAAGAGCTCGTGGAGCTCGCCCTGCATACCGAGCAGCCACTGGACGTCCTCGGGCTTCTCGGGCTGGAACGGGTCGAGCCGCGCCTTGTTCTCCCCCGCGGTGTGCAGGCGGCGCTCGATGCCGAACCGCTCGATGAGGCCCGTCAGCCCGAAGCCGCCGGACACGACCCCGATGGAGCCCACCAGCGACGTCGGGCACGCGAAGATCTCGTCGGCGGCGCAGGCCAGCCAGTACCCGCCGGAGGCCGCGACGTCCTCGCAGAACGCCAGCACCGGCAGCTCGTGCTCGGCGGCGAGCCCGCGAATGCGGTCGGCCACCAGCTGCGACTGCGTCGGGGACCCCCCGGGCGAGTTGATCACCAGGGCGACCGCGACGGCGCTCTCGGCCTCGAAGGCGCGGACCAGCGCCGACTCCACCGCCGGCAGGTTGATCACCGCCCGCGGCACCGGTCCCGACACGGCGGCGATGACCCCGTTCAGCCGCACCACGCTGACGGTGCCGCTGCCGACCCTCGAGGCGAGCGCGCCGGGCAGCACCGACGAGACCGCGCTCGGGAGCTTGAGGGACCCCAGCATCGAGGTCGTTGGCAGCTTCAGGTCCACGTCCTCGAGTTTGCCCTACCGGCTTGTGCGTGCGTTTCCGTGTCTGGGCACGGAAACGCACGCACAGGCGTCGTCAGACGCGAACGCCCGCCCGGAACTTCGGCACGCGCAGGCTGATCTTGGTGCCGGCGCCGCGCTCGGTCTCGACGACGAGTCCGTAGTCGGGCCCGAACGCGGAGCGCATCCGGTCGTCGACGTTGCCGAGGCCGACATGGGCCCCCGAGAGGTGGGCGTCGCGGTTGTCCTCGCGCAGCGCCTGCGGGTCCATGCCCACGCCGTTGTCCTCGACGGTGATGAGGCACTCGCTGGCTGAGTCCTCCGCGGTGAGGGTCACCGTGCCGCCCTCGACCTTCCCGGCCAGCCCGTGGCGCACCGCGTTCTCCACCAGCGGCTGCAGCGCGAGGAAGGGCAGCACCACCGAGAGCACCTCGGGGGCGACCTGCACCTTCACCGCGAGCCGGTTGCCGAACCGGGCGCGCTCGAGCATGAGGTAGCGGTCGATGTTCTTGAGCTCCTCGGCGAGCGTCGTGTACTCGCCGGCCTGCCGGAAGGAGTAGCGGGTGAAGTCGGCGAACTCCATGAGCAGCTCGCGGGCCCGCTCCGGGTCGGTGCGGATGAAGGAGGCGACGGTGTTGAGCGCGTTGTAGATGAAGTGCGGCGAGATCTGGGCCCGCAGCGCGCGGACCTCCGCGCGGTTGAGCCGGTCGCGGGAGTCGTCGAGGTCAGCGAGCTCGAGCTGGCTCGAGACGTAGCGGGCGACCTCGGCCGAGGCGCGCAGCAGGACCGGCCCGGGCGTCTCGGCGCTGACCGCGGCGAGCGTCCCGACGACGTTGCCGTCGACCTCCAGGGGCACGACGACGATCCCCTTGACCGGACAGCGGTCCGAGCCGCACTCGATGTCCTTGCGGCTCGCCATCTGCTGCCGGCCGGTCTTCATGACCTTCTCGGCGTAGAAGCGGACGTCGAGGTTGTGGTGCTCGGCGTCGCCGTCCCAGGCCAGCGGCACGCAGTCGGCCGCGGTCATCGAGAGCGCCTCGGTGTCGAGCAGGGTGCGCAGGTAGGGCACCGCGAACTGCGCCGAGGACTCCGAGAGGCCCTCGCGCAGCGCCGGCGCGGCCAGCGACACGGTGTGCAGGGTGGAGAACGTGGCCCGCTCGAGGGGCGAGGCGAACGCGTGCCGGCGCCGCAGCCGCCGGTAGATCAACAGCCCCGCCGCGACGAGGACGACGACCGCGACGAGGACGACGTAGAGCGTCGGGTCGGTCAACCAGCCGGGCACGGGGTCATGTTCCGCCAGCGTGCGGCGTCAGAGCAACGCGGCACACGACGAGGGACGCCTCTCATCGCCCGTTCGGCGGTCTCCACCGCGCTCGTCGTCACTTCACCAGGCGGGAGAGTCGACGGTCCGCGAGCGGTTTGCCTCCTGTCTGACAGATGGCGCAGTACTGGAAGGACCGTTCGGCGTAGGAGACCTCCCGGACCACGTCCCCGCACACCGGGCACGGCAGCCCGGTGCGGGCGTGCACCCGCATCCCGCTGCGCTTCTCGCCCTTGAGCAGCGCCGCGTCCTGCCCGACGGCGCGGTCGACCGCCTCGGTCAGCACCGAGATCATCGCGGCGTGCAGCCGGTCGACCGCCTCGTCGTCCAGCTTGCCCGAGAGCGCGAACGGCGAGAGCCGGGCGACGTGGAGGATCTCGTCGGAGTAGGCGTTGCCGATGCCGGCGATCACCCGCTGGTCGGTGATCAGCGTCTTGAGGCGGGCCGAGGTCCCGGCCAGCAGCCCGGCGAGCTGGTCGCGCGAGAGCGTCAGCGCGTCCGGCCCGAGCGAGGCGATGCCCGGCACCGTCGCCGGGTCGGTGACCACGTAGACGGCGAGCCGCTTCTGCGTCCCGGCCTCGGTGAGGTCGAAGCCCGGGCCGCCGACCGTCTCCAGGTGCACCCGCAGCTCCAGCGGGCCCTTGCCGGGCTTCGGCGGCGTGGTGGAGGCCTGCTCGTGCCAGCGCAACCACCCCGCGCGGGAGAGGTGCACCACCACGTGGAGGCCGTCGAGCTGTATGTCGAGGAACTTGCCGAAGCGCCCGGCCCCTGTCACGAGTCGCCCGGTGAGTGCGGACAGCGGCGGGTCGAACGTCTTGAGCGCCGTCATGCTCGCGAGGTCCACCCGGGCGACGGGGCGGGCGAGCGCGTGCGTGCGCAGGTGCTCGGCCAGCGCCTCCACCTCGGGCAGCTCGGGCACGGACGTTCCTCCTGGACCTACTGGGGCTGCAGCGGACTGTTCGCCCGCGCCGGGGTGCCCCGCTTCTGCAGCGTCTTGATGGCCTGCTTGAACTCGGCGCGGGACTCGGTCCGGCCGCGGACGAAGCCGCTCCACTCCTCGGCGCGGCCCCCGTCGTCGTCGTCGGGCCAGCGCCCGCCCTCGACGCGCAGCCGGCGGGGCCGGCGCAGCGCCCAGCGCACCGGGAAGAAGAGCACGATGGCCGCCAGGATGAGGAGCACCCACCACGGCGTCTCCACCGCGGGCACCTGGAACGCCCACGCCACCTGGGCGAAGACCAGCAGCCCGAGCACGACGATGATGCCGATGACGGCCCGCCGGCCGCCCTCCTTCTCGTGCTCGAAGCCCTCGGACTTGTCGGTCCACATGATCTTGAGCGAGACGATCCACTCCCGCCCGTCGACCCCGGTCACGACTTTCTGGCTCACGGACCACACTCTAGGGCTGGTCGAGGAACTGTTCGACCGTCTCGCCGAGCTCGTGGGGGCGCGTCAGCAGACCGAGGTGCCCGCCCTCGTGCAGGTGCACCCGGCCGCGGCGCAGCAGGGAGCCCATGAGGTGGGCGTTGACCACCGGGATCACCGGGTCCCGACGCCCCGCGAGCACGAGGGCGGGTGCGGTGATGAAGGGGAGCACGGGCAGGCTCGTCCACGTCGTCAGCGCGAACAGCTGGTGCAGGTAGGCGGTCGCCCGCACCGGGCTGACCCGGGAGAACAGCGCGTCGACGGCGTCCGGGTCCTCCCCGACGTAGATCTCGCGGCCGGCGTCGCGGCGGTAGGAGGGGTCGTTGTAGCGCCGCGGCGTGAGCATGCGGGCGAGCACCCCGAACCGGGCGGGCACCATCATCACGCCGGTCCCGGTGCTGACCAGCACCAGCCGGCCGGTGCGCTGCGGGTACTGCAGGGCGAACTGCTGCGCGATCCCGCCGCCCCAGGACAGCCCGAGGACGTCCACCACGCGGTGGGGCGACGGGGTCAGGCCGTCGAGCTGGTCCAGCAGGTCGGCGAGCAGCGTCGACAGGGCCGCCATCGGCAGCGGCACCGTCGAGCCCTGGGAGCCGCCGATCCCCGGCACGTCGAAGCGCACCACCTCGCGGCGCGGATCCAGCGCCGCCACGAGCGGCTCGAAGAGCTCGAGGCTCGCCCCGATCCCGTTCACCAGCACGAGGGGCCGGACGGCGGGGTCGGTGCCCGGCCGGACCCCGACCCGGAGCCGTCGTCCCGCGACGGACAGCGTGCGTTCCCAGCCGAGATCGGCGGGCTCACCCCCGGCGGGGTGGATGGCGGCCGCACTCATCGGTCGCTCCCGTCGTCGGCGCCCACGTAGCTGCGGTACACGGCGATCAACGCCTCCTTCTGCGCGTGGGAGAGCCGACGGTCGGCACGCACGGCGCGTTCCACCGTGCGGTCGTCGTCGGAGCCCCCACGCGGTCGCGACCCGGCGGGCGGGCCGACGTGGTCCCGGACGAGACCCGCCTGCTCGAGGAGGGTCTCGGCGGAGAGGTCGAGTGCCTCGGCGATCGCCTGCAGCACGCGCACCGAGGGCACGTGCAGCCCACGCTCGACCTGGCTGAGGTAGGGGTTCGAGATGTGCGACAGCGCCGAGAGCTGCCGCAGCGAGAGCCGGGCCAGCCGACGCTGGTCGCGGATGAACCCCCCGAGCGCCCGGCGCTGGGCCTCCCAGACGGCGGCCGGCCCGGAGGGCGGAGCCGCCGTGTCGGCGGACCCGGCGGCGTCGCTCAGCGCAACCGCAGCGCGTCGAGCACCTGGTGGGCGACCGAGCGCTGCATCTCGAGGACCGCGATCCCGGTGTCCACGGCGCGGTCGACGGCCTCGCCGAGCGACGGCTGGCCGGGGAACGACCCGGACGTGCGGCGGGTGGCCTCGTCTGCCCCGGTGAGGGCGGCACCCCACATCTCCGCCATGCCCGTGGCCGCGTCGGTCACGGCCCTCTGGCTGCGGGACACGAGGTCGACGAACGGGTCGGCGGCGGTGTGCGGGCGGCCGTTCGAGGTCGTCGTCATCGGCTCCTCCTTCGGCGACCGGGCGTGGTGGCCCGGTGCTCGGTGGCGCCGGCCGGACGTGCTCGACCGGCCGATCGACTGCTCAGGATACCGAGCAGAGGCCCGTTGTCCCACCCGGGCGAAACCTACGCCCGTGGCAGCGAGGCCAGGATCTCGGCGCGCACCCGCGCCACCCGGGCCGCGCAACCGTCGCAGCCGCAGCGCGACTCCCGTCCGGCCAGGAGCAGATCCAGGCGCAGGAAGGGGGTCTCGTAGCCGGGCCCGACCGCGTCGTCGACGAGGCGGCGCAGAGCGGTGCTTGCCGAGCGCACCGGGCGGGCGGGGAGGGGTTCCATGGGCTCACCGATCAGGAGCGGCAGGCAACGACGAACGCGATCGGGGCGTTGCGCCCAGCGCAGCGAGATCGCGCTCTACGCAACACGGTGCGCCTCCCGCCCGGATCTCGTCAAGGCATGTCACATCCCGGCACCGCAGACGTCACGGTACCGAAACGTGACAACCCTCACACAGACGGGTCAGGCCTTCCCGCGGACGTAGTCCCCGGGCGCGTCACCGATCGGCGGGTACGCCTCGCTGCCGGTCGGGGGCGGGGTCCGCATGCCCCCGGCGCGCTCCCCGATCCACTCGGCCCACGACTCCCACCAGGAGCCCTTCACCTCGGTCGACCGCGCGCGCCAGGCGTCGGGGCCGGGCGCGTCCGTGCCGGTCGCGCCGACGGTCCCCACCCAGTGCTTGGCCTTCGGGCTCGGCGGGTTGACCACGCCGGCGATGTGCCCGGCGGTGGACAGGACGAACGTGACGTCCCCGCCGATCAATTCGGTCGAGGTGAACGACGTCCGCCACGGCGCGATGTGGTCGTTCTCCGCCGCGACGATGAACGTGTCCGCGTGGATCGCCTTGAGCGAGATCGGCTCGCCGTCCAGCTCCAGCACCCCGCGGGCCAGCTCGTTCTCCAGGTAGAAGTGGCGCAGGTAGGACGCGTGCATCGTCGCGGGCATGCGGGTGGAGTCGGTGTTCCAGGCCAGGATGTCGAACGCCGGCGGCGCCTTGCCCTCGAGCCAGTTCGGACCGATGTAGTTGAAGATCAGGTCGTTGGCGCGCAGCAGGTCGAACGTGGTGGCCATCGACTCGGCGGGCAGGTAGCCGGTCTGCTGCATCGAGCGCTCGAGCCGCTCGACGATCTCGGGGCTCACGAACGAGGACACCGGCCCGACCTCGGAGTAGTCGAGCATCGTGTTGAGCAGCGTCAGGCTGTTGATGCGCTCGTCGCCGCGGGCCGCGCAGCGGGCTGTGAGCAGGGCCGCCATGAGGCCGCCGAGGCAGAGGCCCATGATGTTGACCTTGTCGGATCCGGTGATCTCGGTGACCACGTCGAGCGCCTCGGCGTCCCCGAAGTTCAGATAGTCCTCGAAGGACGTCGAGGCCATCGAGGCGTCCGGGTCCCGGTAGCTGATCATGAAGACGGTGTGGCCGTGCTGCACCGCCCACTCCACGAGGCTGCGCTCCGGAGCGAGGTCCATCACGTAGTACTTGTTGATCCAGGGCGGGCTGCACAGCAGCGGGATCTCGTGGACCTCGTCGGTCTGCGCGTCGAACTGCACCAGCTCCATGAGCCGGTTGCGGTACACGACCTTGCCCGGCGTCGCCGCGAGCTCCTTCCCGACACGCAGCTCGGTCTTGTCGACCTGGCGGGGGCGGCCGTTGTTGGTGGCGACGTCGTCGAGCAGGTTCCGCAGCCCCGCGACCACGCTCGCCCCGCCGGTCTCGAACGCGCGCTTCAGCGCGGCCGGGTTGGTGGGCAGCAGGTTCGACGGCGAGACGACGCTGCCGACGAGCCCCATGAGCATCCGCGCGCGCTCGTCGGAGTCGGGCTCGAGGCCCGCGGCACCGACCAGGTCGTCGAGGAACGAGACCAGCGCCAGGTACTCCTGGCGCAGGGCCCAGAAAGCGGGGTTCTCGGTCCAGGTGGTGTCCTTGAACCGCCCGTCCTTCGCGACCGGCATCGGGGTGGCGTCGTCGGGCGCCTCGGTCGTGTCGGCGCCGGCGAGGCCCCGCAGGGCCCGCCCGGTCGCCGCGGCACCGATGCGGGCCGAGACCGCGGCGAACGACGACGCGGCGCGCCCCACCTCCCCGGGATGGGTCGTCCAGCCCTGGGCGAGCTGCAGGACGGTCCGGCCGAAGAGGGCCGGGTCGGTGCGGGCGAGCACCACGTCCGGTACGACCGTCTCCACCGCACGCGCCAGGTCCGGCGTGCGGGCGACGGGCAGTACGACGCCGGTGCGGTCACCCGCGGTGCTGTCGGTGCTGGCGGCCATGCGTGCGCTCCCGTCGGGCAGGGGTTCCCGGCGGCCCGGGACCCCGGGGCTGGGGCCAGGGAACGCGCCGTCCGATCCAGTGTGTGCCCCGTCACCGGGACAGGAAAACGGCCGGTCGGACGGCGGGGGGAGGGGATCAGCCCAGCGGGAGGCGCTTGCGCGCGACGATCCCCTCGTAGACCAGCGGGCTCGCGTCGGTGGCGAGGCGGTGGCGGAAGCGCTCGCGCCGCACGACCTCGAGGGCGCCGGAGGCCATGCCGTCGCTGATCATGCGCGCGAAGCCCGTGGTGTCCTCGTCGGCCAGGAAGGCGTCCTTGATCGTCAGGACCACCCACCCGTCCTCGGCGATGTGGTCGTAGGCGGTGCGGAACGCCTCCGGCGGGATGTCGCCGAAGCCCAGCGCGGCCACCACCGTGAGGGCGTTGAGCCGGTGGCTCTCGAGGCGGCGCGAGTCCTGCGCGCCGAGCGCGGTGAGGTCCCCGACGAGGTAGTCCGCGTAGAGCCCGGGACGGTCACGCTCCGCGGCGGTACCGGCCTCCGGGAGGATGTCGACCCCCACCGCGTGCGCCACGCCGATCTTCGCGAGCTCCTCGGCCATGATCCCGTTGCCCGCGCCGAGGTCGAGCGCCCGCACGTCGGCCGTCTCCTCGCGGGCGT
The DNA here is from genome assembly GCF_036497245.1 of Actinomycetospora sp. GTDB lineage: Bacteria > Actinomycetota > Actinomycetes > Mycobacteriales > Pseudonocardiaceae > Actinomycetospora. The sequence continues at coordinate 35,172 of NZ_DASXJS010000150.1, read as the reverse complement.
CGGCCAGGGCGTCGGCCAGCAGGCCCGCCATGAAGCGGGGCGAGTCACACCCGAGGACGTCGTAGAAGATCTTCTCGTAGAGGCCCGGCACCTCGAAGATGTGGTGGTAGTCGTGGAAGCGGTACTCCCGCCACGAGCCGCCGGGCGCCGCGACCACGCACCACTCGTCGTCCTGACTGAACTTGCTGCTCGGCTCCGGCAGCGCGACACGCAGCGCGCGACGGGCCGCCGCCAGCGCGGCCGGCCCCTCATAGGCCCCGCTGCCCAGGCGGCTCCCGCCGCCCGCGGGTGCCGATCCGGGCGTGGTGACCGCGGCTCCGTGTCCGTTGACCGTCTGCGTCATGGTGACCACTCCTTCGGGCGCGCACGTGGCGCGACCAGCACGCGGACAGGCGGCATCGCCTGGTCCGCAGGATCAGGACGGTTGATCGTCACCAGGATCGGGGCGGAGGGTCAAGCGACGCGGACCCGACAGCGAAAGCATCACAAAGCCTTGAAACGGCGCCGCAGGTCCGGAGCTGACCACAGAGCGTGATCACCCCCGGTGCCCGATCAGCGCCAGCGGTCCTGCGAACCCCGCGGGTCGTAACGCTGCGTGCGCTGGTCGTGGTAGCCGCCCTGCTGCCCGTACGGGTTGGGCGGCTGCGGCGGGTACTGCGGCTCCTGGTTGCCGTAGCCACCGTCGTAGCGCCCGTCGTACTGCCGGCCACCCCAACCGCCGTGGGTCGCGGGCCGCACCGACGTGGCCGACACCCCGGAGAGCATCGAGACGATCGCGATCCCGATCGCCGCGTAGAGGATGCCGGTGGCGATGTGCGCCGAGATCGTGCCGTCGGCGAGGAACACCTGCAGGATCAGCACCACGATCACCAGCACGGCGATGGCCGAGAAGAACGACGCCGGACGGGGCGTGGTCAGCAGCAGCAGATGCAGCAGCCCGGTGCTGGCCAGGGCCGCGATCCCGGCGGCGATCGGCAGGACGGTGGAGGCGTTGTCGACGAGCGCCCCACTGCGGCCGGCGGTCTGGATGCCGACCTCGAAGATGCTGTTGATGACGAGGACGCCGACGAAGGCGATGCCCGCCGCGACCAGCGCCGTGGCGACGCCACCCGCCCAGAGCCGTTTCGCGACGACCTCGACATCGCCGTCGTCCCAGGAACGCTGCGGGTAGCTCACGACCGATCCCCTCGCTGGTTGACGGGTTCGTTGTACCAGCCCGGGGTCACGTCACGGACGAACGAGGTGCCGGTGGCGGCCGGTCGTGTCGAGCGAAGGGCACCTTCGGTCGATAGAACCAGCCAGGGACGCCCCTCGCCGGAACGCGCCCCCGGCCGCCGTGGTTGAACGAAGGGCACGTTCAGTCGATGGATTCAACCGGAGGTGCCCTTCGCTCGGAACGGGACGAGCCGGCGGACTCAGGCGGCGGAGCGCTCCTCGGCGGGTCGGCGGCGCAGCCGGGCGTGCTCGATCGCCGGCGGCGCGTAGGAGACGTCGCCCGGGTCGACGTCGGTGCCCGGCGAGACGACCTCGTCGATGCGGTCGAGGACATCGTCGTCGAGGCTGACCTCGGCCCCCGCGAGCAGGTCGTCGAGGTGCTCCATCGTCCGCGGCCCGATGATCGCCGAGGTGACGCCCGGGTGGGCCACCGCGAATGCCATCGCCAGGTGGACCATCGAGATCCCGGACTTCTCGGCGAGCGGGATGAGCTCCTCGACGGCGTCGAGCTTGCGCTCGTGGGTGAGCCGGCCGGGCGCGAAGTTCATGCGTGGGCTGTCGGTCTGCTGCCCCTTGCGGTACTTCCCGGTGAGCAGTCCCATCGCGAGCGGGCTCCACACCAGCGCGCCCATCCCGTAGCGCTCACAGGCCGGCAGCACCTCGCGCTCGATGCCACGGTTGACGATCGAGTACGGCGGCTGCTCGGTGCGGAACCGCTCGAGGCCCCGGCGCTCGGCCACCCACTGCGCCTCGACGATCTCCGACGCCGGGAACGTCGACGAGCCGATCGCGCGGACCTTCCCGCTGCGCACGAGGTCGGTGAGCGCGGAGAGGGTCTCCTCGACGTCGGTGTCCGGCGAGGGCCGGTGGACCTGGTAGAGGTCGACGTGGTCGGTCTGCAGGCGCCGCAGCGAGTTCTCGACCTCGGTGACGATCCAGCGCCGCGAGTTGCCGGCGCGGTTCGGGTCGTCGCCCATGGCGCCGTGGACCTTCGTGGCCAGCACGACGTCGTCGCGGCGGCCCTTCAGCGCCTTCCCGACGATCTCCTCGGACTCGCCCTGCGAGTACACGTCCGCGGTGTCCACGAAGTTGATCCCCGAGTCCAGGGCCTTGTGGATGATCCGGGTCGAGTCGTCGTGGTCGGGGTTGCCCATGGCGCCGAACATCATCGCGCCCAGGCAGTACGGGCTGACCTTGATGCCGGTCCGGCCCAGTGTCCGCATCTTCATCGCTCGGAGGAGCCTCCTTCGTCGGCGTTCCCCCCCGGGGTAGCCGTCGTGGCGGGCGTCGAAGCACGGCGCTCGAGGGCGGCCAGCGCGGCCGCCACGAGCACCGCGACGAGGAACGAGAGCAGCGACGCCGAGAGCCACGACGGCGGGGTGAACCCGACGGCCTCCCGCAGCGCCACCCAGGCGTCCGACCAGCCGGGGGCCCCGCCCGGGTTGACCAGCTGGTAGGCGACGAGGCCGACCAGCCACGCCACGACCATCAGCGGCCGCGAGGGCGCCCAGCGCGACAGGTCGGTGCGGCCCCGGTTCACCAGCGCGTCGCCCACGCCGACCCCGAGCAGCGGCACGAACACCGAGCCGATGACGGCGAGGAAGCTCGAGTAGTCGTCGATCGTCACCCCGAGCGCGAGCACCGTCACCAGGGCGCCGATCACCAGGCACAGCACCCGCCGGTCCGCCCGCGGCCAGAGGTTCTGCGCCGAGACCGCGGTCGAGTAGACGTTCGCGAACGACTGGTCGGTCTCGCGCAGCGTCAGGACCAGCAGCGCCGCCAGCCCGAGCGGCGCGGCGAGCATGGGCGCGAAGACCGCGTCGCCGTTCCCGCCCACCAGCGAGAGGGCCGCGAGCCCGACGACGAAGCAGAGGATCTGGGTCAGGGCGTAGCCCACCGTCGCCGCGGTGAACGCGGTGCCCACCCGGCGGGAGTGGCGCGAGTAGTCCGATGCCACCGGGATCCAGGAGACCGCCACCGCGATGGCCGCGTCGGTCCCCGCCCAGAAGCCCGACCAGGACCCGCTCTGCCCGAGATCCACCGCGGCCGGCCGCGAGAAGAGCCACCAGGCGAGGTAGGCGACCGAGATCGCGACGAGGATCGTCACCACCCGGCGCAGCAGCCGCAGCATGCCCAGCGGCCGCAGCGTCAGCGCCGTCGTCACCACCCCGGCGCCCAGCACCCACGCCCAGGTCGGGCCGCCGAGCGCCAGCACCCCCGCCTGCGCGATGACGACGAGCTCGAACGTCCCCCAGCCGACGAGCTGCACGACGTTGAGCACCGAGGGGATCCATGAGAGGACTCCGCCGAACAGACCCCGCAGCACCACCATCGCGGGCGCACCGGTCCGGGCGCCCGGGATCGCGGAGAGCCCGACCATGGCGCTGCCGACGACCGTGCCGACGACGGTCGCGACGACGGCGGCGGCGAGCGTCAGCGGCGGGGCGCCGGCGGGCTGGAGGACCGCGAGGACGCCGGCGAACCCGAGGAGGCTGACCCCGAGGTTCGCCCAGAACGCGCCCTGGTCGAGCAGCCCGAGCGAGCGGGGCACCGGCCCGTCGAGGGTGGGGGCGACCTCGTCGGGCCCCCGCTGCCCGGTCGGTGCGGACGATGCGGACACGGCCATTGGCACCTCGCTTCCCTGCGCCGGCATGACCCGGATCAGGTTCGAACGGTCGGGACCACCGCCGGCGCCTCGGCCGGCCAGGTCCCCTCTCAGCCCGTCTCCCGGACTCCCGTGAAACGCACTCGCGCCCCGGTGCCGACGGTAGGACGTCGGGCGCCGGGGCGCGAGGGGGTGTGACGCGCGCGGGGTCAGCAGGCTCCGGCGAGCCGACCGAGGTACACGGCCACCGACACGAATGCCACGAAGAAGACCGTCAGCACCAGCAGACCGCGGATCGAGACGGTCGTGCTTCCACGCGTCGTGCTCTGCGTGTCGTTCGCGGGGCGGGAACTGTAGTCCTCGACCTCGAGCGCGAGGAGCTGGTCCGTCGTCATGTCGAGCTCCTTCCGGTCAGCCGGCCACGTTCGTGCAGTTCTTGTTGCTGTTGATGCAGTCCGCCGCGGCCTTGGCCTGCTCCGGGGTCTCGACGCTCTGGAAGTCGCCGTGGTCGGTGATGGGGTCGTGCTGGTTGTCCGGGAACGAGTCGATGGAGAAGGCCTTCCCCGCCGGCTGGTCGTAGGTCAGCACCTCGTGCAGCGCCGGGATCGCAGTGAAGCCGTCCTGGCAGTTGCCCTTCTCGTCGGGGAAGGCCGTGTGCGAGATGTGGTCCTTCGAGTCCAGGTTCTGTCCGTCCCAGCAGCTGGGGAAATCGATGATTCGCTGCAGGTGGGAGCCTGCCGGACAGATCGGGTACTTGCTGGTGACCCGGTCGGTGAACCCGGTGCAGGTGTACTTGGCGTTGGCGTTCTTGCCGTCCTGCACCTTCGCCTTGGCGTTGCCCGTGATGATCTTCAGGTTCGTCGGCAGGGCCGTGACCTTCTCGTCGCCGTGACCGTGGAAGCTGATCTGTACCGAGGTCGGCTTGAGGATGCTGCCGACGTTCCCGTCCTTGCTGCCGCCGTCCTGGCCGACGTCCGGGCCCTGGCCGTTCAGGTCGCGCAGCACCGGCCAGTAGAAGGTGCTCTTGTCGCCGTTGGCGCACGAGGTGCCGGCGGCATTGAGCGAACCGTCGTCGGAGTTCGCGTTGGTCGAGTTGTTGCCCACGTAGTCGTGGACGTGCTGGGCGCCGTTGCGCTTGCCCGGCGCGGCGATGAAGTTGTCCGAGTTGTTGTGGTCGCTCACACCGCAGTCGACCGCGGAGGAGCCGCCGGAGAACACCCCGCCGTTGCCGATGTTGCCGTTCGGCGCGACGTTGTTGATGTCCACGAAGTCGTCGCCGCCGGCCGGGGCGATCTTGTCGCGGCCGGCGAACTCGTCGTTCTTGTTGTTCTTGTTGTTCTTGTCGTTGTTGTTGTTGTTGTCGTTGTTCTTCTTGTCGTTGTTGTTATTCTCGTTGTTGTTGTTCTTCTTGTCCTTGTTCTGGCCGTCCTGGTTCCCCTGGTCGTTCTTCCCGTCCTTGCCGGACGAGTCGGAGGACCCGGAGTCGGAGGAGCCCTTGTCGCCCGAACCGCCGGACGAGGAGTCCTTCGAGCCGGAGCCGGAGTCCTTGCCGCCGTCGGAGGAGTCCTTGGAGTCTCCGGAGTCTCCGGAGTCCTTGGAGCCGTCGCCCTTGTCGCTCGACGACGAGCCGTCGGACGAGGACTTGCCGGCGAGGGAAGAGATGGCGTTCCCGCCGTGCGAGCCTTTCGCGAGAGCCGTGCCGCCCAGCACGACGGCGGTGCCGCCGACGAGCAGGGCCGCGACGGCCGCGATGAGCCGGAACGGGAGCCGCGTGCGATGTCGTCCACGTCGGGGCATGGGCGAACGACCTCCTGACGGTCGGATCGGTCCCGGGCCGTGGGGAGCGCGGTCCGGGCACGACGGCGTCGTCCGGCGGGACGGACTCGGGTGTCCGCCCCGGGGGAGCACGAACGACGCCGTGGACTTGCGGGGCGGAACGCTAGGAGCGGGACCGTTCACCTGACCGTGATCTGAGAGAGACCAGGTCGGGATGCCGCTGACCGTGCGCCGTGACGCGACGAAGGGCAGGAATACTGGTCCAACCGGCCCAATCGATGCGACGGTCGCCGGTGAGCGCTCTCAGGGATCCACCCGTCGTGCCCGCCACACCACCGCTCGGCGCCGCGTCGTTGAACTCCGGCCGCGCGCGCGGCAACCTGGTCCGCGATGCAACCCGATCGTTATCTGGACGCGGAGCGGGGCCGTGTGCTGTGTGTGGCTCCTCCCCACCGCACAACGAGCGTGCTCGTCGGTGCGTTGCGGTCCAACGGTTTCGAGCCCCAGCTGCTGCGCGAGAGCTGGAGCGTCGGGGCCGCCGCCCGGGCAGGCGGTGCCCGCGCCGTCGTCCTGGACGTCGAGATGAGCGGCCTGCGGCCGGTGGAGGTGCTCGCGGACCTGCACCGCGAGAGCCCGCGCACGCCGGTCATCGCGCTGACGTCGGCGGAGGCGCGGGACCGGACGGTCTCCACGCTGCGCGCCAGCCACGACGACTACCTCGTCACGCCCTTCCCCATGGAGGAGCTGCTCGCGCGGCTGCGGCTGCGCCTCGGCGACGACCGCCCGACCGCCCAGCTCTACCTGCGTCGCGGCGAGGTCATGGTCGACACCGCGCTGGAGCAGGTGTTCGTCGAGAACAAGCCGGTCAGCCTCTCGCGCACCGAGTACGCCGTGGTCGACGCGCTCATCCGCCACCCGCGCGGGCAGGCGATGTCGCAGGACGAGCTGGTCACCCGCGTCTGGGGCGGCCCGCCCACGTCCAACATCGTCGAGGTCTACATCGGCTACCTGCGGCGCAAGCTCGGCGCGGAGCGCATCCGCACCATCCGCGGCCGGGGCTACGTGCTCGAAGGCTGAGCCCCCGGGTCCTGCCGCGTCAGTCGTCCAGCAGGGACGCCAGGGCGACCTGGCGGGCCCGGCGCTGGGCGTGCGCGACCTGGACGGCGTGGGCCTGCGCGACGGCGGCCTCGGCCCGGGCGGCCCGGCGGGCCCGCCAGCCGCGGGCCTCCGGGACGGCCGGCGTGACCGGGGCGCTCTCCGGGGACACCCGCGGCGCCGGAATCGCCGGGAACGGCGTCGAGCGCAGCGCGACCTGCGGCGCGGCGGTGGCGTCGGCGGTGTGGTGGCGGCCCATGGTTGTCTCCCCCGAGAGGTCGCGGGCCCAGGTGCCCGCTCACACCCCGGATATCGCCGCGACCGCGCCGATGTTTCCGGGCGGGCCGAGCACCACCCGGACGGGTGCCCTACACCGTCCGCAGGAACGCGATCTGGCGCTCGAGCGAGGTCGCGAACGGCTCGCCGACGTAGATGTCGAAGTGCCCGCAGTCGAGCTCGACGGTCTCGACGCGTCCACCCGCCGTCGCGGCCACCTTGCGCACCGCGCTCGGCGGGGCGATGGCGTCGTCGGCGGCCACCACCAGAAGCATCGGGCACCGCACGCGCGGCGCGGCGGTGACCGGCCGGTTGAGCGGGATCGTGAGGATGCCGCGCGCGGGCATGTCGTTGACGAACGTCGGGCCGATGATCGCGCCGTAGCCGGCCGCGGCGTCGGGCGAGGTGATGGCCGCGGTCGCCCCGGGCGGCCCGAAGATGCCCACCCGGTGCTCCGCGCGTCCGAGCAGGGCGCCGGCAGCATCGCGCAGCGCGTGCCCGGTGAGCCGCAACAGCTGGCCCCGGGCCGGCGTAGCGCAGGATCTCGAGCACGGCACCCAGGCCGTCCATCGCGGCGCCCTGCGAGATCACCCCGGCGATCCGGGGGTCCTGCGCGGCCACGGAGACCACGTGGCCGTGACGACGCACGGCCGGCCGGCGTCGGTGGTCAGCGAGGCCGGCCGGCGTCGGTGGTCAGCGAGCCGTCCTCGGCGGGCAGGTACCAGGCGCCCAGCCGTCGGCCCTCGGACTCCACCACGATCTCCTGCACCGCCACCGGCCCCACCCCTCGCCCGTCCACTGCGACGAGCGCGGAGTGTGCCAGGACACGCTGCGGCCTCAGCCGTCGAAGAGGTTCGTCTCCCAGGGCGGGCCCGGCGGGCGCCCGACGTGCACGAACCACTCGGTGCCGAAGGCCGCCGCGAACCCGTCGTCGGGCAGCGCGAGGAAGAACGAGTCCTCGGCGATCTGGCTGGCGTGCGCCCGCATCGCGGCGCGCTTCGCGGCGAGGTGCGGTGTGACGTCGACGCGGGTGGTCAGCGCCGCCTCCGGCGTCCCCATGCCCTCGACGTCGGCCTCGCTCGGCCCGTCGCCCTCACCCATCATCCCGGCCGCCACCGCGGCCGAGACCAGCCGGCGCATCTCGTCGCGATTGACCGTGGACTGGAAGACCCGCGGCACCCCGGCGATCTCGGCCGCCCGCATCCCGACGCGGTGCACCTGGACGTGGTCGGGGTGCCCGTAGCCGCCGTGCTCGTCGTAGACGGTGACGACGTCGGCCTCCTCGTCGCGCAGGATCGCCGCGAGCTTCTGCGCGGCGTCCTCGACGTCGGCGGCGGCGAAGGCACCGGGGGCGGTGTTGGTCTCGGTACCGACCATCCCGGAGTCGACGTAGCCGAGGAACTCGGTGCGCGCCACGCCGAGGATGCGCGCGGCCTCCAGGGTCTCGTCGTACCGGCGCTCCGCGAGCGTCTGCCCCGGCGCGAGGACGTCGGACACGATCTCGCCGTGCTCCCCGCCGGTCGCGACGACGAGGACGACGCGGTGTCCCGCGTCCGCCGCGGCGCGCATGACGCCGCCGCAGCCGATGCACTCGTCGTCGGGGTGGGCGTGGAACGTCACCAGGGTGGCCACGGCGCGCAGCGTAGTGCGCGGCCGCGGTCAGCCCAGGGTGAAGGACAGCACGAGGATCAGGATCACGACCACGACGACGGCCGCGGTGCCGATCACCGAGGCCAGCTCGCGGCGCCGGCCGAGGAACACCTCCGAGCCCTGCATGCCCGACGGCGGGCGCTCCCCCCGGTCCGGGTCGCGCTCCACCCACGGCGGGGTGGTGTGCGCGGCGGGCACGGGGGGCGAGGGACGGCGGCCGGCGAGGCCGCCCGGCACGACCTGGGTGCGCTCGGGCGGCGGTGGGAACGACGGCGGGCGGAAGCGGCCCGACGCCGGGCCGTTCCGGGGTGGTCCGAGGGGTGGTGGGCCGAGGGATGGACCCGGCGGTGGGACCGGTCGACCCGGACCGCCCGGCGTCGGAGCAGGAACGACCTGTGTGCTCTCCGCGTCCCGGTCGACCACCTGGGTCACGTCCGCGGACGGGCCGGCCGGGGGCGGTGGCTCGCCCCAGCGGAACGGCGGAGGGAAGGGGTCGGGGCCCGGACGGCGGCCGCGGTGCGGGTCGGCCCCCGGGTCCGGGGGCACACCGACGGCCGGGAACGAGGTGGTGCCCTCCGCGGGGTCGCGCTCGCTCCGCGTCCGGGGAGGGTCGGGCGAGGCGGCGGTCGTCCTGGGCGTGCCGGGGGTCTCCGCGCCCACCGACGACGGTCCGGTACCGGACGACTCCGTTTCCGGGGTGCCCCGCTCCGGTGACGCCGCTGCCGGCGCGGGATCCGCCGACGCGGGCCCCGCCGCGGACCCGGGGCCCGGGAACCCGGTCACCGGGGCGACGTCGTCGGGCCGGGCCGGACCCGTCACATCGGGTCCCGGGGACCCGGCTCCTGCCGCGGCCGACCCCGTGCCCTCACCGGAGCCGGGCGCCGTCACGGGCCTCCCGCCCTCCGCAACCGCGGTCGGGGGGCGGGCCGCGGCCTCCTCCTCGCGCCGCCGGACGATCAGCTCGTCACGGCGTCGGCGGTAGGAGGTCGCGTCGAGGCGACCGGCCGCGAGGTCGTCGTCCAGGCGCTGCAACTCCTCGCCGGCATCGACCACGGGCATCCTCCCCGGCGGACCGGACCCGCACCGACCCCGTCACCGTCGGTGCCCTCCTTCATGCGCACCGTAACGGACGAAGGGCACATCGCGCCCAGCGAGCACGACGTGGCCACGGTCTCCCCGCACGGGTCCGAACGCTCCACGCTCCGGCGGCGAAGGTGTGCCCGACGGCATCGCCGCCCCGAACGACCGACGACCCGCGTCGAGAGGACCTGCCGTGTCGACCTCGCCCCTGTCCGACGAACTGTCCTTCGAGGACGGCCGCGCCGTGCCCCGGCCGGCCGAGGGGATCTGGCCCGGACTGCAGGACCCCGGGGAGAACCGGCTGCGCATGACGGTGGCCCGCGGACTGTTGCGGGCGGCGGTGCGGCGGATGCCCATGCGCCTGGTCTGGCCGGACGGGAGCCTCGAGGGCGCCGGGGGCGTCGGCTCGCCCACGCTGCGGCTGATCCGGCCCGAGGCCTGCTTCACCCGCATCGGCCGCTCCGGGCTCATCGGGTTCGGCGAGGGCTGGATGGTCGGGGACTGGGACAGCGACGACCTCGTGGGGATCCTCCGCTGCTTCAGCGAGCACATCGAGGAGCTCGTCCCGCGCCCGCTGCGCCGGATGCGGCGCTTCTACGACCGCGGGCAGCCGCGCGAGGAGGTCGCGGAGGACGCCGCGGTCTCCCAGGAGAACGTGCACCGGCACTACGACCTGTCCAACGATCTGTTCACGCTCTTCCTCGACGAGTCGATGATGTACTCGGCCGCCTGGTTCGCCGGGCCGGTCGGCGCCGACGGGCAGCACCTCGAGCCGCTCACCACCGCGCAGCACCGCAAGATCGACGGGATCCTCGACCTGGCACAGGTCACCGACGGCGCCCGCGTCCTCGAGATCGGTACCGGGTGGGGCGAGGCGGCCATCCGGGCCGCGCAGCGGGGTGCGCGGGTCACGACGCTGACGCTGTCGGTCGAGCAGGCCGAGCTCGCCCGCACCCGCGCCCAGGCGGCGGGGGTCTCGGACCGCATCACCATCGAGGTGCGCGACTACCGCGACGCCGTCGGGGACTACGACGCCGTGGTCTCCATCGAGATGATCGAGGCCGTAGGCGCGGCCTACTGGCCGAGGTACTTCCGCACCGTGGACCGGCTCCTGGCCCCCGGTGGCCGCTTCGCCCTGCAGTCGATCACGATGCCGCACCACCGGCTCGAGGCGACGAAGTCCTCGTACACCTGGATCCACAAGTACATCTTCCCGGGCGGGATCATCCCGAGCGTCGAGGCGATCGAGCAGACCCTCGCCCGGCACACCACGCTGCGCGTGGCGGAACGCCGCACCATCGGTCTCGACTACGCGGAGACGCTGCACCGCTGGCGCGCGACCTTCCTGCGCCACGAGCCGGAGGTCCGGGCGCTCGGGTTCGACGAGACCTTCGTGCGGATGTGGGACTTCTACCTGGCGTACTCCGAGGCGGGCTTCGCGACCGGGTACCTCGACGACTGGCAGTTCGGCGTCGCGCGCGCGTGACCACCGGTGTGACCTTCGAGCGAACCGGTCAGCCCTGACCGTCAGGGCTCCGGGGCGGGGGATAGCCTCCGCGGCGAGGGCCCCGGAGGGGGCCGGCCGAGAGCACGAGGGAGCGCAATCGCCCATGGACACCACCGACGTCGCCGCGATCGTCACCGGAGGGGCGTCCGGCCTCGGCGGGGCGACGGTCCGCCGGCTCGCCGCCGACGGCGCGCACGTCGTCGCGATCGACCTGCCGAAGGCGATCGACACGGCGGAGAAGCTGGAGCGGGTCGACTACATCGGCGCCGACGTCACCGACGGCGACCAGGTGCAGGCCGCCGTCGACGCGGCGGTCGGCACCGGTCTCCCGCTGCGCGTGGTCGTCAACTGCGCCGGGATCGGCACCCCGGGCCGCGTGCTGTCGAAGAAGGGGCCGCACGACCTCGGCGTGTTCTCGCAGGTCGTCGGGGTCAACCTGATCGGTTCGTTCAACGTCATGCGGCTGGCCTCCGCGGCGATCGCGCAGACCGAGCCGCTCGACGACGGCGCGCGCGGCGTCGTCGTCAACACCGCCTCCGTGGCGGCCTACGAGGGGCAGATCGGCCAGATCGCCTACTCGGCGTCCAAGGGCGGCGTCGTGGGGATGACCGTGCCCGCGGCGCGCGACCTCGCCCAGTACGGCATCCGCGTCATGACGATCGCCCCCGGGATCATCGACACCCCGATGCTCGCGGGCGTCGAGGAGTCCTTCCGCAACGAGCTGGCCAACGGCATCCCGTTCCCCCAGCGCCTGGGCCGTCCCGACGAGTACGCGCAGCTCGTGGCGATGATCGTCGAGCACGACTACCTCAACGGCGAGGTCATCCGGTTCGACGGGGCGCTGCGCATGCAGCCGCGCTGAGCAACCCCGGGCGCTCCGGCTCGGGCCGCAGGTCGTCGAGGTGGGGTACGGCGAGGACGGCGTCGGAGGTCATCCAGGTGCGCAGCGCGTGGGTGGCCCGGACGTCGTCCTCGTTGTAGACCAGCAGCCGCTCGCGCATCGCCGGGTCGGGTTCGTCGCCGTCGAGCCCGACCGCCCGGCGGTACCAGCGCATGGAGTTCTCCCCGCCGGCCTCCGGGTCCCGCCAGCCGAAGCCGGCCGACGGCGCGACCCGCTTGAGGCCCTTGCCGTGCGGGCACAGGAACGACTCGCTGACGGCGGGGAACAGGTCGACCCAGGCGTCGGAGGCGATGAAGGCCTCGACCTCCTCCGCCGGCGGGATGCCCGGGTCGCCGCCGAAGCGCTCGATCGAGCCGCGCAACCAGCGGTTCTCGGCCTGCTCGTTGTAGCAGTAGGCGCGGAACGACAGGCCCTGCCGTGCCGCCCGCGCCCGCACGTCGGAGAGCCACGCCCAGAACGCGGCGAACGACCGGGCCTCGTCGCGGGTGGGGACCGGATCCCACGTGGCGAAGCCGCGGTAGCCGTGCGGCAGCCCCACGTCCGCACCCGAGAGCAGGGCGCCCCACAGGTACGCGCCGTCCTCGCCGAGGCTCTCCATGTCCACGTCGACCTCGACGGCGCCCCGGGGCACGTCCGGCCGGTGGACGCGGCGCACCAGGGGCACGTCGTGGCGCCACGCCCGGGCCAGCGCGACGGCCTCCCGCAGGTCGGTGCCGAGCCCGGGGTCGTCGGGCAGGGCCTCGAGGGGCGGGGCGTCGCCGGGCCGGGTGTCGATCGGCTGGGGCTCGACCGGCTGGGGCTCGACCGGCTGGGGGTCGACCCGCTGGGGCAGGCCACGCCGCGGGTCGAGCGCGGCGAGCTCCCGGACCGTCGTGACGCCGCGGCCGCGCAGCCGCAGGGCGTCCTCCCCGCGCACCACCAGGCTGACGTCGTCGATCCGCCGCAGGTCGGCCTCGCATACCGGCCACCACGGGCAGCGCCGGCACTCGGTGATCCGCGAGGGCGCCGCGAGTGCGGGTGCCCCCGTGCGTGCGGCGTCGGCCACGGCGAGACGGTCGGCGAACCGTCGGTCGTAGGTGTCGAGCGGGCTGCGGCCCGCCTCGTTGCCGGGCGCGGCCGCGAGGTCGGTCCAGACGACGCAGTCGGCGTCCAGCCCGACCACGCCGCCCCAGGCCGGGCCCTCGGGGATCCCGAGCCCCGCGGCGGCGAGCATCCGGTGCAGGTGCGCGAGGCGCAGCAGGTCGCGGGCGACGGCGCGCACCTTGCGCTCGCCGTCCGGCGCCGCCGCCGACGGGTGTGGCCGGGCCAGCGGCGAGGTCAGCGCGCCGGTGCCGGGATCGCTCACCCGGTGGCGCACCACGATCAGCGGGTACCAGCCACCGCCGGGCCCACCGGCGCGCACGAGCAGCTCGGCGTGCCCCCGTCGACCCTCGCCCGGCGGGAGCTCCGCGGCGCCGACGGCCGTCACCGACCCGTCCCGCGTGAGCGCGAGGGTGGCCTCGACCCGCTCCCCGCGCGGCCCGTCGGGCACCCGGCGGTAGGATCCCCCGAGCAGCTCGGCGAACCGGGCCGCGAGCGCCGCGCGGTGCTCCGCGGCGTCGGCCAGCCGCATCTCGACGCCCGGGTCGGGCTCCGGGAGGACCGCACCGCCCGCGTCCTCGACCGCCGTCGCTCCGGTGGACCGCCCCGTATCCGGGTCGTGCTCGAGGTGGACGCGACGACGGCACCGGGTGGTGACGGCGGCATCGAGCAGCACGGGGCGGGGACCGGGGACCCCCGGTCCACGGGCAGCGTCACTACGGGCAGCGTCACCACGGGCAGGGTCACCACCGGGGAGGGTGGAGGTGTCCGTGCTGCTCATGACCCCGAGCCTGCCACGACCCCCCGACACCCTCGTCGCGGACGGCCGCATCGGGTATCCCGCGCGAGAGCGGGCCGTGGCGCCGCCCACGGACGGGACGGCCCCGTTAGGGTCCGGGCCAGGCGGGGAACCGGGGGGAGCAACAGATCGACATCGGGCCGGCAGGCCGCTCCGCGGTCGCGGGGCGGGACCGGTCCCGGGGCGCCCGGCGAGGGCCGGCCGCCGGGACAGCGGGAGGACCCATGGCGCGGCGACGCAGCACGAAGTACTCGGTGGAGCTCGGCGGGGACGACCGCGACGGTGAGATCGGCGACGGCGTCGTCCTCCTGAGCCGCAAGGCCGCCAAGCAGGCCGCGAAGGCCGAGAAGCAGACGGCGAAGGCGGCCGAGGCGGAGCGCCGGGCCGCGGAGAAGTCCGCTGAGATCGAGAAGGCCTCCGCGAAGGAGGCCCAGGAGAGCGAGGGCGACGCGCTCACCGGCGCGAAGGTGAAGCGCTGGATCGGCATCGCCCGCGTCGTCGTGCCGGTCGCCGCGCCGATCGTCTACCAGGCCGTGGGGGCGGCGCGCTCGCGCGTCGACGACTTCCGCGCCCGCCGGCTCGGGGTCGCTCCCGACGAGCTCTCGGCGTTCTCCGGCCGGGGGACCGCGCTCTACGCCCGCTGCCACAACCTCGCGAACTCCGTGCGCGAGCTGGCGAACCGGCGGCCCGACGACGGCGAGGTCCGCACCTTCACCGCCGACGCCCGCACCCGGCTCTCGGACCTCGAGGCAGCCGTGCGGTCCGCGGAGCAGATGCCCGCCGGGCGTCGTCGCCGGGCCCACCTGGCGGTGGCGGGCGAGCTGGACCGGCTCGAGGCGCGCCTGCTCGGTCTGTGGGGCCTCGACAGCACCGGTGACACGAGCAAGGGTCTCCCCGCCGCCGGCCGCTGAGCCGTCCGGCACCGGCGCGGACGGTCAACGGCGCGGTCGCTTCCTGCAACGTCCGGCCCACGTCCGCGCGCTCCCGGTGCCCGGTGACCCCCTTCCGGCGGAGTCACCCAAAGTTACGACGCAACGTCAGCCCGTTCACCCCGACGAGGCCAACCGGACATCTTCCACAGAGATCCGCTGCTCAGAGGGCTGTCCGGGACGCTGAGTCACCGGTTGCTGGTCACCTGATCGACCACGACCTGACCCGGAAGTCCCAACTACCGGGTGACAACCTCATGGGCAGCCCCTTAATCTCTCGCAGGCCGTTGCCCGCTCGGCAACGACGGTTGCCCCTTGCGCTCCTCGCGTCAGGGAGCGGAGAGGGGGGGCATGAGTCCACGCACCTCGCGCGGCGCCGTGCCGGACGACGGGTCCGCCGTCGCCGCCACCCCGGCCGCACCCGCCCCCACGGCCGGCGACGCCTCCGGCGGCGGCCAGGTGCACCGGGCGCTCGCGATCCTCGAACTGCTCGGCGACCCCGAGTCGGTCGGGCTCGGCGGCCCCGAGGGGACCGCCGTCGAGGCCCCGACGTCGTTCGGCGTCGTCGAGATCGCCCGCACCCTGGGGCGGGACAAGTCGCAGGTCTCCCGGCTGCTCCGGCTGCTCGCCGACGCCGGCTTCGTGGAGCGCGAGGCCGGGACGCTTCGCTACCGGATCGGCACGCGGCTGTTCTCGCTGGGCGTCCGCGCCGTGAGCAAGCGGCTGCGCGACGAGGCCGACGCCCTGGTGGAGCGCGAGGCCGCCCTCCTCGGCGAGCGCGTCGAGGTCTGCGTGCGCAGCGGGGGCAGCGCCATGACGGTGAGCACGGCCGCGCCCGACAGCGAGCTGCGCGCCGTCGGCTGGGTCGGGCGCACCGTGCCCCTCTCGTGCACCGCGGGCGGCCGCGCGCTGCTGTTCGACCTCGACACCGCCGCGATCGCCCGCCTCATCGTCCCGGAGGGCCTGACGGCGACCGGGCCGGCGGCCCCGCGCTCGCTCGACGAGCTGGTGGTGCGGATCGCCGAGGACCGGGCCCGGGGATGGTCGCTGGCCCGCCACGAGATGGACCGCGGGCTGCTTTCCGTCGGCGCCCCGGTACGCGACGCGGCGGGCCGCGTCGTCGCCGCCGTGACGGTGGGCGGACCGGACTCCCGCATCGACCCGGTCCTGGCCGAAGTGAGCACCGGCGTGCTCCGCGCGGCGGCCGACCTCTCGGTCGCGATCGGCGCCCCGGGCGCCCCGCCCGCGCCACCCCCCGACCACCCCGCCCGTCCCTCCGACCAGAAAGGAAGGAGTGTCGTGAACGTCTTCCAGTACTTCGCCGCGAACAGCGCGCAGATCCTCAACCTGACGATCCAGCACGCACAGTTCGTCTTCTACTGCGTGGCCATCGGCTCGATCGTCAGCGTCGCCATCGGGCTGGTCGTGTCCACCGGCGAGCCCAACCCCAACCGGTTCAGCTTCGACTGGTGGGCCACCGGCATCCGCGAGGGCTCGCTGCTCATCACCGCGGCCGTGCTCACGGTGCCCTCGCTGGCGCTCTTCGTGCTGTTCCTGCCGATCACCGGCCTGGGCGTGACCACCGCGATCATCGTGCTGACGATCTACACCCTCTACACCGTCCTCCGGAACACGGTCGCCGGCCTCACGGCGGTGGACCGCGCCGTGCTGGAGTCCGCCCGCGGCCTGGGCTACGGCCGCGTCCGCCGGCTCCTCACCATCCAGCTCCCGCTGGCCTGGCCGGTCATCCTCAACGGCATCCGCGTGACCACCCTGATCTCGATCTCGATCGCGGTGGTCGCCTCCATCGTGCAGGGACCGGGCCTCGGCAAGCTCCTGCTCACCGGCATCACCCGGATCGGCGCGGCGAACGCCTTCCCGCAGGTCCTCATCGGCACGGTGATGTGCCTCGTGGTGGCCGCCTTCTTCGAGATCATCTTCGCCATCGTGCAGCGCCTGACCATCCCGAGGGGGATTCGTGTCTGAGACCGAGAACATGATCGTCCTGGAAGGCGTCGAGAAGATCTATCCCGGCTCGACCGCCCCGGCGGTGGAGCGCCTGGACATGGTCGTGCCCCGGGGCGAGATCGTCATGCTGATCGGCCCCTCGGGCTGCGGCAAGACGACCACCCTGAAGATGATGAACCGGCTGATCGAACCGACGTCGGGACGGATCCTGCTCGACGGCGACGACGTCACCGACGTCAACGGCGACCAGCTGCGCCGCAAGATCGGCTACGTCATCCAGCAGGGCGGGCTCTTCCCGCACTTCTCGATCGCCGACAACATCGGCGTCGTCCCGAAGATGCTCGGCTGGGACAAGAACAAGGTCCGCGAGCGCGCCGACGAGCTCCTCCACCTCGTGGGGCTCGAGCCCTCGACCTACCGCGACCGCTACCCGCGGCAGCTCTCCGGCGGTCAGCAGCAGCGCGTCGGCGTCGCCCGCGCGCTCGCCGCGGATCCGCCGGTGATGCTCATGGACGAGCCGTTCGGCGCCATCGACCCGATCACCCGCGACCGGCTCCAGGACGAGTTCCTGGAGATCCAGCGCTCCGTGGGCAAGACGATCGCCTTCGTCACCCACGACCTCCAGGAGGCGGTGAAGCTCGGCGACCGGATCGCGGTCTTCGCCACCGGCGGCCGCCTCGCCCAGTACGACGACCCGGACACCGTGCTCACCCACCCGGCCGACGACTTCGTGTCGGACTTCGTCGGCGGCGGCGCGGCGGTGCGGCGCCTCTCGCTGCTCGAGCTCTCCCGCCTCGAGCTGCACCCGATCGCGACCGAGGAGTCGGCGGTCGGCAACCGCAACGGCACCCCGGTCGCCGAGGTGGACGCCCAGGGCCGCCCGGTGTCGTGGCGGCACCTCGCCGACCGCGAGGCCTCGGGCACGGCGCTGGTGACGGTGCCGCTGTCGGGCACGGTCTACGACGCGGTGGACGTCATGCTCGACGGCTCCGCGTCGCTGGTCGCGGTCGTCGACGACGAGGGTCTGCCCCAGGGCGTGCTGCACTGGAACGACCTCGTCGCGGGGCTCAAGACGCGGGAGCGTGAGCGGTGACCGGGGTCGACCTCCAGCCCGGGATCCCGAAGAAGACCGAGGAGGCCGAGAGCGGCTCGAGCGGGTTCCTCGGTGTGATCCGCGCGAACTACGACCTGCTCGTCGCGCCCGTGATCGTGATCATCGGCCTGATCCTGACCTACGTGTACGTGAGCACCCGGACCCTCGACTCGATCGAGACCCGGGCGCTCGAGCCGGCGAACGTGTTCAGCCAGCTGGGCCAGCACCTGCTGCTCACGCTGTACTCGACCGTGCTGGTGCTCGTCATCGCGGTGCCGCTGGGCATCGCGCTGAGCCGGCCGGGAGCCCGGCGGATCCAGGGCGGGGTGCTCGCCATCGGCGGCTTCGCCCAGGCCCTGCCGCCGTTCGGCGTGCTGCTGCTGCTCGGGTTCTGGGAGTTCGGGATCCGCAGCGCGGTCATCGGCCTCACGCTGGCCGCCCTGCTCCCGGTGCTGCGCAACACCGTGGTCGGCCTCCAGCAGGTTGACCAGTCGCTGATCGAGGCCGCCCGCGGCATGGGCATGTCGTCGCGGCAGACCCTCTTCAGCGTCGAGATCCCGCTCGCGGTCCCGGTCATCGTGGCCGGCCTGCGCGTCGCGCTCGTCCTCAACGTCGGTACGGCCACCCTGGCCACCTACATCGGGGCGGGCGGGCTCGGTGAGCTCGTCCAGCAGGCACTGCGGCTCAACCGCATCAACCTGCTCTTCGTCAGCGGCGCGATCATCGCCGCCCTCGCGCTGCTCATCGACTGGCTGGCCGGCGTCGCTGAGCGGTTCATCGTCTCCCGGTCGGGGTGATCACCGGGGGGAACGGGTGCCCGGGCGGGTCGAGGGAGTCCGCCCGGGTCACGGCAAGACCACGCACGATCCACGCCGAGGCCCCGCAAGGACCTCGCATCACGAAGGAGGCACGACCAGTGCAGTGGAAGACTCCGGGCGGCCGAGGCCGCCTGCACGGGTGGAAGGCGTCGGCGGTCACGCTGGCGGCCACCGCCCTGCTCGCGGCGGGCTGCGGGGGCCTGTCCGGCAGCGGTCAGCCGCAGGCCACCGGCGGCAGCCTCGCCGCGAGCGGCATCAACCTGCAGGGCCAGACGTTCACCGTCGGCGGCAAGGACTTCGACGAGCAGCTGTTCCTGTGCAAGGCGCAGGTCCAGGCGCTGCAGTCCGTCGGCGCCACCGTCAACGACCGTTGCGGCATCCAGGGCTCCGCCGCCGCGCGTGCCGCCCTGACCAGCGGTCAGATCGACATGTACTGGTCCTACACCGGGACCGGCTGGATCACCGACCTCAAGCAGACCCAGGTGATCAAGGACTCGCAGCAGCAGTACGTCGCGACGCGGGACCTCGACAAGCAGCAGAACAACATCGTCTGGACCAACCCGACCCCGTTCAACAACACGTACGCCATCGCCACCACGAAGGCGTTCGCGGAGCAGAACAACATCAAGACGACGTCGGACTGGGCGAACTTCATCAACTCCGGCAACCCGAACGCCACGCTCTGCGTGGAGCCCGAGTTCGCCGGCCGTGACGACGGCCTCCCGAACCTGCTGCGCACCTACGGCGTCACCAAGCCGTACTCGTCGCCGCCGGCCGTCACCACGCTCGACACCGGCGTCGTCTACCAGGCGACCGCCAACGGCAACCCCTGCAAGTTCGGCGAGGTGTTCACCACCGACGGTCGCATCCCGGGTCTGAACCTGGTGGCGCTGCCCGACGACAAGAACTTCTTCCCCATCTACAACGCCTCGAACACCATCCGTGGTGACGTGGCCGCGAAGGCACCGGGCGTCGTCCAGGTCTCGAACGAGATCGCGAAGCGCCTGGACTACAACACGATGCTGGGCCTCAACGGCCAGATCTCGTCGCAGGGCCAGGACCCGGCCCAGGTGGCGAAGACCTGGCTCCAGCAGCAGGGCCTGATCGGGCAGTGACCCGGTCCGGTGTCACCGACCGGCGCTGATCGGCCGGGACATCAGGGCAGGACGACGGGGAGGTCCTCCGGGGCCTCCCCGTCGTCGTCTGCCGGGACCGGTCCTCCCCGCCGGAGGGCCGCGCCCCTTCCCACGACCGCGCTCCCCCGGGAGGAACGGCATGCGCCGTGTGCGTCTGCTCCCGCGGCTCCTCGCCGCCGTCCTCGCCCTGTGCTGCCTGTCCGTGCTGGCGGCGGGGTGCTCCGCCGACGCCCGGACGCGGCTGACCCCACCGGGCAGCTTCGCCCGCGACGTCGACCTCTCCGGGCAGACCTACGTCGTGGGCTCCAAGGAGTTCGACGAGCAGCTGCTGCTGTGCCGCATGACGATCGCGCTCCTGCAGTCGGCCGGGGCGGCGACGGTCGACCGCTGCGACACCCAGGGCTCTGACACCGTCCGCTCGGCGCTGACCTCCGGCGCGATCGACATGTACTGGGAGTACACCGGGACCGCGTGGCGCATCTACCTGCGCCAGGAGGGCAGGCTCACCGATCCCGACGAGCTCTTCGCCGCCGTGCGCGACGCGGACGCCGCGAACGGGGTGTCCTGGCTGCGGCAGGCACCGTTCGACAACACGTACGCGGTGGGGGTGGCGGCCGCGACGGCCGACCGGCTCGGCGTGCGGACCATCTCCGACCTCGCCGGGCTCGTCCGCTCCGGGTCACCGGACGCCACGATGTGCATCGACCAGGAGTTCACCGGCCGCGAGGACGGCCTCGTCGGCCTGCTGGGTACCTACGGCTTCCAGTTCCCCGGCGGGGCCCTCACCACGACCGACCTCGGGGACATCTACCCGGCGGTGGCCGCCGGGCGCCCGTGCGCGTTCGGTGAGGTGTTCGCGACCGACGGCCGGCTCAACGCGCTGCGGATCAACACGCTGACCGACGACCTCGGGTACTTCCTGCCTTACCACGCGGCGCTGACCGTGCGCTCCGACGTCCTGGCCCGGAACCCCCGCCTGGCCCTGCTCTCCGAGCGGCTCGCGCCCATGCTCACCGCCCAGGTGATGCGGGAGCTCAACGCCCGGATCTCGGTGGGGAAGCGCTCGCCCGACGAGGTCGCGCGCACCTTCCTGCGCGAGCAGGGGCTCATCGGCTGAGGCCCGCGACGTGCTGCGATGATGCCGCGGTGCCCCGGAAGGCCCGCGTGTGTGTCCCGGTGCTCGCCACGGCACTCGCGGTGTCGCTCTCGATGCTCGCGGGCTGCGGCAACTCCACCCTCGGTTCCCCGGACGCGTCCGGGGGCCTGCTCGCGCACCGGGCCGACCTGCGCGGGGCGAGCTACGTCGTCGGTGGCGGGCCCACCACGGCCCTGCGCCTGCTCTGCCAGATGACCATCGCCGCGATGCAGACCGCGGGCGCCACGGCCGAGGATGAGTGCGGCAAGGTCGGCGCCCTCGACGTGCACGACTCCTCGCAGCGCTCCGACGTCGACACCGGATGGGCCGCGCTGCGCACGACCGGTCCCGACGGCACCCCGGCGCCCGGCGGCGGGCTCCCGCCGTCGGCGACACCCCTGGCGACGCTGCGGGCCGCGGACGCCCCCCGCGACGTCGCGTGGCTGGATCCCACGGCGTTCGACGGCGCCGACGTCGTCGTGACCCGTCCGGGCCGGGCCGCCGACCTCCCGGCGCTCGCCGCCTCGACCGCGGCCGGGCAGGCGACGCTGTGCGCGACCGCGGACGCCGTCCCCGGGTCCCCCGTCGCGCCCGGCACGGCCGCCCTGCTGGCCGGCTACGGCTTCGCGCCCTCCACCAGGGTGGTGCCCGCGGACGCGGGCGCCGTGCTCGCGGGCGTCGCGACCGGGCGCTGCACGGCAGGCCTGGTGCCGGGCGAGTCGGGGCGGGTGCCCGCGCTCGGGCTGGTCGCCCTTCCCGACGTCCGCGGGGTGCTCACCGGACCGGCCGGCCCGCGGGGCTTCGCCCCGGTCATGCGCCAGGGCACCCTGGAGGGCCATCCGGCGGTGGTGGACCTGTTCGGGGAGATCACGCGACGCCTCGACGGGACCGCGATGCGGGGAATGGTCCGCGAGGTCGAGGTCGACGGGCGCGACCCCCGCGACGTGGCCCGGCGGTGGCTGATCGCCGAGGGTCTCGTCGCGAAGGGCTAGTCGCGACGGGTGGTGGTCGCGGTGCGGGTGGTCAGCGCAGGGACTCGATCGCCGTGCCCAGGGGCACGGTGCCGTTGATCAGCTCGAGGGTGCGCCCGGCCGTGCCGGGGGCGTCGAGGAGGGCGACCAGGGTGGCGGCCGTGTCGGCCCGGGTGACCTCCTCGTGGCCGACCTTCGTCTCGGCCAGGGTGACGCGGCCGGTGGCCTGCTCGTCGGTCAGCCTGCCCGGGCGCAGGACCGTGACGTCGAGGGCGGCGCGGTCGAGGACGCCCCGGTCGGCGTCGCGCTTCGCGCGCAGGTATTCACCCCACACGGAGTCGTCCTCGGCCTGCGAGGGGGCGTCGGCGGCACCCATGGCGGAGACGATCAGGTAGCGGCGGACCCCGGCTGCCACGGCGGCGTCGGCGAGCAGCAGGGCCCCGTCCCGGTCGACGGTGCGCTTGCGCTCGGCGGTGCTGCCCGGGCCCGCGCCTGCCGCGAACACGACCGCGTCGGCGCCCGCGAGGTGGCGGGCCAGATCGTCGGACCCGATCGCCTCGAGGTCCACGACGACCGGCTCGGCGCCCGCCGCCCGGACCTCGTCGGCGTGGTCGGGGTTGCGGACGAGGGCCACCGGCTCGTCCCCGCGCCTGGCGAGCTGCTCGGCGAGGAGCAGGGCGATCTTCCCGTGGCCTCCGGCGATGACGATGCGCATGTCGGCGGCCTACCCGGGGTCCGGCGCCGGCACGCCTGACCGAACGAACGACTCGTTCGTGCACATAGAAGCCACGAACGAGTCGTTCGTTCGGACGTCGACGAGTGCCATCCCGGCCACGAGCAGCTATGCGGGGACGACGACGAGGTCCGGCGCCGGCCGGGACGCGGCGAGGCGGTGGTAGGCACGGAGCTCCTCGAGCACGCGCTGCGGTTCCCGCTTCAGGCGGCTCGGCCTGTGGTGGGCCACCACGACACCCGCCCCGATCATGTCCGCCCGGCGGCGGGCCGTCGCGTCCTCCTCGGGAGGGTGGAACTCGAGCGAGTCCTGCTCCCAGGCCATGCCCACCTTCGGCTCATAGCCGTCCGGCGAGGCGAGGAAGCGGCCGTTCGGGAGATACAACCTCGGGTTCCAGAGCATGGGCGGCAGTCCACTGTGGGCGTAGAGATCCCGACCCCAGCCCTCCACCGCGGACCGGATGCCGTCGGCGATCTCCTCGAGGACCTCCCGCACCAGCCCGGAGCCACGCTGGTTGCCGGCGTCCAGCTCCTGGTGGAGCCGGGCCGCCGTCGTGCGACGCTGCTGCACCGCGTCGGCGAGCAGGGCCCGCACCTCGTCGCGACCCTCGAGGCGGCGGGCGGTGTCGAGGACGGCCCGATCGAGTGGCGCGACCGGGACGCCGTCGCGGTCGACCGGATCGGGCAGGCGCTTCGTCCGCTCCACAACGAGGGCGGGCACACACCGACGATGCCGGTCCTCGCTCACCAGGACGTGCAGCTCGGGAATCTCGGGGAGTCGGCGTAGTCCATGACGTCGGGTGGCCTCGGCGCCGGTCAGCACGGCGTCGTCCCCCGAGTACAACAGCGCGGCGGCGATCATCTGTTCGCGGGTCGGGCGTCCGCTCTGCATCACGATCACGCCGGGGAAGGGACGCAGCCAGCGCCCGGACCTGACCCGGAGAGCGATCGTCTCGCGGCGCAGTCCGAGCGCGACGAGCGCAGCCACCCTGGCGACGCCGAGCGGCGCCAGCGCGGCGAGATCGGCGTGGTCGACGGAACTACGACGAGGCATGGCAGCAGGGTGGGCAACGGTGCCGCGTCCTGGGGTTCCGGAGGCCGGGCCCTGTGGACAACTCCTCGCCCGCTGCCGGTGGGGATCGATCGCGGGCCGTTCAGAGCACCGGTCGTTCGGCCGAATACGCGACCCCACCGCGAACGAACGACTCGTTCGTGGCTTCTAGGTGCACGAACGAGTCGTTCGTTCCGAAAAGTGGGGAGTGGAGATCCGGAGGATCAGCCCCACACGTCGCGCGCGACCGAGACGATCAGCTCGAGCTTCGCGACCTCCTGCTCGTAGGACAGCTCGTTGCCCTCGACCGTGGAGGAGAATCCGCACTGCGGGGAGAGGCAGAGCTGCTCGAGCGGGACGACCTTGCTCGCCTCCTCGATCCGCCGCTTCAGGGTGTCCGGGTCCTCGAGTTGGCCCGACTTCGTCGTCACCAACCCCAGCACCACCTGCTGGTCCCCCCGCGGCACGTAGCGCAACGGCGAGAAGTCACCGGAGCGGGCGTCGTCGTACTCGCAGAAGAAGCCGTCGACGGCGAGGTCGCCGAACACCTTCTCGGCGACGTGGTCGTACCCGCCCTCGGCCGCCCAGGACGAGCGGTAGTTGCCGCGGCACATGTGGGTCGTGACGCGGAGGTCCTCGGGCCGGTCGCGCAGCGCGAGGTTGATGGTGTCGACGTAGCGCTCGTGCATGCCCTCGGCGTCCTCGCCGCGCGCGGCCATCGACTCGCGCTGCGCCGGGTCGTTGAGGTACGCGAGCGAGGTGTCGTCGAGCTGCAGGTAGCGCACACCCAGCGCGTACAGCCGGGCGATCTCGTCGCGATAGGCGGCGGCGAGGTCCGCCCAGAACTGGTCGGGATCGGAGTACGGCGAGCCCTCCGCATGGTCCAGCTCCGCTCCGCTGCGTGTTCCGACGTGCACCGGGGCGCCGCCGAGCCGGTAGTGCAGCATCGACGGGGACGGGATGGTCAGCTTCGGCACCGCGCTGGTGGTCATCGAGGCCAGCGTCGTGAAGGCGTCCCCGAAGATCGTCGTCGAGAGCCCGATCCGGCGGTCGATGACCAGCGACATCGACGCGAACGTCAGGTTGCCGCTGGCGTTGCGGAAGGCCACCTCCACCGACGAGTCCTTCGACGAGGACACCCCGTCGAGCTGGTAGAGGAAGTCCATGTGCCAGGAGGACCGGCGGAACTCGCCGTCGGTGGCCGACTGCAGGCCCACCGACTCCTGCATCGCGACGGCGTCGCGGATCGCGTCGTCCTCGGCGGCGCGGAGCTCGTCGTCGCCGACGCGGCCCTCGGCGTGCGCGGCGCGCGCCGTGAGCAGGGCAGGCGGACGCAGGAGGCTGCCGACGTGATCGGCGCGGAACGGAGCCAACTTCCGTGCGGACATGCGCACAGCTCACCGCGACGGGGCCCCTCCGGTCATCCGGGGTCCCACCCAGCGGAAACCGGATGTGCGCCGGCCCCGGGCGACCGCCGACCCCGCACGACCCGGCCCGCCCGGCGTCGGAATGGTTACAGTCCCCCCGTGATCTCGAACGTGTTCGACGTCGACCCCTGGTCCGTGCACGAGCCCGAGCTCGACGTGGACCTGCTCGGCCAGACCGAGTCGCTCTTCGCGCTCGCCAACGGGCACGTGGGGATGCGCGGCAACCTCGACGAGGGGGAGCCGCACCGCATGCCGGGGACCTACCTCAACTCGTTCTTCGAGTCCCGGCCGCTGCCCTACGCCGAGGGCGGCTTCGGATTCCCCGACGAGGGCCAGACGCTGGTCAACGTCCCGAACGGCAAGCTCATCCGCCTGCTGGTCGACGACGAGCCGCTCGACATCCGCTACGGGCAGGTGCACGCCCACGAGCGCACCCTCGACCTGCGCTCGGGCCTGCTCACCCGCCACGTCGAGTGGACCTCGCCGAACGGGCAGCGCATCGAGGTCACCTCGCAGCGGCTGGTGTCCTTCTCCCAGCGTGCCGTCGCGGCCATCTCCTACGAGGTGTCCATCCCCGCCGACGCCGGGTCGGACGCGCTGCTCGTGGTCCAGTCGGAGCTGTTCGCCAACGAGCAGATGCCCCAGATCGAGGGCGACCCCCGGGTGGCCGCCGCGCTCACCGACCCGCTGGTGCCCGAGCACCACTCGCACTCGCACAACGGCGCGCGGATGACCCACCAGACGCGGCGCTCCGAGCTGCGGGTCGGTGCGGCCATGGAGCACCAGGTCTTCGGCCCGGACGACGTGCAGGTCGAGAGCTCGTGCTCGAACAACGTCGGGCGCACCACCGCGATCTGCCGGCTCCAGCCGGGCCAGTCGCTTCGCCTGGTCAAGTACCTCGCCTACGGGTGGTCCAGCTCGCGCTCGCAGCCCGCGATCGTCGACCAGGTCGAGGCCGCGCTCGACGCGTCGCTCTACACCGGCTGGGACGGCCTGGTGGCCGCGCAGCGCGACTACCTCGACGCCTTCTGGGCCCGCGCCGACGTCGAGATCGACGGCGACCCCCGCCTGCAGCAGGCCATCCGCTTCTGCCTGTTCCACGTGCTGCAGGCGGGCGCGCGGGCCGAGAAGCGCGCGATCGGCGCGAAGGGGCTGACCGGGCAGGGGTACGACGGTCACAGCCTCTGGGACACCGAGACCTTCGTGCTGCCCGTCTTCATGTTCACCCAGCCCCGCGCCGCGGCGGACGCCCTCTGGTGGCGGCACTCGACACTGGACATCGCGTGCGCCCACGCCGAGCACCTCGGCCTCAAGGGTGCGGCGTTCGCGTGGCGCACCATCCGCGGTGAGGAATGCTCCGGGTACTGGCCGGCGGGCACGGCCGCGTTCCACGTCAACGCCGACATCGCCGACGCCGTGCTCCGCCACGTCGCCGCCACCGCCGACGACGACTTCGAGCGGGAGGTGGGGGTCGACCTCCTCGTCGCGACCGCGCGACTGTGGCGCTCGCTGGGGCATCACGACAGCGAGTCGAACTTCCGGATCGACGGCGTGACCGGCCCGGACGAGTACTCCGCGGTGGCGGACAACAACGTCTACACGAACCTGATGGCACAGCGGAACCTGCGCGGCGCGGCCGACGTGTCCGTCCGGCACCCCCGCGAGGCGGAGCGGCTCGGGGTGAGCTCCGAGGAGATCGCGAGCTGGCGGGCGGCCGCGAACGCGATGGTCATCCCCTGGGACGAGAAGCTCGGGATCCACCCGCAGGCCGAGGGTTTCACCTCGCACGCGCTGTGGGACTTCGAGCACACCCCCGAGGAGCACTACCCGCTGCTGCTCAACTACCCCTACTTCGACCTCTACCGCAAGCAGGTCGTCAAGCAGCCGGACCTGGTGCTCGCCATGGTGCAGTGCCCGGACTCGTTCACCCCGGAGCAGAAGGCGCAGAACTTCGCCTACTACGAGCGGGTCACGGTGCGGGACTCCTCGCTCTCGCCCGGGACGCTCGCGGTCATGGCCGCCGAGACCGGCCATCTCGACCTCGCCTACGACTACCTCTGCGAGTCCGCGCAGATGGACCTCGCCGACCTCGAGCACAACGTGCGCGACGGCATCCACCTCGCCGCCCTGGCCAGCTCGTGGACCGCGATCGTCCAGGGCCTCGGCGGGATGCGCACGCACAACGGCAAGCTCTCGTTCGCGCCGCGGCTGCCCTCGGCCGTCTCGGGCCTGCGCTTCCGGGTGCTGTGGCGGGGGCGCTCGATCCACCTGGAGATCGGTCACGGCGAGGCCCTGTACACCCTCGAGGAGGTCGCCGAGCACCCGTCGGGCCCGTCCGGGATGACGTCGACCTCCACCGAGGCCCTCGACCTGCGCCACCACGACGAGGACTTCACCCTCACCGCGGGCGAGCCCGTGACCCTCGCCATCCCGGCCGCACCGCCGCGCGGGCCGATCGACCAGCCGCCCGGGCGGGCGCCGCTGTTCCGTCGGCTGCACCAGTAGCCCACCGGATGTGAGGCCGGCCCCCGTTCTCCGGGGGCCGGCTCACGCCGACGCGGTCGAGCCCCGTGGGGGCCGCCGGCCGAGGGGTCAGCGGGTCGAGGGGTCAGCGGGTCGAGGTGTCGCCCTGCTGCGGCTGGTTGGCCCCGAACTGGTTGGGCACCAGCAGGTTGCCGCCGTTCGGCTGCTGGTTCTGCTGATTCGGGTCGACCGTGGACGTGACCGTGTCCTGCGTCGAGGGCTGCGTCGACGGCGGCGGGACGACGGTCGTCGTCACCGGCGGCGGGGGCGCCTGCGTGGTGGTCGGGGCCTCGGTCGTCGTGCGCCGCGAGCGCGTGGTCGTACGCTCCTCGGTCGTCCTCGTGGTCGTGGTCACCGGCGCAGGCGGGGCGACCGTCGGGACCGGGGCGGGGACCTGGGCCGAGTTGTTGCCGAGCAGTGCGTAGGCACCGACGCCTGCCGCCACGAGGACCACCGCGATGAGCGCGACGATGATCGGCCAGCGCTTGCGGCGGGCCGGTTCCTCGGCGACGGCGCCCCCCGCGGCCGTCCCGGGCCCGACGAGTGCGGTCCTGCCGTCCTGGCCGTAGGGCGGGTAGCCCCCGGGCGGGGTGCCGACGCGCTGCGTGGCGCCGTACGGGTCGTACGCCGCGGGCGGGGTCCCCGGGTTCATGGCGTAGGTCGCACCCGTGCCCGGCGGAGTGGGCGGGTGGCCCATGGCCGTCGTGCGCATCGCGTTCGAGCCGGTCGTCGGGGCGGGCGCGAGCACCGTCTCGGCGTCCATCCCGGTCTCGCGCGCGATCATGCGCAGCTCGCCGACGACCTGCTCGGTGGTCGGGCGCTCGGCCGGCTCGTCGCGGGTCATGGCGACGAGCAGGCCGCCGAGCGCGGGCGGGAGGTCCGGCGGGATGTCCGGCGGGCGGTGCAGGCGCGCGACGGCGGCCTCGAGGGCGTTGCCCGGGTACTCCCGGCGCGCGGTGATGCACTCCAGGAGCACGAGCCCGAGGGCGTAGACGTCGGACGCGGGCCCGACCGGCTGGCCGCGGACCTGCTCCGGGGAGAGGTACGACGCGGTGCCGATCACCATGCCGGTGGCGGTGATGTTGGTGGCGTCGGCGAGCACCGCGATCCCGAAGTCCGACAGGTGCGGACGGCCCTCGGTGTCGAGCAGGACGTTGCCGGGCTTGATGTCGCGGTGGACGACGCCGTGGCGGTGCACGTAGGTCAGGGCGTCCGCCAGCGCGGCACCGAGGGCGACCACGTCGCCGTGGCGCAGCGGTCCGCTGCGGATGCGGTCGGCGAGGGACTCGCCCTCGATGAGCTGCATGACGAAATAGGCGCGGCTGCCCTCGGCGCCCACGTCGTAGATCGTGACGAGGCCGGGGTGGTTCATCCCGGCGAGGGTCTGCACCTCGCGCTGGCGCCGGGACTCGTCGGCCTCGCCGACACCGGCCGGGAAGAGCTTGACGGCGACGTCGCGACCGAGCAGCTCGTCCCGGGCGATATAGACCTCCGCCGCACCGCCGCGACCGATGAGGTCGCCGAGCGTGTACCGGCCCGCGCCCACGGTGGACGGGGGGACCGCCTCCGTCGAACTCACCGCCCGCGCGCCTCCTCGTCCGCTCTGCCGACTACCGGTCCGCCCCGACGGACCCGACGTCACCGGCCGCGGAGCCGGGCGCCTGGCCCCATGGTGCCGTGTCGGTCCCCGGGGTCCGTCGGGGACCCCGTCCCGCGGTGCTCGGGACCCCGCTCGACACACCCCGTGAGCGCCGGGTGCCGATCCGTGACCTCCCGGGCGGAACGATCACCGGTGTCGGTGTCCGCCGGTATATTCGGGTATTCGGCGACCCTGACACCGCGAGAGAGCACGAGGGACAGCCATGGACCGCGACGAGATCACCCGCCAGGGCAAGCAGATCGCCAATGACCTGAAGGACACCGTCAGCTCGAAGGTGTCCGAGAACGAGGGCACCATCAAGGGCACCCTCGGCAAGGCCGCCCGCTGGGTCGACGAGAAGACCGGCGGCAAGTACTCCGACCAGATCGGCAAGGCCGAGGCCAAGGTCGGCGACGGGGTCGGCTGGGTCGCCTCGCAGGGCTCCTCGACCCCCGAGTCGGGCACCCCGGGCGCGCCCGGCGCCTCCGCGGCGGACCCGGCGCCCGGCACGGGCTCCACCGGGCCGAGCACGCCCGGCCCGACGCCGCCCGGGTCGACGCCGCCCGGGCCGATCACCCCCGACGACGGCGAGATGCCGCGCCCGCCGCAGGTCTGATGGGCGAGCTGGCCAAGGCGACCTCCACCGAGCCGACCGGCGAGCCCGGCCGGCGCGCCGCCCTGCTCGACGAGCAGTGGCGGATCGGGCCGAAGATGCACGGCGGGTACCTCCTCGCCGTGCTCGCCCAGGCTGCCGCGGACGAGGTGTCCGCCGCGGCCGGGCACGACGTCCCGGAGGCCGTCACCGGCACGTTCCTGCGGGCACCCGACCCCGGACCCGCCGTCGTGACCGTCGACGTGCTGCGCCGGGGACGGGGAGCCACGCAGGTGCGTGCCCGCCTCGACCAGGACGACCGCCCCTGCGTCGAGGCCGCCGTCGTGCTCGCGGCCGACCCGCGGGTCGACGCCCGCGACGGTGACGTGTCCCCGGATCCGGTGACGCTGACGCCGTTCGAGCAGTGCGCCCGCCGCCCCGTCGAGACCGACGACGGGCGCGGGCCGCTCCCGCTCATGGACGTCGTCGACACCCGGATCGACCCGGCCTCGCTGGGCTTCCTGTCCGGGCGGCCGACCGGCGAGGGCCGGATCGCCGGCTGGACCGAGCTGGACACGCGCGAGACGTGGTCGCCGATCGGGCTGATGGTCGCGCTCGACGTCCTGCCGCCCGCGTCGTTCGACCTCGGGCTCTACGGCTGGTCACCGACGATGTCGCTGTCGGCGCACGTGCATGCCGCGCCCGCCCCGGGTCCGCTGCGCGTCGTCCAGTGGGTCGATCACCTCACCGGCGAGCGGATGCACGAGACGTGCCGGGCGTGGGACACCTCGGGCCGGATGGTCGGGCAGGCCACCCAGCTCGCGGCGGTCCGTCGCTGATCCCGGCCGGGTCCTACCCGGTCGTCCCGTCGGCGAGGATCCGGCGGAACCCGGTGTACGGGTGGAGCACCTCCGGGATCGAGACCGACCCGTCGGGCTCCTGGAACTGCTCCAGCAGTGCCGCCATCGCCCGCCCGATCGGCAGCCCCGAACCGTTGAGGGTCGCGACGGCCTGTCTGCCGCCCTGCGCGTCCTTCGCCCGGATACCGGCCCGGCGCGACTGGAAGGTGCCGCAGTCCGAGCACGACGAGATCTCACGGAACGTGCCCTGGCTCGGGAGCCACACCTCGATGTCGTAGGTCATCCGCGCGGCGAACCCCATGTCGCCCGCGGCGAGCCGGATCACCCGGTACGCCAGGCCGAGCGCCTGCAGGCAGGCCTCGGCGTGCGAGACCATCAGTTCCAGCTCGGTGCCCGAGGACTCCGCGGCGCAGAACCGCACCATCTCGACCTTGGAGAACTGGTGCAGCCGCAGGATGCCGCGGGTGTCCCGCCCGTAGCTGCCCGCCTCCGACCGGAAGCACGGCGTCCACGCCGTGTAGGCCAGCGGGAGCGCCCCGGCGTCGAGCATCTCGTCGGCGTGCAGGTTCGTGAGGGGCACCTCGGCCGTGGGAATGAGGTAGAGGCTCCGGTCGTCGGTGCCGGTCCGGAAGAGGTCCTCCTCGAACTTCGGCAGCTGACCGGTGCCGGTCATCGTCTCGGGCGTGACCAGGTAGGGCACCGAGAACTCGGTGTAGCCGTGGCGGCCGGTGTGCAGCGACAGGAAGAGGGACGCGAGCGCGCGCTCGAGCACGGCGCCGGGGCCCCGGGCGACGCTGAACCGCGCGCCCGCGAGCTTGGCGGCCCGGCCGAAGTCGAGGATGCCCATCGCCTCGCCGAGGTCGACGTGGTCCTTGGCCTCGAACGAGAACTCCGGCGGCGGCCCCCAGCGGCGGACCTCGACCGCGTCGGCGTCCGAGTCGCCGTCGGGCGTCTCGTCGTCGGGGAGGTTCGGGATGGCGAGCAGGACCTGGCGCAGCTCGGCCTCCGCGGTGGCGACGCTCTCCTCCGCCTCCCGGATCTCGTCCTTGAGCTCGCGGGCACGGCCCTTGAGCTTCTCGACCTCCGGGCCCTGTCCCCCGGACTCCTTCGCGGCGCGGCCCACCTCCTGCGCGACCCGCTTCGACTCGGCACGCAGCTCGTCGCCGCGCGAGATCGAGGAGTTGCGCCGCGCGGACAGCGCCTCGAGACCCGCCATGTCCAGCGCGTAGCCGCGCCGCGCGAGGCGGCGGACCGCCTCGTCGCCGAGCTCGATGAGCGTCCGTGCGTCGTGCATGCCGTCCTCGGGGTGTCTGGTCGTCGCTGCCGGTATGCCCCGGAGAGCCGGGGTGTCACCAGGGTGCCGCACCGGCGCGTCCGGGCCTCGAGCGCGGTCGGTTAGGTTCGCGGGGTCGAAGTCCCTGACGCCCGCAGTCCCCAGGAGAGCCGAGTGTCCACCGTTCTCGTCACCGGTGCAGCCGGTTTCATCGGGTCGAACTTCGTGCGCTACTGGCGCCAGGTCCACCCCGCAGACAAGGTGATCGCGCTCGACGCGCTCACCTACGCCGGGGTCCGGGAGTCGCTGAACGGCCCCGACGGCGAGCTCCTCGACGGCGTCGAGTTCGTCCACGGCTCGATCGCCAACACCGACCTGATCGCGCACCTGCTGCGCGCCCACCGGGTCGACACGGTGGTCAACTTCGCCGCCGAGTCCCACAACTCGCTGGCCATCCTGCGCCCCGGCGAGTTCTTCGCGACCAACGTCATGGGCACCCAGGCGCTGCTCGAGGCCGTCCGCCGGGTCGGGGTCTCGCGGTTCCACCACATCTCGACCTGCGAGGTCTACGGCGACCTGTCACTGGACGCCGACGAAGCGTTCACCGAGGACTCGCCATATCTGCCGCGGACCCCGTACAACGCGGCCAAGGCCGGCGGCGACCACGTGGTCCGCGCCTACGGGCTGACCTACGACATCCCGGTCACCATCACCAACTGCTCCAACAACTACGGGCCCTTCCAGTTCCCCGAGAAGGTCATCCCGCTGTTCACCACCCGCGCCCTGGCCGGCGAACCGCTCCCGCTCTACGCGAGCACCAAGAACCGCCGCGAGTGGCTGCATGTCTCCGACCACGCCTCGGCGATCGACCGGGTCATCCACCACGGGCGCGCCGGCGAGACCTACAACGTCGGCTCCGGGGTCGAGGTCGACATCGAGGGCATCGCCGACACCGTGCTCGGCGCCCTCGAGCTCGGGCCCGAGCTCAAGACGATCGTCCCCGACCGGCCCAGCCACGACCGGCGCTACCTGCTCGACTCCACCAAGCTGCGCACCGAGCTCGGCTGGGCCCCCGCGGTGACCTGGACCGACGGGATCGCCGACACGGTGGCCTGGTACCGCGCCAACGAGGCCTGGTGGCGGCCGCTGCTCGGCCGCTCCCCCGTCGTCGAGGGCGCGGGCGCCGACTGGACCGGCGGCTCCGGCCGGTAGCTGCGCTGATCACCAGCACAGGAGGCAGGCTCAGCCAACGGCCGAGCTGCGCCCAGTGCTCCTGATCTCCGGGCGGCGCGTCAGGCAGGCACCAACGACGACACGTCCGCATGGAACTGCATCGCCTTGTAGGGCCAGTTGGTCGCGGTGTTCCACTGGCTGACGACGACGTCGAGGTCGGCCAGCGTCGAGCCGGGGACCGTGTAGCCGCCGTAGAGCTGCGCGACACGCCCGGCGCCGTGGTCCTCGTCGTCCCATCCGCAGCCCTGCACCAGCGTCGTCCGTGGCGCCGCGTGGAGGTTCGCCGTCGGGTGGTCGAGCAGGTAGGCGTCGATGCGGTAGTTCCCGGCGTCGAAGACGACGAGCAGCCACCACTCGCGCCCGGACGCGTCCGGGACCCGTCGCAGGGACATCTCGCCGAACGCCCCGGGGAGGACCTCGGTCGGGGCGCGCCCCCAGCCCCACGTCGCGCCGTCCCAGCCCCAGCCCTCCCACGCGGCCGCGTCGGCGAGGCGGTCGGGGCGGACGCGCTGGAGGAGCAGGCCACGGTCGCGCTGGAACCCCGTCGTGAGGGCGTACACCCACTCCCCGGCCGGGTCGATCTCCCACGTCAGCATCTGGAAGAGCCCGCCGAGGTGCGCCCCGGGCCAGCGGCAGCCCGCCGGGTCCCAGGTGCGCCCGCCGTCGTGGGAGACGTGCAGTTCGGTCGCGCGGGGGTTGCCCAGCCCGCGACAGGCCATGACGTGCAGGAACACGTCGTTCCCGATCGTGATCAGGTCCGTCGGCAGCACCGTGGAGATCTGGCGCCAGGCGAAGACGCTGCGCCCGACCCGCCGGTAGCCGTGATGGGTGTAGTCGACGACCTGGTAGGCGTACTCGCCCGGGCCTGCGGAGCCGGTCCAGCGCAGGCCGTCGGGACGGGATGCGGGGTCGGCGAACAGGATGATCGGGGACCGCCATCCGGGTCCGCCGACGCCCGCGTTCTCGAAGGTGTCACCGAACACCGACAGGAGGGGACCGTCCGGCGCCCTGACCATGGCGCCGAGGTCGGTCCCGCCGACGCCGAAGCGGTCGGTGATGCCGGGGCCGGTGAGATCGCAGACCTTGTGGGCGGGCTCCATGGCCACAGCCTGCCTGCGTGGGAAGTGTGTGGGCGAGGGGGGAGTTGAACCCCCACATCCTTTCGGATACACGGACCTGAACCGTGCGCGTCTGCCATTCCGCCACTCGCCCGGAGTGGTGTCGACCCGCTCCCGCGGTGATCGACGGCGACGACCGTAGCACGCGCTTCGTGGCCCACCCCGAAGGAGGTCAACGCGCCGAACGCATGGACCGATACCATCAATAAGCCCCTCGGAAGTGGCGACACTCCGGGCGGGGTGATGTCGGACGACGGACGTCGTGAGGAGGGATCGCGGGTGGGGCGCGCACAGCGCTTCGAGCGTGCGCTCGAAGGCCTCGTGGGTGACAGCTTCGCGCGGGTCTTCGGCGGCAAGGTCGTTCCCCAGGAGATCGCACAGGCCCTCCGCCGCGAGGCGGAGGACGGCGTGCGAGTCTTGGCAGGTGGGCGTGAGCTCGCGCCCAACCACTACACGGTGGCGCTCAGTCCCGCCGACCACGCACGTATGGCCGGCGACGAGGAGACCATCACCCACTCGCTGATCGACTGCGTGGAAGAGCACCTCACAGAGGGCGGGTGGGAGACATACGGTGAGGTCGTAGTCTCTCTGGAGCGTTCCGACGCGCTGCACACGGGACAGTTCCGCACCAAGTCGTCCGTTGACCCCGACGCGTCGCGGCAGCGGACCGCGAGCCCCCGAACCGCAGGA
>NZ_DASXJS010000149.1:0-5602 GCF_036497245.1 Actinomycetospora sp. | reverse complement strand
AAGATCCTCGAGATCGGCGAGGGCACCAGCGAGGTGCAGAAGATGCTGATCGCGCGGCGGCTGGGTCTGTAGGCCGAACCGCCCCGCCGGAACGAACGACTCGTTCGTGCAGCTAGAAGCCACGAACGAGTCGTTCGTTCCCGCGGGGGCGGGGCCGATTCAGGGCTGCGCCGGTGCCGCCGCCGGGGCCTCGTCGTCGGTCCGCGCCCCGATGCGCGTGGCCGACGTGGAAGATGCCGACAGAGTCGCCGTGGGCCCGGGCGGCCCGGTTGAACGCACGCCGGGAGGTGCTCGGCCTGCGCGCTGCGCGCGTAGGACCCGAGACGGGAGTACGACCGCCAGAACTGGACGACGGCCGGACCCCGAAGACGACGAAGTCGCCGTCGATGTCGGCGCTGCGACGGACGTAGGGGCTCATCGAACTGCCTCCGGGACCTCGAGGGGAACGCGGCGACGACGCCACGCGTGCCCGGCGAGACCTCGCACCACAGCGGGGCGGAACAGGGCCGCGGGTTCGGCGGTCATCATCATGATCTCGGCGAACGCGCGGGCCACGACGGGATCCTCGGTCGCGGCCGCCTGGACGGTCCGGAGGTAGCTGCCCGGACACGGTCGGTCGTCGAGCGTCGGTCGGTGGTCCAGGACCGGTCCTGGGCGGCGGCGAGATCCCACGGGCCGGCGGCGACCGCGGCCGCCCTGCGCGCAGCAGTCGCCAGATCGCGGGGCTCGCGGTGCTGCACGGCGCGCACGGCCAACGCCTCGAGGGCAGCCACGGACATCCCCTGGCCGTAGATCGGGTTGAAGGATGCGACGGCGTCACCGACGGCGAGGAAGCCGAGCAGGGGCCGGAGCCGGTCGAAGCGTCGGAAGCGAGTGGACGGGGTCCTGTAACCCCGAATCTCCGACAACGGCGTCGCCTCGAGGAGAGCCTCGTGGAGCTCGGGGTCGGGCAGGTGGCGGGCCCACTCCCGGAACCCCTGCTCGTCGGTCGGCGGGTAGTGCCCGGCCATGCCGCCGAGAGTGATCGTGCACGTCCCGTTCTCGGTGGGCATGAGTGCGCCGAACCGCGGGTTCTCCCCGGGACGGGCCATCACGATCGTCCCGTGCCAGCCGGAGCTCGGGTGCTCGGGACGTCGCAACCGGCGGCTGGCGTAGCCCACTCCCGGCTGGAGCTCGACCTGCGGGACGGGCCCGGAGCCGAGCTCCGCGAGCATCTGCGGCGACCGGGATTGCCGTCCGGTCGCGTCGACCACGAGGTCGGCCTCCAGGAGCTCCTCCTCGGCCGACGAGACACGGACGCGGGCGCCCGTGATTCGACCGTCGTCGTCGGTGAAGTCGACTGCGGCGCTCCGCTTCGGTGGTCGACGGAGTCGAGGAGATCGTCCGGCTCCACGAGGGTGACCTCGGAGGATTCAGCGAGGACGAGCGCGACGAGCAGACCGGCCAGGCTCGCCCCGGCGACAACGACACGTCGGTGAGTCATGAGATGACCTCCGTGATGGAACGGGGGCGGTCGCGCAGGAAGAGGAAGAGCGGGAAGACGAAGGCGACGGCGATCGCGAAGGACGCGACCACGAGGACGACCGCTACCCAGGGCGCCCAGCCGAGGCGGCGGCTCTCGATGACCATGAACACGCAGGCGGCGAGCCCGGCGACGAGGATGTCGACGGCGGCCGAGGAACCAGCGGAGTTCGCGAACCAGCCGGCCAGGTAGTCCTCGCCGGCGGCGAAGGAGGCCAGGTTGAACCACCAGGTCCCGGCGAGCCCGACCAGCGAGAGCGCCAGGTAGGCGTCCCTCATGCCGGCACCGCCTCGCGGGACGTCGGCCGCGGTGCCCGCGAGAGCACCAGGCCCGCGGCGAGAACGGTCCCGACGACGAGGGCCGCGGCAGCTCCGAGCGTCAGCGCGTCCGGTGCGAGGAGCGGCTGGGCGCGCAGGGCCTGGCCGGTCAGGAGCAGCGTGAGGCCGGTCAGGAAGCCCGCGCCGACGGCGACCAGCCGCGCCCGCACCCTCTCGTCCGCGAGCCTCGCCACCCGCCCGGACACCATCAGCAGGATGACGGCGAGCAGCGGCAGTGCCTGGAGCCCGTGCAGGCCGACGAAGTGACCGATCCGCAGGTCCCCGCCCGTTGTCGACCACCCGAGCAGTGGCAGGCCGGGGCCGCCGTCGGGCGCCCCGACCGCGTGCGCCCCGACCGTCGGCATCGACCCGGTGGCCTGCGCCGTCTCGATCTGCGCGCCGGTCGGGCCCGTCATCAGGAAGGCGACCGCCATCCCGAGCAGCGCGACGCCGAGGCCGAGACGGATCGCCCAGGCCGACGCGACCGGTAGCGACCGCTCGCGCAGGAGCACCACTCCGACGGCGGCGGTGGCCACCCAGAGGGTCACGATCGACGCCGCCATCACCGACCAGACGGTCGCGTCGAACGGCGTGGCGACGTCGAAGTGGCTGGTGCGGCCGCGGACGACCTGCCCCACGATCGCGACCATCTCGATGGCCCCGGTCGCCGCCACCACCGCGCCGGCCGCGGTGGCGACCCGTCGCGCACGACGACCGGTGACGAGCGAGATCATCCACGCCAGCGTGGCCCCGTAGATCGCGATCGAGATCGAGAACTTGAGCGGCTTCGCCCAGATCGGCTGGCCCAGCAGCGTCCGCGGGTCGAGCAGGAGGCCGCCCACACAGACCAGGGCCAGGAGGATCATCGCGCCGGTGAGCGCCAGGAGGGATCGGTTCCAGGACTGCACGTCGGCCCCCGCGGTGGATAGTTTCACTGTCCGTTAAGCGGACAGTACTACTATCCGAAGAAGGATGTCGAGAGGGGAGACCGGATGAGGGTCGGCGAGCTGAGCCGGCGCAGCGGAGTGAGCGTCGCGTCGATCAAGTACTACCTGCGGGAGGGCCTGCTCCCGTCCGGCGAGCGCACCGGCCCGAACCAGGCCGCCTACGACGACGGCCACGTCCGGCGGCTGCGGATGGTGAGGGCGCTGATCGACGTCGGCGGCCTGTCGGTGGCCGCCACGCGCGACGTGCTCGCGGCGGTCGACGACCCGCAGGTGCCGCTGCACGAGGCGCTCGGCCGGGCGCAGGCGACGACGACGCCGCGGCACGCCGAGAACGCCGAGGACGACGACGAGGCCCGCGCGGGAGCGGAGCGGGCCCTGGCGGATCTCGTGGCCCGACGGGGGTGGGAGGTCTCGCCGCAGAACCCGGCGTGGGGCACCGCCGTCGAGGTGCTCGCCACCTACACCCGGCTCGGCGACGACGACCTCGCCGGCCAGCTCGAGCTCTACGCCGGGGCGATGGAGGGCGTGGCCCGCCGCGAGGTGGCCGCCGTCGTCGACCGGGGTGACCGCGCACGCACCGTCGAGGGCGCCGTCGTCGGGACGGTCCTGGGCGACTCGCTGCTCGCGGCCCTGCGACGCCTCGCCCAGGAGCACTGCTCCCACGAGCTCCTGGGTGGGCGGGCGGGCGCCGACGCCCAGGATTAGCGTCGGAGATCATGAGCACCACGGAAGGAACCCCGGCCGTCGACTTCCCCTCCCGCGTCGGGGTCTGGTGGACCAGCGACTCCTGGACGATCGGCGCCGCGAGCGAGGTCGCCCGGGACATCGAGCGGATGGGCTACGGCTCGCTGTTCTACGGCGAGGCCTACGGCAAGGAGACCCTGACGCAGGCCGGAGCGTTCCTGAACGCGACCGACCGCCTCGTCGTCGGGACCGGCATCGCGAACATCCACGCGCGTGACCCGATCGCCGCCGAGTCCGGCGCCCGCACCCTCACCGCCCTGCACCCCGGCCGGTTCGTGCTCGGGCTCGGGGTCAGCCACGGACCGCTGGTCGAGCGCGGCCGCGGCGGCACCTACACCAAGCCGCTGGCGACGATGCGGGACTACCTGCAGCGGATGGACGCCGTCGGGGAGCAGGTCGAGCCCGGCGTGCGACCCACCCGCCTCATCGCCGCGCTGGGACCGAAGATGATCCAGCTGTCCGGGACGGCCGCCGACGGCGCCCACCCCTACCTGGTGCTGCCGCAGCAGACCGCGGTCACGCGCGCGGCGCTGGGGCCGGACAAGTGGGTCGTCTCCGAGCAGGCGGTGGCGATCACCGGGGTGAACGGCGCGACGGAGGAGGACGCGCTGCGCCGTGCCCACGCGCACCTCGAGGTCTACTCGGGCCTGCCGAACTACCGGAACTCGTGGCTGCGGCAGGGGTTCGAGGACTCCGATCTGGTCCGCGGCGGCTCCGAGCGGCTCGCCCGCGCGCTCGTCGGGATCGGTGACGCGACGACCGCCGCCGCGAGCGTGCAGGCCCACCTCGACGCGGGTGCCGACCACGTGCTCGTCCAGGTCCTCGGCGACTCCCCGTTCGACGACCCGCGCCCGGCGCTGGAGGAGCTGGCCAAGGCCCTGTGAACGGAGGTGTCGCCGGAGCGGCGACATCGGTTCACCTGGGCCGGAGGTCCTTCCGGATCGGGTGGTCCGGAGGGATCTCGACCAGCACGATCGCGCGCCCGTCGGGATCGGCGATCCAGCACTCGCGCAGGCCCCACGGTTCGGTGCGGGTCTCCCGCGTGACCGTCACCCCGGCCGCCCGGAGTTCGCTCTCGGCGGCCGCGACGTCGCGGACCTGCACCCACAGCGCGTCCGGGCCGATCGGGCCCTCGGAGGTCCGCCCGGAGACCTCGAGGTAGCCGGTCCCGAGGAAGTAGACGATCCCCCCGGGGAACTCGCGCGAGATCGCGAGCCCGAGGGTGCCTCCGTAGAACGCCCACGCCGCCTCGGGGTCGCGGGGACGGATGAGGATCCTGCTGCTGAGCACCTCCACGCGGGCGGCGCACCTCCTCGGACGTGATCGGCGGGGTCGGCCGTGTCACCGGTGTGCTTGGGCACCGACGGCGGGGGCATCCTGACGTGCGTGACCGCCCGCGACCAGACCGAGGTCCCGGCACCTCCGCCGGACCAGCCCGACCCGAATCGTTGGCGCGCCCTCGTGGTGTGCCTCGTCGCGGGCTTCATGACCCTGCTCGACGTCAGCATCGTCAACGTCGCGCTCCCGCCGATGCAGCGCAGCCTCGGCGCGTCGTCGGCCGAGCTGTCCTGGGTGGTCTCGGGGTACGCGTTGGCGTTCGGCCTGGTCCTGGTCGCCTCCGGTCGGCTCGGCGACGACCGCGGCCGCAAGAAGATGTTCCTGGGCTCGCTCGCCCTGTTCACCGTGACCAGCGTGGTCGCCGGCCTGTCGGTGAACCCGACGATGCTCGTCGTCGCCCGCCTGCTGCAGGGCGCGGCCGGCGGCATGATGAACCCGCAGATCATCGGGGTGATCCAGCAGCTGTTCTCCGGCCGCGAGCGCGGGCGCGCGTTCGGGCTCTTCGGCGCGGCCATCGGGATCTCCACCGCGGTCGGTCCCCTCACCGGCGGCCTGCTGCTGGCGTGGGGTGGCGACGCCGAGGGCTGGCGCTGGGTCTTCTACGTCAACGTGCCGATCGGCATCGTCGCCCTGCTGCTCGGGATGCGGCTGCTGCCGCGTGACGTCGCGGTCCCCGCGGACCGGCGCCGGCCGCTGGACCTCGTCGGCGCCGTGCTGCTCGGCGGGGCCGTCGT
>NZ_DASXJS010000148.1:0-12967 GCF_036497245.1 Actinomycetospora sp. | reverse complement strand
GGCTGCTGTTCGTCGGCACCGCCTGGCCCGCGGGCGTGTGGCCTTTCGACGTCCGCGCCTGACCTCAGCTCTCCGTCACGGGGAACGACAGGTGCTGGTGGATCATCTGCCACTCCCCCTCGCGCCACTCGAACACCCGCGTCGCCCGCGACCGGGACTCGGCCCCGTCCGCGACGATCCGGTCGATCCCCCAGGCCACCGCCAGGTCCCCGTCCGCGCGCACCCGAAGGTCCGGCACGTCGAACGCGATCTCGCCCGACGCGGACTCCAGGCCCGACCGGCAGATCTCACGGACCGCGTCGACACCCTCGTAGCTCATCGGGCCCGCGTGCTCGTAGGACACGACGTCGTCGGCGATGTTCGCCATCATCCCCTCGAGGTCCTTGGCCGCGGTCTGCTCGAACCACTGCTCGTGGACCGCGCGCACCTGCTCCACAGAGGCTTCCTCAGCCACGCCGTCGTCGGTGAACGAATGGTGCTCGTGGGCGACGACCCAGCGCCCGTCGTCGCGCCGGAGCCCCAGGGTGAGGCGCAGCCGGCGGTTCGGCGTCCGCGCGAACTCGTCGGGCGTCCCGCACCGCAACAGGGCGACCGCGAACGCGACCTCGGCGCCCGCCGTCACGTCCAGCGACACGATCTCGAACGACGCCCCCGACGCCTGCCACTCGAAGAACCCGGGCCAGGTCTGCTCGTAGTCCGCCAGCCCCCGCACCCCGTCCTCCGGGGGCGGGACGTCGAACATGACGATGTCGGGCGCGTGGTCGGCGAGCACGCCGGCCATGTCCCCGGTGTGGACCGCGAGCGCCCACCGTTCGATGAGGTCGCGGATCTGCTGCTCGTCGTCCATGGCCTGGCCTCCGTCTCGGGTACGGAGATGGAACCACCGGACCCCGACAGCCGGGCCGGGCGCGTGAGGCTCAGACGCCGATCGCGTGGAACCCGCCGTCGGCGTGGACCATCTCGCCGGTGGTCGTGGGCAGCCAGTCGGAGAGGAGCGCGCACGCGGTCTTCGCGACCGGGGTCGGGTCGGTGAGGTCCCAGCCCAGCGGGGCACGGTCGGTCCAGGCCTGCTCGAACGACTGGAAGCCCGGGATGGACTTGGCGGCCATGGTCTGGATCGGGCCCGCCGCGACGAGGTTGACGCGGATGCCGTCGGGCCCCAGGTCACGCGCGAGGTAGCGGGTGGTCGACTCGAGGGCCGACTTCGCGACACCCATCCAGTCGTAGGCCGGCCACGCGACGGTGTTGTCGAAGTCCATCCCGACGATGCTCGACCCGCGCGAGAGCAGGGGGCGGCAGGCCACGGCGAGGGACTTCAGCGAGAACGCCGAGACCTCGATCGCCGTGGACACGTCGGACCATTCGGCCTTGAGGAACGCGCCCTCACCGAGCGCGGCCGCCGGGGCGAACGCGATCGAGTGCAGCACCCCGTCGAGGCCGTCGACGTGCTCACGGACCTGGTCGGCGAGGCCGTCGAGGTGCTCCTGGTTCTGCACGTCGAGCTCGATGACCGGCGCCTCCTGCGGCAGGCGCTGCGCGATCCGCTTGACCAGCGAGACGCGGCCGAAGCCGGTGAGGATCACGGTCGCGCCGGCCTCCTGGGCCGCCTTCGCGACGTGGAACGCGATCGACGCGTCGGTGATGATCCCGGTGACCAGGATGCGCTTGCCGTCGAGCAGACCCACGAAAGCTCCTTCTGTGTATCTCTAGTGGCCCATGCCGACGCCGCCGTCGACGGGCAGCACGGCACCGGTGATGTAGGCGGCGTCGTCGGAGGCGAGGAACGCGACGGCCTTGGCGATCTCCTCGGGCTTCGCCGTCCGGCCCACCGGGATCGCGCCCAGCATCTCCTCGCGGCGCTTGTCGGTGAGGTCGGCCGTCATGTCGGTGTCGACGTAGCCGGGGGCGACGACGTTCGCGGTCACCCCGCGCCCGCCGAGCTCGCGGGCGACCGAGCGCGCCAGCCCGATCAGCCCGGCCTTGGAGGCCGCGTAGTTCGCCTGGCCCGGCGCGCCCATCAGACCGACGACGCTGGAGATGTAGATCAGCCGACCGAACCGGGACTTCATCATCCCCCGCGTCGCGCGCTGGGTGACCCGGAAGGCGCCGGTCAGGTTGGCGTCGAGCACGTCGGTGAAGGCGTCCTCGGGCATGCGCATCAGCAGCCCGTCCTGGGTGACGCCCGCGTTGGCGACGACGACCTCCACCGGCCCGTGCTCGCTCTCCACCTGGGAGAACGCGGCATCGACGGCCGCGGAGTCGGTGACGTCGCACTGCACGCCGTGCAGGCCCTCCGGCGGCTCCCCGCTGCGGTGGGTGACGACGACGGTGTTGCCCGCCTTCGCGAGCTCCTGGGCGATCGCGAGGCCGATGCCCCGGTTGCCTCCGGTCACGAGCACGACCCGGCTCACGCATCTCCTCCAACGTCGGCGGCTGACCGCGGCGCACGCTATCGGCTACCCCTCGGTAGCGCCTTCCCAGTGGCGCGACCCACCGTCACCGTGACGCGACTAGGGCAACCGGGCGCCGAGCGCGAACGCCGCACCCAGGCCGATCACCACGAGGATCGTGCCCGCCATGAGCCAGTCGGCCCCGGTGTCGACCTCCTGCGACTCGTAGCCGATCTGCTCGCGCAGCGTGTCGTAGGTGGCGCGGAGGTCCTGCTGGCTGGCCGCCTTCGAGAAGTCCCCGCCGGAGCGCCGCGCGATCTCCTGCATGTCGGAGTCGGCCACCGCGACCGGGACCGGCCGCCCCTCGATCTCGATCTCCCCGTAGTCGGTGCCGAACGAGATCGCCGAGACCGGGACGCCCTGCTGCTTGGCCTGGTCGGCGGCGGTGAACGCGCCGCGCGGAGCCTCGAGGTCGGACGGGATGGTCTGCTTGCCGTCCGAGAGCAGGATGATCCGACCCGGGGGCGGCTGCTCCGGACCCTGGATCTGGGTCGCCACGGACCGGATGGACGCCAGGGACGCCTGGATCGCCTCACCGGTCGCGGTCGACTCGGCGAGCTGCAGCGTCGAGATCGCACGCTTGACGGAGTCGCGGTCACGCGTCGGCGACACGAGCACCGTCGCGGTCCCGGCGAACGACACCAGCCCGAGGTTGATGCCCGGCGGCAGCTGGTCGACGAACTCGGTGGCCGCCTGCTCCGCGGTCTGGAGCCGGCTGGGGCTCACGTCGGTGGCGCGCATCGAGAGCGACACGTCGATCGCGAGCATCACGGTGGCGCGGTTGCGCGGGACCTGCTCGGTGGTCAACGGCCCGGCGAGGGCGATGACGAGGCAGGTCAGCGCCACGAGGATCAGCGCGATCGGTGCGTGACGTACCTTCCCGGGCCGCTTCGGCGCGATCTTCTCGAGGACGCCGAGATTGGTGAAGCGCATCGTGTTGCGGCGCCTGCGGCGCTCGTTCCAGACGTACACCCCGGCGAGGGCGACGACGATCAGGAGGGCGAGCAGCCACCACGGGTGGGAGAACACGGGGTCAGCTCCTTCCCGCCCGGTTTCCGGCGAGTGCCCCGGATCCGGTGACCGAGGTCGTCCCCTGCCCCGACCAGCCCCGCTTGCGCGCGACCACGAACCGCACCACGTCGGCGATCCAGTCGCGGTCGGTCCGCAGCCGGAGATGCCCCGCGCCCGCGCCGCGCAGCGCGGCCGCCACCCGGTCGCGGTGGGCCGCGGCCTCGGCGGCGAAGCGGCGCCGCAGCGTCGGGGTGGTCGTCACCTCGCGGGTGTGCCCGGACTCGGGGTCGGCGAG
Source organism: Actinomycetospora sp. (assembly GCF_036497245.1). GTDB lineage: Bacteria > Actinomycetota > Actinomycetes > Mycobacteriales > Pseudonocardiaceae > Actinomycetospora. The sequence continues at coordinate 9,211 of NZ_DASXJS010000148.1, read as the reverse complement.
CACGACGGTGCCGACGTCGGGCAGCTCCTCGTCCCGCTCGTCCCCCACCTCGATGGCCAGCACCTCGTGGCGCATCGCCAGCCCGCGCAGGGCCCGGTCCCAGTCGACGTCGCCGAGGAAGTCCGAGATCACGACGGCGAGGCCGCGGCGTCGGGGTGGGTTGCGCAGTGCCTCCAGGGCGCCGAGGAGGTCGCCCCGGGTGCCCTCCGGGGCCCGCGGGGTCGCCGCGATGCGGCGCATCAGCCCGTGGGCGTGCAGCGTGCCCCCGCGCGCGGGGAGGCGGACCAGGCCCGCCCCCTTCCCCGTCGCTCCGCTCGCCCCGGCTCCGGTGGCGACGATGGCACCCACCCGGTTCCCGCCGCCGCGGGTGAGGTGCACGACCGCCGCGCACGCGGCCACCGCGAGATCCCGCTTCTCGCAGCCGCCGGTGCCGAAGTCGAGGCTCGGCGAGAGGTCGACCACGAGCCAGACCTCCAGCTCGCGGTCCGCGATGGTCTCGCGGATGTGGGGCTCCGAGGTGCGGGCCGTGACGGACCAGTCCATGCGGCGCACGTCGTCGCCGGGTTGATAGGCCCGCGCGTCGCCCGCCTCCGACCCCGGTCCGGGGACCAGCCCGAGGTGGTTGCCCTGCAGCAGCCCGTCGAGGCGTCGCCGGACGGTCAGCTCGAGGGTGCGCAAGGACGCGTCGAGGTGCTCGCTGCCCGGCGCGAGGCTCGGTGGGTACGGCTCGGCGCCCCGGCCCTCGCGCGGCGGGCGGACAGGGAACTCACCGCTTCCCGACCCGGACCCACTCTCGGCCTGCTGCTCCGCCCCGGGAGCCCGGCCCGCGTCGTCGTCGCGCTCCTGCCCCTCCCCGGCCACGCCGAGGCGTCCGAGCAGCCGCGGCCACCACGACACCCGCGCGGGGGCCTCGTCGCCGCTCACGAGCCGGCCGCCGCCTGGCGCCCGGGCGCGGGGCCGGCGTGCTGGGGTGCCTGGCCGGCAGGACCGGAGACCGCCACGGGGCGGGCACTGACCTGGGGCAACGGCACCGTCTGCAGCAGTCGCGTCACCACGTGGTCGACCGGGACCCCGTCGGCGAGCGCGTCGTAGGAGAGCACGAGGCGGTGACGCAGCACGTCCGGCGCGATGTCGACGACGTCCTGGGGCAGCACGTAGTCCCGGCCGCGCACCAGCGCGAGGGCGCGAGCGGCGGCGATGATGCCGAGCGAGGCGCGCGGGGACGCGCCGTAGGCGACCCAGCCGGCGACGTCGGACATGCCGTGGGTACCGGGCTCGCGGGTGGCGATGACCAGGCGCACCACGTAGTCGACGAGCGCGTGGTGCACGAACACCTGCGAGGCGACCTCCTGCAGGCGGCGCAGCTCGGTCGGGTCGAGCACGGTGTGCGGCTCCGGCGGGTGCACACCCATCCGGTAGACGATCTCCCGCTCCTCGTCGGCCGTCGGGTACTCGACGAGGATCTTGAAGAGGAACCGGTCCCGCTGCGCCTCCGGCAGCGGGTAGACGCCCTCGTTCTCGATCGGGTTCTGGGTGGCCAGCACGAGGAACGGGTCGGGCATCGGGTGGCTGATGCCGCCGATCGACACGTGCCGCTCAGCCATCACCTCGAGCATCGCCGACTGCACCTTCGCGGGCGCGCGGTTGATCTCGTCGGCCAGCACGAAGTTCGAGACGACCGGCCCGAGCTCGACGTCGAACGCCTCGCGGCCCTGCCGGTAGATCCGGGTGCCGAGGATGTCCGAGGGCACCAGGTCGGGGGTGAACTGGATGCGGGCGAACGAGCCACCCACGACCCGCGCGAAGGTCTCCACCGCCAGCGTCTTCGCGACGCCCGGCACACCCTCGAGCAGCAGGTGGCCCCGGGCGAGCAGGCCGACCAGCATCCGCTCGACGAGGCGGTCCTGCCCGACGATCACGCGCTTGACCTCGAGCACGGTCCGTTCGAGCTGCTCGGCGTCGTGCGCCGGGGTGTCCGGTCCCTGGTGCTCAGTCGCCGTCTGCTCGCTCACCGCGGGCCCTCCGAATCCTGCGGGCGCCGTGCCCGGTCCTGCTCCGCTGCACTACTGCACTGTCGCTGCGTGACGGTACCGACCGCCTCCGACACCGTGCGCCTGCCCAAGACTGGTCGCATCAAGGAGAGGGCCGGTGGGGTGAGACCCCGGTGAGGACCGGTCATCCCAGCGGCCGGGTCACGGTCGGGACGATCTCGTCGTCGAACCGGACCGGGGCGATCCGCACGACCTTCCCGGACTCCGGGGCCTCCACCATCTTGTCGTCGCCCAGGTACAGGGCGACGTGGTGGACGCCGTCGTCGTCGGCCCAGAAGAGCATGTCACCGGCCTTGCGCTGATCGAGCGGGTACTTCGCGCCCGCATCCTCCTGGTAGCCGCTGTAGTGCGGCAGCGACTTCCCGGCGGCCGCGAAGGCGTAGACCATCAGGCCCGAGCAGTCGAACCCGGTCTTGTCGAAGTCGCCGAAGGCATCCGCGACGCCGCCGTCGTGGATGCCCTGCGTGGGGCCGTTCGCGTCGCCGCCGCCCCAGGCGTACGTCGTGCCCAGCTCCGAGAGGGCCCGGTCGATGACGGTCTGTGCCGGGTCCTGCCCGGAGGGAGCGGACCCGGACGGGGAGGACGGCGACGGCGACGGCGTGGGGGTGCTGACGGCGGGCGCGGGTCCGCGGGCGAGCCGGGCCCGGGCGGCGTCGCGTGCCGCCGCGTCGGCGGAGTCCTGCGCCCGCTGCTGGGCCGCCTGTGCCGCCTCGGCCCGCCGTCGCTGGGCGGCGAGGGCGGCGTCGGAGGCCTCGAGTTGCGCGAGCCGCGTCTGGGCCGCCTGGCGCTGGGCGGTGACCCCGGTGATCTGGCGCTGCTGGTCCGCGACGGCGTTCCGGGCGGCGCCGAGCTCGCGGCCGGCGGCGTCGCGGGTGGCGGCCGCGCGGGTCGCGGCGTCGGCGGCGTCGGCCGCGGCGGCGCGGGCCCGGGAATCGGAGTTCGCGGCCTCGACCCTCGCGTTTTCGTAGCTCTCGAGGTCGGCCGACTGCTCGGCGGTGACCAGCCCCTGCAGCTGCAGGCGGTCGGCCACGTCCTGCGGGCCCCGGGTCCCGGCGAGCGCGGTGCCGATGCTCGCGGCGTCGGCCTGCTGGTACTGCGCGGCCACCCAGGTGTCGACCCGCGTGCGGGCACTCTCGGCGTCGGCGGCGACCCGGTCCGCGGCCGCGCGGGTGGTGGCCGCGTCCCGGCGGGTCTGCTCGACGCGACCGCGGGCGGCGGTGTCGTCGGCGACGGCGCGGTTGGCGAGCTCCTGGCGCTGCCCGGCCTTCTCGGCGAGGCCGTCGAGCTGGGTCTGCAGCGTGGAGAGCTGGCCGACGAGGCGTCCCACCTCGGCGCCGGCGGCGGCCGTCCCGCCCGGCGGCGGGGGCGGCGCGGTCTGGGCGCTCGCCGGGACCCCGGCCAGCAGCAGCGCGGCGGCGCAGGCCAGGACGAGACCCGTGGCCGTCCCGGCCCGGCTCCGACCGACCGCTCGCGCCACGGCGAACCTCCTCCACTGCCACGGCGGCCCTGGGCGGACGCGAGTGGATCACCTGGGCCCGCCGGAACGGTGGCACCACACCGCCGTGGGCGTGTCCGGACGGTGCTCCGGGGTACGCCCGACGAGCTGCCGGCCCGGCGAGGGGCACTGGAGGCAGCCTCACGCCGCTCTCCCTCTGCCGGGCGTGCTCCTGATCAAGGTGCGGGGTGCGGCGTATCGCACGAGGGGCACAGGAGGCAGCTTTCGGGCGCTCTCCCTCTGCCAGGCGTGCTCCTGATCATCGACGGGCCGCCGGCGCGGGGCCGGGCGCAGAGGTGGGGTGAGACGCGGCACCCCGACGGCCGGACGTGATCGTCGTAACCTGGAAGGCGCAGGTCCGGGGGTGCGAGTGCGCCGCCGGTGACCGTGCGCGAGACTCCCGGCAGGACGGGATCGTCTCCGCGCGGCACGCACGACGCGACGCACCCGCGGGCCACGCTGCGGGCCGGCACGCGAGGGTGCTCCGACGGGCCACCGGGGAGCCGGTCCCGCACCCGCGGATCGACCGGTCGGCGTACCACCACCACTCCGGTCGGCCCAACCGACGGCTCGCACGCACGGGTCGACCAGAGCAGCGGGCCGGTCCCCCACCACATGGGACCGCCCCACCAGGGAGGACAGGCGTGAGCGAAGAGTCCAGCAGCGTCGACAGCTTCGGGGCCCGCGGGACCCTCGCCGTCGGCGACACCACCTACGAGATCTTCCGGCTGAACGCGGTGGAGGGCTCGCAGCGCCTGCCCTTCAGCCTCAAGGTGCTCCTCGAGAACCTCCTCCGCACCGAGGATGGCCTGGTCACCACCAAGGATTCCATCCAGGCCCTCGCCGGATGGGACCCGTCCGCGGAGCCCGACACCGAGATCCAGTACGTCCCCGGCCGCGTCGTGATGCAGGACTTCACCGGCGTGCCCTGCATCGTGGACCTCGCCACGATGCGCGAGGCCGTCACCGAGCTGGGTGGTGACGCCACCAGCGTCAACCCGCTCGCGCCCGCCGAGCTGGTCATCGACCACTCCGTCGTCGCCGATCTCTTCGGCACCCCGGACGCGTTCGAGAAGAACGTGGAGCTGGAGTACCAGCGCAACGAGGAGCGCTACAAGTTCCTGCGCTGGGGCCAGACGGCGTTCAACGAGTTCAAGGTCGTCCCGCCCGGCACGGGCATCGTCCACCAGGTCAACATCGAGCACCTGGCGCGCGTCGTGATGAGCCGCAACGCGCCCGGCAACGGCACGCTGCAGGCCTACCCCGACACGCTGGTCGGCACCGACTCGCACACCACGATGGTCAACGGCCTCGGCGTCCTGGGCTGGGGCGTCGGCGGCATCGAGGCCGAGGCCGCCATGCTCGGCCAGCCGGTGTCGATGCTCATCCCGAAGGTCGTCGGCTTCCAGCTCTCCGGTGAGCTGCCCCCCGGCGCCACCGCGACCGACCTGGTGCTCACGATCACCGAGATGCTGCGCGAGCACGGGGTCGTCGGGAAGTTCGTCGAGTTCTACGGCGAGGGCGTCGGCGCCGTGCCGCTGGCCAACCGCGCCACCATCGGCAACATGAGCCCCGAGTTCGGCTCGACCTGCGCGATCTTCCCGATCGACGACGAGACGCTGAACTACCTGCGCTTCACCGGCCGCGACGACGAGCAGGTCGCCCTCGTCGAGGCCTACTGCAAGGAGCAGGGCCTCTGGCACGACCCCCAGCACGAGGCCGACTACTCCGAGACCCTCTCGCTGGACCTCTCGACGGTCGTCCCCTCGATCGCCGGCCCGAAGCGCCCACAGGACCGCATCCGGCTCGACGAGGCGAAGAGCGCCTTCCGGGTCGCGCTGCCCGACTACGTCGACGACGGCAACGGCTCGCCCGCCTCGCAGTCCGAGCAGTCCGACGCCGAGTCCTTCCCGGCCTCCGACCCGCCGAACGAGACCGACGACGAGCGGGACCGCCCCGTGCACCGCCAGCCGGTGGACCCGAGCGGTCGGCCGTCGCACCCGATGCCGGTCACGATGGGCGACGGCACCCAGATCGAGCTCGACCACGGCGCCGTCTCGATCGCCGCGATCACCTCGTGCACCAACACCTCGAACCCGTCGGTGATGATCGGGGCGGCCCTGCTGGCCCGCAACGCCGTCGAGAAGGGCCTCGAGCGCCGCCCGTGGGTGAAGACCTCGCTGGCACCCGGCTCCAAGGTCGTCATGGACTACTACGAGCGCTCCGGGCTGCTGCCGTACCTGGAGAAGCTCGGGTTCAACCTGGTCGGCTACGGCTGCACCACGTGCATCGGTAACTCCGGTCCGCTGCCCGAGGAGATCTCGAAGGCGGTCAACGACGGCGACCTCGCCGTCACCGCGGTGCTCTCCGGCAACCGCAACTTCGAGGGCCGCATCAACCCCGACGTGAAGATGAACTACCTGGCCAGCCCGCCGCTGGTGGTGGCCTACGCGCTCGCCGGGACGATGGACCTCGACCTCGCCACCGAGCCCCTCGGCCACGACACCGACGGCAACCCGGTGACCCTCGAGGACATCTGGCCCTCCCCGCAGGAGATCCAGGACGTCATCGCCTCGGCGCTCTCCCCGGAGCAGTTCACCTCCGGCTACGCCGACGTCTTCGCCGGCGACGAGCGCTGGACCTCGCTGCCCACGCCCGAGGGTGAGACGTTCACCTGGGACGAGGGCTCCACCTACGTGCGCAAGCCCCCGTACTTCGAGGGCATGAACCGCGAGCCGTCGGCGGTGTCGGACATCGCGGGCGCCCGGGTGCTGCTCAAGCTCGGTGACTCGGTGACCACCGACCACATCTCCCCCGCCGGTGCGATCAAGGAGGAGTCGCCCGCGGGGCGCTACCTCAAGGAGCACGGCGTCGAGCGCAAGGACTTCAACTCCTACGGCTCGCGCCGCGGCAACCACGAGGTGATGATCCGCGGCACCTTCGCCAACATCCGGCTGCGCAACGAGCTGCGCGACGGCGACGGCAAGGACCTGCCCCAGGGCGGGTGGACCGCCGACTACAGCCACGGCGGCGAGCAGGCCGCGGTGTACGACGCGGCCCAGAACTACGCCGCCGAGGGCACCCCGCTGGTCGTGCTGGCGGGCAAGGAGTACGGCTCCGGGTCCTCGCGTGACTGGGCGGCCAAGGGCACGACGCTGCTCGGCGTGCGCGCCGTCGTCGCGGAGTCCTACGAGCGCATCCACCGCTCGAACCTCGTCGGGATGGGCGTGCTGCCGCTGCAGTACCCGGACGGCCAGAACGCCGACTCGCTGGGCCTGACCGGCACCGAGACCTTCTCGATCACCGGTGTCACGGCGCTCAACGACGGCGGCGTGCCCGACACCGTGCACGTCACGGCGGAGCCCACGGACGGCGGGAAGGCGATCGAGTTCGACGCGCGGCTGCGCATCGACACCCCCGGTGAGGCGCACTACTACCTCAACGGCGGCATCCTGCCCTACGTGCTCCGCAAGATGCTCGGCTGAGCCCACCGGGGTTCGGAACGAACGACTCGTTCGTGCATATAGAGACCACGAACGAGTCGTTCGTTCCTTCCGGGGGCGAAGATCACGACGACGGGTCGCGCGCCGGCAGCCGCTCCTCGAGGTCCTCGGGGAGCTCCGGCATGTCCTCCAGCCCGCTCTCGGCGAGCATCCACTGGAGGTCGTCCGCGCTCAGGTCGTCACCCCGGGCGTCGAGGACCTCACGCAGGTAGGCCACGAACTCGGCCTCGGGGTCGGCCTCCTCGGCGTCGAGGGCGTGCGCCAGGACCGCGCCGAGGTCGGACCAGCGCTCCACGGCCTGCAGCGGCACCGCGATCACCGTCGTCCCCAGGACGATCTGGGGATAGGCGAGGACGGCCTCGTCGTCGGCCTCCCAACGCGCCTCCGGCCGGGCGTCGATGATGCGCCGTCCGAGCAGCAGACCGAGGTCGAGGACCAACGAGGGCGTCGCGTCGTCGGGGACCCGGTCCGCGAACCGCGCGCCGATCGCGTCCCAGGCCTCGGGCTCGGGACCGTGGTCGAGCCCGATCCGGTCCAGCAGCGCCGACACCTCGGCGACCCGGTCCGGCTCGGCGGCGACGATCTTCCGCGCGACGGCGCGGGCGCGGGTGTCGTCGACGGTCGCGCCCGGCGGTTCGTGGGGCGCGTCGTAGGGCCGGTAGTCCCCGAGGTCCGCCGGGGGCGGTTCGGCGGACAGCCGGCGGTAGGTCGGTGTGCCCGGCACGCGGACCCAGGGCAGGAAGGTCGACCAGAGGAGGTCTCGCACGGGGAGAAGGATCGCAAGCCCGGTCCGGTCGGTCGCCGTCGGTCCCCGTTCGGCTGCCGTGTCCCTGCTCAGCGCCCCCCGAGCAGCGTCGTGATCTCGTCGACGGCGGTCCGCAGTTCCACGGCGAAGCGCGTCATCTGCTCCCCGACCTCGGCCGAGGTGCTGAGGTGGACGACCCAGCGGTCGGGCAGGAGCACGTAGGCCACGCCGATGCACTGGGTGCTGGTCGAGCCGAAACCGAACAGCCGGACGTTGACCGAGGGCGCCGAGCTCGTCGACATGTAGTCGTCCCGCATGATGCGCCAGCCCGGCGAGTCGACGACGGCGAGCGGCGGGGTCACGCCGAGCTCGGCACCGCGGCGCGCCGCGATGAGCGAGAGCTCCCACAGGTGCTGCTCCGGGGCCTCCCCCGCCTGGCAGGCGCGGGCGCGCTTCCCGTGGACCTCGGCCGCGGCGTCGAACGCGGCGCGGCGGGCGTCGTCGTCGGTCCCCGGGTCGTCCATGGCGGCCATGAACGCGAGGATCTCCGGGGTCACCACCCGCATCGCCTCGGTGCGCCCGTGGTGGAACTGGAGGGTCGCGATCGACTCGTAGGTCGCCCCGGTGAAGCCCTTCGCCCGCCGGTGCGCGAGCTGGTACGCGAGCTGCGCGAACGCGTCCGGGGACACCCCGAGCTGCTTCGCGCGGTCGCTGCCGTGCTCGAACACGACCCGCTCGGTGGCCACCCCGTCGGCGAACGCGGTGAAGTCGGCGCCCGCCTCCCGGACGTCGGCGGCCCGCTCGTCGGAGAGGACGAACCGCACCTCCGTGGCCGTGGGCTCGCCGTGGGGGTGGGCCCCGAGACGCTCCGCGTGCGCGGCGGTGGATTCCGAGAGGATGCCGTCCACGAGGGCGAGCACGGTGGTTCCGTCGAGGCGGCAGTGCTCGGTGTTGATCCCCGCGGTCCCGTCGGCGAACACGACGAACGTGACCGCCTTGTCGAACCACCGGTTCGCGGCCTCCCCCGCGAGCAGCGCCTTGCCGCACGAGAGGTCGTCGTCGGGCACGCCGTCCTCGAGGCTCACGCAGAACAGCGCGGTCTCGATCGTCTCGAGCCCGGCGGCGTTGTCCGGGTGCTCGTCGCGCAGCGCCCGCCGGCTCGCTGCCCAGGCGGCGCGGGCCTTCGTCGTGAGCCGCCCGACGCCGGGTCCCGGCTCGTCGGCGCGCGCCTGGATCGCCCGCAGCGCGTCGGCCAGCTCCGCCGCGGAGTGCGGTCTCCCGTCGACCCCCAGCACGTCGAGGCGGACGGCGTGCCCGCGGACGAACACCACGATGTGGCGCTCGCGCGAGGGCCCCGGCCACCCGTCGGTGTAGGGGGTGCGGGCGGTGTCCTGCTCGTCGCCGGGGATGCGCGTGG